>CALJSB010000001.1 GCA_937976305.1 uncultured Acidimicrobiales bacterium
ACGTTGCCGGCGACACCACCCTCGACATGTACCGCCTGCACTGTTTCGCCATAGGTGCAGCCGTCGATCGTCGGTCGACGCGACTCATAAGCAGCCAGCGTGCTGAGGAGATCGCCGAGACGGTGAATGGCGTTACGGCCCATCCATGGGCGGGCCGTGTGGGCTCGGGCTCCGGCAAGTTCGACCTCGATGCGCATCGCGCCTTGGCACCCGGCCTCAATCACCCCGTCTGTCGGCTCGCCCAAGATCGCACAATCGCCCTCGAGTAGATCGGGCCGCTCGGCGGCGATCTCGATCAATCCGTTGTGCTCCTGGGCCACTTCTTCTCGTGCATAGAACACGAACGTGAGATCCATGGCGGGATCCGGAACGGTGCGGGCGATGTCGAAGAAAACGGCAAGGCCGCCCTTCATGTCTGATGACCCGACTCCCCACAATGTGTCGCCTTCAATCCGAGCGCTGGCGTTGGAGCCGCCGGGCAGATCGTCGCTCTCGGCCACCGGAACGGTGTCGGTGTGTCCGGCCAGAATCAGGCGCTGGCCAAGGCCGAGGTTTGTACGGGCAATGAGGTTGTCGCCGATGCGGTCGACCTCGAGATGAGAACAGCCCCGCAGCTCGCCCTCGAGCCAATCGACGAACGGTCCTTCCTCGAACGATACGGACGGTCGGTTCACCAACTCGGCAGTCAGTTCGAACAAATCGGTCACTCTCTGACACTACCGGCCAACTCGAAGTCGGTGGCCAGCCAGCGACGGCGGCAAGCGACCGGTAGAGGCGAAAGTTCTGAACTTCTTCCCCCCGACAGGAAGCGACGCCCCACCGTTGGCTACCTTGCCGCGATGCGTCGCTTTGCCATCGGCCTTGTTGTTCTCGCCTCGCTGCTCGGCACCTTGGCCGCTCCCATCGATGTGGCCCCCGTTTCTGCTGGGACCGTCAATGGCGGCCGCTTCCCTACGGAAGAAACGTTCGTCGACCAGGCCTACCGCGACATCCTGTCCCGCGGGCCAGACCCTGCGGGGTTGCAGTTCTGGGCCGAGCGCATGCGGGCCGGCCAACCTCCAGAAGTTCTCATCGAGGATCTCATCTCTTCTCCTGAGTTCGATGGAACGATCGCCCCGGTGTTCCGCCTCTACCGCGCCGTGTTTGATCGGCGCCCCGATGCCGGCGGGCTCGACTTCTGGGTCGAGCGCAGCCGGTCCGGCCAGTCGCTGCCGAGCATCGCCGACCAATTTCTCGAGGGAGCCGAGTTCGAGGAGCTCGCCGCAGCACAAACAACTGAGCAAGTTGTTGCCGCCGTCTACCGACGCTCGCTCGGCCGGGCGCCCGATGCCGGCGGGCTCGCCTTCTGGACAGGCGAGATAGACAGCGGTCGGTTGAGCCTCGGCGGCTTCGTCGCCACTGTCTCTGAATCGCCAGAGCATCGAGCCATCACCAACAGCGAAGTAGCGACCACTCTCGTCTTTCTCGGACTCTTGCAACGCCTACCCGAACCCGCTGGCTTGAGGTTTTGGGTGAACGAGATCGACAGAGGCCTTCCGCTTCGAGAGCTCGCGGCAACCGTGATGGCTCTGCCGGAATACCAGAGCCGGTTCCCCGGGCCACCAACAATTGGCACCGAGGTGATCGCGACCGGTCTCACGACGCCGTGGGACATTGAGTCGCTTCCCGATGGATCGCTCCTTGTGACCGAGCGTCCCGGTGGGTTGGTGTTGATTGGCCCGAACGGCACAACCACAGATTTGGCTGCCGATCTCAGCGACCTCTTCGTGAATTCTGAAACTGGTTTGATGGGTCTGGCGATCGACCCAAACTTCGGCGCAAACCGGCGGTTCTATACCTGCCAGGGTCATTCCTCGCCCCGCGAGATTCAGGTCGTGGCCTGGGCCCTCTCCCCCGATCGCACCTCAGCATCGCGGGTGGCTGATCCACTCGTCGGCGGGCTTCCCATCGCCACGGGACGACACGGCGGTTGCCAACTCGAGTTCGACCCTGCGGGCAGTCTCTTTGTCGGCACTGGCGACTCGGCCGTTGGCTCGCTGCCCCAGAACCTCGCCTCGCTCGGCGGCAAAGTGCTGCGAGTCGATCCACTGACCGGCGGGCCCGTTGCTGGTAATCCGTTCATCGACAGTTCGAATCTTGCGACCCGTCTGATCTACACCTACGGCCATCGCAATGTGCAGGGGCTCTCCCCTCGCCCGACAACCGGCGAGATGTGGTCGGTCGAGCACGGGCCAAACGTCAACGACGAAGTCAACCGCCTCGTTGCCGGGGCCAACGCCGGCTGGAACCCCGTACCTGGCTACAACGAATCGGTCTCGATGACGAACCTGTTACTCCCCAATGCCGACCCAGCCGAATGGTCGACCGGCTCATCAACGCTGGCCCTCTCGGGCGGCGAATGGTTTGACCATGACAGCTGGGGTTCGCTCAACGGCGGACTCGGCGTTGCTGCGCTCAAGAACCAGACGCTCCGCTTGCTGTTCTTCAACGACGAGGGCCTCTATCTCGGCCAACGCACAATTCTCGATGGCGAGTTCGGTCGCTTGCGGGCCGTCCACCAAGCGGCCGACGGCTCGATCTACGTGAGCACGAGCACAGGCACCGACCGGATTATTCGGCTTAGGCCATAACACTGTGACCTGCTGCGCAGGTCAGGCTCCGCCCATCCGGGTCTCAATCCACGAGCTGCTTCGCTCCGCTACGCAACGCTGCTACCTGGTGACCTGCTCCGCAGGTCAAGCTCCGAGTCTGCTCGCGATCAGTTCCAGGGCTTCGTCGGATTGCACAACGGCGATGCGCACATGGCCCGACCCCTGCGGTCCGTAGAACTCACCGGGGCTCACCACAGCACCGCCATCGCGAGCGAGGCGTTCGGTGAGCGCCCATGCGTCGCCGTCAGGAGCTGGCGCCCACAGATAGAAGCCGCCGCTTGGCATCGGTGCGTCGACCCCGATTGATCCAAGAATCTCCCGCATGCGTTCGAGCCGGTTCCGGTACACCTCGCGTTGTGCCTCGACGTGCGTCTGATCTTGGTAGGCCACCACGGCCGCCGCCTGCACTGGCCCGGGCGGCATGAATCCGCTGTGTTTGCGCACCTCACTCAGAAAGTGCACGAGTTCGGTATCGCCGGCGTAGAAGCCAGCACGGGCACCAGCGAGATTCGACCGCTTCGACAACGAATGCACGGCGAGCACACCATCGGTCCCGTGTTCGAGGATCGACCGAGCAGGGCCATCCCACGTGAACTCGATATAGCACTCGTCTGAAAGCACCGGCACGCCGTGGGTTCGACCCCACGCAGCCGCTGCTTCAAGATCGTCGATAGCACCGGCGGGGTTGCCGGGCGTGTTCACCCACAAACACAGCGCCCGAGCAGCATCAGCAGGATCAATGGCGTCCAGATCGATTCGCCATTCGTCATCGACCGGCACGGCAACCGATCGACAATTGGCGAGATCGGCTCCCATGCCGTAGCTCGGATAGCTGATGGCTGGGAACAACACGGTGTCGAGCTCAGGCCGGCGCAGTTTGAGCCAGTGCGGCATCCCGGCAACGACCTCTTTCGAACCAACGGTCGCCGCAACATCGGCTGGCCCGATCGACGTGCCGGCGACGAGGTTGAGCCACGACGAGGCAGCTTCGCGAAACTCGAGCGTTCCGATGGATGGCGGGTAGCCCCGTTCGGTGTCGGACGAACCGAGCGCGGCAACCACAGCCGGCGGTGGCGCATCCGAGGGTGAACCGATCGACAGATCGACCGCTCCCCCGTCGTGCGAAGCGGCGACCTCTCTGATCGGAATCAGCCGGTCGTAGGGATAGGGCGGTGGAACGTACGGGGAGGGCAACTCGGTTGGCACCGGCTCAGTCTGTCAGACCTGAATCCGAGCGACGATGAACTCAGCCAGTCGCTTGGCCGACGCGTCTTCGAGGCGAGCGATGAGCTTCATGCCGTCGTCGCCGGGGTGTTCCTCTGTGACATCGCCCTCGCGGTGCACCGCCGCCAGCGCATCACCCCGAGCCCAGGGCACAAACAACTCATAGGGGCTCGACAGCTCATGCAAGGCATCGGTAATTGCCTGTTGCAGCTCGTCGATGCCCGCTCCGGTTCGAGCGGAAACACCAACCGACCCAGGGTTGTGGGCGACAAGCCGAGGAATGGGGGTCGGGTCATCTTCAGGGCCGGGCAGATCAGCCTTGTTGAACACCATCAACTCGGGCACTTCGTGGGCCCCGATCTCACGCAGCACTTCGCGCACCGCAACGATGTGGGCTTCGGGATCCGGCCCTGCACCGTCGACCACATGGATGAGCAGATCGGCAGCCGCCGCCACTTCGAGGGTCGACTTGAAGGCTTCAACGAGCTGATGGGGCAGCTTCTTGACAAACCCAACGGTGTCGGTGAGCAGAATCTGCTCGCCGCCGGGTAGCTGGAACTTGCGAGTGGTCGGATCGAGCGTTGCGAAGAGCCGATCTTCGACGAGCACCTCGGCCCCAGTCATGGCTTTGAGTAGCGTCGACTTGCCGGCATTTGTGTAGCCGACGATCGACACCGTCTTGTAGGGCGAACGGTGACGAGCCTTGCGCTGGTTTGAACGACGGGCCGAAATGCCCCGGAGTTCGCCTTCGAGCTTGTGCATCCGTCGAACGACACGCCGACGATCGACTTCGAGCTGGGTCTCGCCCGGGCCTCGGGTGCCGATGCCGCCACCCTGCTGGCTGAAGTTCTTCTTGCCGCGGAGGCGAGGAAGGTTGTAGCGAAGCTGGGCCAGCTCAACCTGGGTTTTGCCTTCGGTCGATGTTGCGTGCTGGGCGAAGATGTCGAGGATCACGGCGGTTCGATCCAGCGCCGTACGCCCGAGCAGCCGCTCGAGATTGAACTGCTGAGCTGGAGTGAGCTCGTCGTCGAACACCACGGTGTCGGCATCGATTCGCTTGGCCGCTCTGAGAATCTCTTCGACCTTGCCCTTACCAACGAAAGTGGCAGGGTCGGGCCGATCACGCTTTTGGGTGATCCGGACCGGAGCATCAGCTCCGGCTGTATCGACCAGCAGCTCGAGCTCATCGAGCGACGCCTTCGTTGAGGCCTCGGTTTGACCGTCGCGGGTCATCCCGACGAGCACGATTCGCTCACGGAAACTGCGATCGAGAAACCCTGCTTCACCGTCGAACGCATCGCGGCCGCCGAACTCGCCAAACGCGCCGCGGTGCGTCGACTCGGCCGACTCCGCGTTTTCGTCGTCGACGAGATCAGGGTCGAGATCCTCTGGATCGCTCCAGAGGTCGAGCTTTTCACCCACGCAGGCTCACCTCGCCGACCAAGGTCGCTGGCCCGGTGAGGAAGACGGAGTCGCCAACCTCGACCTCGGCTGATCCGCCCGGCATGTTGACCTTGACGATGGGCTCAGTGAGACCCCAGCCGTGGGTGGCAGCGGCCGCCGCGCAGGCACCGGATCCGCACGCCTCGGTGAGGCCGGCTCCTCGTTCCCAGATGTTCATTGTGATCGTGCTGGGGTTCTCGACTCGCACGACGTGGATATTGCACCCGTCCGGATAATCGGTTTCGACCACCGGACCGATGCGGCCCATGTCGACCGCCATCGGATCATCGACAAGCGCAACGAGGTGGGGATTCCCGAGATCAAGGCCAACTTGGTTGTCCACCCACACACCGAGCGTGGGCCAGGCGTCGGAAATGGCTGGCCCCTCGGCCGCCTGGCCCATGTCGACACGCACCCAACGGGTGCCTGACCCATCGCTCGGGCGGACATGGACGGTGCGGAGGCCAGCGTCGGTTTGGATGAGTGCACTGTGGTCGCCGTCAGCGCCCAACGAGTCGGCGATTGCTTGACCAACACAACGGATGCCGTTGCCGGAGATTTCTGGCCGCGAGCCATCGGCGTTGTGCAGGACCATGGTCCACAGCTGGGCGCCATCGCTGTCGTTGTTCGCGGACACCTCGATCAACCCATCAGCCCCGATACCCCGGCGACGATCGCACCAGGCGATCGCGTCAACAGCTGTGAGGGAACGCGCCGGGTTCAACGCAACGAGGAAGTCATTGCCAAGGCCGTGGTGTTTCGTCAGTGAAATCGTGTCGCCGGTCAAGACGCAGAGTCTCGCAGCTCTTTGGCCTCAGACCCCACTGATTTCCAATGATCGACCACGAGCGACACCAGCTCGTCATGATCATGACAAAACCACGTGATCCTGGGGTCGCGGCGAAACCAGCGCTGCTGCCGGCGTGCGAAACGTCTCGTCCGGGCCTTTGCTTCTTCGAGTGCGTCGTCGAGTTCGAGCTCTCCATCGAGATGGGCCATCAGCTCTCGATAGCCGAGCGCCTGTGATGCCGTCCGACCAATCGGGCCTGCCTTGACCTCTCGAGCCTCGTCAAGAAAGCCGGCTGCCACCTGAGCGTCGTATCGATCGTTGATCCGGTGGTCCATGGTTTCGCGGTCGATGTCGAGACCCACCTGCACGAACGGGACGCTGGGATAGGTCTCGAGCCCGGGCCCGAACGACGAGAACGGCTGGCCCGATCCAATACAGACCTCGAGTGCTCGCACGATGCGTCGCCGATTGGTCCGCTCCATCTTTGCCGAAGCGACAGGATCCAACTCGTCGAGCTGTCGCCACAGGGCTTCGGTGTCCAGGTTGCGCTCGAGCTCAGCGGCGACGTCGGGAAACTGACCAGGCATCGTCAGGTCATCGACGATGGCGCGGACATACAAGCCAGTTCCGCCCACCAGCACCGCCGAGCGGCTTCTGGACGCAATGTCGACCAAGGCTGTGTCGACCTGCTCCTTGAACAACGACACGGTGTAGTCGTCTGCCGGCTCAGCCACGTCGACGAGATGATGGCGAACTCGTTCTCGCTCGCTTGCGGTTGGCTTCGCCGTTCCGATGTCCATTCCTCGGTAGACAGCCATCGCATCGGCAGACACGATCTCGGCGCCAACCTGCTCGGCAATCGCAAGTGCCAACGATGACTTGCCCGATGCCGTCGGACCGATGATGACAAGAGGGATCGCTGTCACGGGTAAGTCCGGGGCACTGGCGTGCGCAAGTAGTCGGCCAAGACGTAGTGATCGAGTTCGACCAAACCTGGGTCGATGCCGTAGGCATCGAAGAAGATCAGCGGCGATTCACCGCCAAGCGTCTCGTGCAAGCTTCGGTGAATGACAGCGAGATCGAGGTGACGATCAGCAAGACACAGGCGGTCGAGCCCCTGCATGCCGGCGGACTGGCCTGCGTCGACAACGAAATTCGACAGGGTCGCAGCGCCGTGGCACACCACGAGATCCTCTGGATTCGCGGGTCGGCCCTCGATCCACAGCTCGACGAGACGGGCCGCGTCATACCTGGCGTAGTGCGGGGGAAGCAGGCTGGTGTCGATCTCGCCGGCATCGCGACGAGCAACGACCTCGTCCCGGAGCGCCTCCCAACCCGTTGCGAAGGGAAATTCACCGCCTGGCTCGAGATCGTGCAACCGACGAAGCGATCGAGCAACGAGCTCGATCAAACCCTGGATGTCACCGAGCGACTCGAGCCAGTCGGCTGGTTCGCCGCTGGGTCGTCGAGTGACCATCCAATGCCCCTGCTCGTCGATCTCGTCGACCACAATCTGGCCAACGGCGATCTCAGCGACCGCAGCATCCTCAGCTACGAGGCGCTCACGGAGCCAGGTGAGACGTGCCGACCGAGCAACGAGCGCATCGTCACCAGCGGGAGCAAAGTCGATCTCGTTTCCCCCGACAACCCACGGACCGGCGCCATCGAGCGACCCACGATTGACGTCGTCGTCGAGCGCGGCACGCACGACCTCGGGAAGCTCGATCACGGGCTCAGGCTATGCACGGGTCGGCGACTGCCGGTGCTGTCCGCTCATTCCGCACGATTGGCGATTCAGTCGACCTAACGGTCAGCCCGCTTGGCCGACGAGGGACAGCAGCGTGCCTGCGACCAGTACCGGGTCAACCACCATGTGTAGGTGTTCGCCATCGATGCGAGCAATGGCCCAGCCCTGAGCTTTGGCCTCGTCGTAGGACGGTTGGTACATGTCCCCCATTGCCAAGAATGCAACGCCAATCTCGCTGTCGAGCTTGGGGGCAGGAATGGCCTGCTCGAAGATGGTCCGCGGTACAGGGCGGGCCTCGCAGAGCACCCGTTCGCGGGCCTCGTCATCGGGCAGCATGTCTTCGATCATGGGCCCCCACCAGCGATGCCAGGGCGGGAGGTAGTCGTCGGGTCGCACCAGTCGATCAAGCGTGTCGCGAAGCGGGAAGTCGCGATCAGTCGGAACGACCTGATCTTCGGGAAAGCGCCCGTTCACCAGCACCATGGTGGCCACATCGTGACCAGCCTCGAGAAGGGCATCGACCACCATCGGCATCCGAGGGCAGGAGGCCGAATGGCCGACCGCAACGATGGGCTGTTCGGGATCAGGCTCTGGCACTGCAGCGAGCACCTCTTCGAGCCACGGCGCAAGGTGATCGTCATGGCGAGGTGTTGTCATCGTCGGCGCTGGAATGACGCAACGCTGATTGAGCATCTGAAGGACTTCAGCTACCCCACGCCACGTCTGTGGGCCGAGAAGGAAGCTGGGAACGAGCAACCACGTGCGAGGGCTCGTTGCCTTCTCGACCTGCGAGACAACGGAAACATCCATGAGTTTGTGACGGTAGTCACAAACCCATGGATGCACCAAAGTTCATTGCTGTCGGTGCGGACTGGTCAGATCAAACGGGGCGATTCGATCGCCGACCAGTCTCGCCGATTAGACGACAACGTCCTCGTTGTCACCCAGCACACCGCGGTAGATGAGCGCACCGGCGATAGCACCAACAATCGGAGCCACCCAGAACAGCCAGAGCTGTGGCAGGTAGTCGCCGCCGGCGAAGATGGCTTGGCTGGTTGACCGTGCCGGGTTCACCGACGTGTTTGTCACCGGAATCGAGATGAGGTGGATCAAGACAAGACCCAAACCAATGGCAAGGCCGCCCATCGCCGGAGCTGCCTTCTTGGCCGTTGCACCGAGAATGATGATGAGGAACATGGCCGTCATGACCACTTCAGTGAGGAATGCTGAGATCAGCGTGAACCCACCGGGTGAAAGATCGCCATAGCCGTTCGCCGCGAACGCACCTGGGTCTGAGTTGGTGATCGCAAAGTCGCTGTTGCCAGAGGCGATGGCGAAGAGCACAGCTGCTGCGGCGAGACCGCCTAGCACCTGAGCAACGATGTAGCCGACAGCCTTGGCCGCTTCGAAGCGGCCACCAGCGACGAGGCCGAGTGTGACGGCCGGGTTGAAGTGTCCGCCCGAGATCGGGCCGAGCGCGTATGCGCCGGTGACAACGGTGAGACCGAACGCCAGGCTGACGCCGAGGAAGCCGAGGCCGAGGCTCGTTCCTTCCGGCGTTCCGCCAAAGTTTGCGGCGAGTACGGCAGCGCCACACCCTCCGAGTACGAGCCAGAACGTGCCGATGAACTCGGCACCCAGTGCTTTGGGATTCATGTTGAACCTTTCCCCTTGTTTTCAGCAATTGGTTGCCAATTGCTGTCCGTAGGGGACGCACCGGTCCGACAAAAAGTCGCGTCTCGGTCGTAGGTGATTTTCACCGTCAGCGAGATTGCACCGCATTGGCGCACGCTCAGCATTGGCGCACGCTCGTCGGGCAGACCCTTCGGGTCAGCCGGCCTCCGGCAGCCCTCCGGGCTGCTCACCAATGCTCCGCATTGGCGCACGCTCAGCCAGCGAAATCCTTCGGATTTAGCCGGCTTCGCTGTGGGTGACGGGGCTTTCGCCCATCCACTCTCTGAGCGTGTTCTTCAGCTTGGTCTGCTGAATGAAGAGGTCCTGCTCAGGGTCGGCTTCGCCTCGGGCTTGGGGTGCCTTCAGGTAGAAGCTGAGCCACTCCTGCACGCCCGACTGACCCGCTCGGTGAGCAAGGTCCATGAAGAGGGCAAGATCCAACACGATCGGAGCGGCAAGAATCGAGTCTCGACACAGGAAGTCGATCTTGATCTGCATCGGGTATCCCATCCATCCGAAGATGTCGATGGCATCCCAGCCTTCCTTGTTGTCGCCGCGCGGCGGGTAGTAGTTGATCCGCACGACGTGATCGACGTTGCCGTAGAGGTCGGGGTAGGTATCGGGCTGCAGAATCGTGTGCAGCACGCCCAGCTTCGACTCTTCCTTGGTCTTGAAGTTCTCGGGGGCATCGAGCACCTCGCCATCTCGGTTGCCCAAGATGTTGGTGGAGTACCAGCCACGAAGACCAAGCATCCGAGCCTTGAGGCCAGGTGCGATCAGGGTCTTCATGAGTGTCTGGCCTGTCTTAAAGTCCTTGCCGGCGATGGGGACGCCGCGAGTGTTCGACAGTTCGATCATGCACGGCAGATCGGTCGACAAGTTGGGCGCACCATTGGCAAAGGGCACATCAGACTGCAGCGCTGCGTAGACGTAGATCTGGCTCGGCGAGATGTTGTCGTCGTTGTCCTTGAGACCCTGTTCGAAAGCGGCAATCGTCTCGTGCACCGCCGACGCCTCTTGGAATGCCTCGGTTGAGCCACACCACACCATCACGAGGCGGTCACAGCCGTTCTCGGTGCGGAACGACTCGATGTCGGCCATGAGCGCCATGGCTTGGTCCCACTTGTTGTCGATCTTCTTCACCCGGGTGCCCTCGAGGCGGCTCACCCACTTCTGATCGAACACGGCTTCCATGGCCACGATGCCCTCCATCTCAGAAGAGATCGGGGCGAGATCGCGCTCCTCGAGCACGCCACAGGTGCGGGCGGCTTCGAGGGCGTTGGCCGAGATGGGGTCCCAGCCGCCAAACACGATGTCGTCGAGGCCTGCGAGCGGAGCAAAGTCCTTGATGAGCGGCGAGCGGTTCTCTTCTTTGCTGCCGAGACGGATGTGGGCCATCTGGCTGACTGAACCCAGCGGCGGCTTTCCTTCGGCACGGGCTTGCAGAACGCCGGCGATGAAGGTCGACGCCACGGCGCCCATGCCGGGGGTCAACACGCCGAGCTTGCCGGACGCTGGCTTGATGTCGAGTGCTTGCGGTGCAGAAGAGGTCATGAGCAAAAGATAAGCGATGCACAACATCTTTTGACTTCAGTTCAGCGATACTTATCAATTGTGCAACAGCTCCCCCAGCTCACGATCCAGCAACTCGACTATCTGGTCGCGGTCGCCGAGACCGACACCTGGGCGCAGGCTGCCGCGTCCAGAGGCGTGAGCCCTTCAGCGTTGTCACAAGGGCTGGCGGAGCTCGAGCGCCGCCTGGGCCACAAACTCTTCGAGCGGGTCGGGCGGCGGCGCATCATCGCCGCCGATGCCACACCCGTTCTCGATTACGCCCGTTCGGTCACCGCCCAAACGAGCGACCTCGCACTGTGGGTCGAACGTCGACAGTCCGGTGTTGGTGGCGAAATCAGAATCGGGATGATCGATGCCGCAGCGATCGAGCACTACTCAGAACACCTCAACACGTTCCGCTCAACGCACCCGGAGGTCGACTTTCGCCTCACTGTCGGACCGTCCGGCGGCTTGCTCGAACAGCTGGCATCGGCCCAGCTCGATGTCGTCGTCGTGGTGCGTCCGCTGGTGGAAGCCGAAGGCATCAGCATCACGCATCTGCTCACCGAGAACCTGGCCGTCTACGGGCCACCGGGGAGCACCTTGAACGAACCGTCCGACTGGGGACCGTGGCTGCTGTTCCCCGCCGGCTCACACACACGAACACTCGTTGAGCGGGTACTTGCTGACCTCGGCGCTCCGCTCGACGTATCGGCTGAGTCTCATCAACCTGAGGTTCTCAAAGAGATGGTCAGACTCGGTCTCGGTTGGACAATCCTTCCAACCATTCAGGCCGAGCGCGATCCAGATGGCCTGGTCCCCATTCGGCGAACGCCAGTTGCCAAGCGGGAGCTTGTTGCTGCGACGCGCCGCGCAGCACTTCCCAATCCGCTCGTCGATCAGTTCATCGCTGGCCTGATGCCTTCTTCATGAACGGTCCGGACGACCTCCTAGGGTGAGCGCCGTGGATGTTCTGGAGTTCTCCGACAACGAAGTTGTGCCGATCAAGGAGCTCGTTGATCTGTATGAGTCGGTGGGATGGATGCGCTACGTCGCCGACCCCGACGCACTGGCTCGGGCCGTCGATCGTTCGGACTATGTCGTCACGGCTCGCGATGCCGAAGGCCTGCTCGTTGGCCTCGCTCGAGTGCTATCGGACGATGTCTCGATCATGTACTTGCAAGATGTCTTGGTTCGCCCCTCTCACCATCGCCGAGGCATTGGCGCCATCTTGGTGCAGCGGTGCTTGACGAAATACGAGCACGTCCACCAGAACATGTTGATCACTGATGACGAACCCGGGCAGCTCGCCTTCTACAACTCGCTCGGCTACCACAACCTGAACGATCTCGGCGAGATCAAGATCAACGCGTTCATCCAGATGCGTGGCCTCGACTGACGCTCAAGCGTCAGCGAGTCTTCATCAACAACTGTCCGTTGAAGAATCCGCCGGACGCACTCTGACTCATCACTCGGTGTTCGATACCGGTGTCAAGCTCCAGAAGGAAGACGCTGCCGTTGCGCCCGTAGGCCAGCATCTCGTTGTCCGGACTGGCCGTGGTCAGCCACGAGCTGACTTCGTCGAGATCGGTCGCGATCAACTCGCCTGTTTCAAGGTCGAGGATCGATCCCTGCCACGACGTCATGGACCGGAAGACCAACAGGCGACCGTCAGCGAAGACTCGGCCGTCGGAGATTCCGGCGGGAACTGGCAGGTCACGTGGCTCGTACGTGCCAGCGTCGCGCCATCCGAAAACACACTGCAGGGCAGTGTCGCATTCCTCGACCAGCACCAAGCCGTCTCCCTGCGCCACCACTCGCCCGGGCCCGACGAGTTGGTATCGATCACCGTCAGAGCGGTACACCCCACCGGCTCGAGGCGTGGTGAAGTCACCAACACCGATCCAGCCACCGAAGAATCCGACGTCGATCGAAACGAGCTGCTCGTCGGTGATGGTTCCCGTCTCGCCGTCGTAGACATATCGGCTGAGCAAGGGGCCACCGTTGAAGTTGTCCCCGATCGCGACGATGGTGTTCGGGTCGTCGCCCACGGTGAAGGCAAACAGGAGGCCGTTCGGCGACTCGAAATCGACCGCCTCGGCCTCGAGGTCGTTGAGATCGATGGCCCGAAGGTTGTTGCCCGAACTCACCGAGTTGACGATCAATCGCTCCCCAATCACGGCGATTGGCACCACATTGCGATGCGTCGTCTCAGTGACCTCACCGGTGTCGAGATCCAAGAACTTGATCGGATCGCCGATGACGAGCGTCAGCCCGGTGGCATTGAGCGGGCCGTTGTCCAAAAAGATCGAAGCGTCGGCGCTCAGCGCCGCATCCTGATCGTCGCTGGTTGGGGTATCGGTTGTTGAGGGCTTCGTGGACGTTTCTGTGGTGCTTGGTTCCGGCTCGTCTTCCCCCTCCTCCGGTTCGCCGTCCGGAGCGACATCGCTCTCGGAGGTGGTCGTCTGCTCTGCAACCTCTGTCTCGCCGTCGTCGGCAGGCTGGTCGTTGGTGCCCGAACTCAGAATCGACCAGCCAATCATCAGCGTGAGCAGGCCGCCGATGGCGATGTACCACTTGCTGTTGACCCCAGCGACCCTCGACACGGTCTGCTCAGAAACCACCGGCGCCGCCGCATCGATCAGCTCGACGCGCTGGGTTGCCCCACCTTGCGACGGACAAGAGTGTTGGCTCTCACTGAGCGGTTCGGCACACGCCTTGCAAGCGTCCATTGCTGCCTGATCGTAGAGCACAACCGAATCTGTCGGCGCTCCCGACCTCAGGCTTCGACAAGTTGGCTCACTCCCCTATCGTCACGAGGCAGTTGCCGTGGTGCGCCTCCTGACGCCAAGCAGCATCGACCCGCCCACCAAGATGAGGAGCGCCGCGGTCCGCAAGTAGAGCCCAGCGTTTTGACCGGTGAAGGCGAGCGGTGATGGCACAGCGGTCACCTGTGCGCTGTCAGATACGTCTCCAGCTCTTGCGTTGAAGGCGCCATCAACATCGAGCAACGGTGACCCGTCAGGCATCAGGTAGGGGGACCCCGCCGAGTTGACGGCAACAGCACCTGCCACATCCATCTCGACGTCGACGACACCGCCAGCCGTGACCTTGAGTGTCAGTGAGACGGGCATGGATGACCCAGGCTCGAGCGTGCCAGGCATGGACAGGGTCGCCGACCCATCAGCGACTGGGACCCACTTGGCATCGGCCAACGACACCGCACTCGACAGATAGGCCACCAGCTCGATGTCTGATGCCATGATCTCGCCTTCGTTCGTCACCGTGATCTCGAAGGTAACTTCGTCGCCGACGGCCACTGATGAAGGCTGACCAGCCGCTCGCTCGACGGCGAGCGAAAGGTCAAAGTCAGGAACCCAGAAACCCATGTCAACGGTCAGATTCGAGAGCACATCCGGATGATTGGGATTGTTGTTGTCCAAACCAGCTTCTGCGACAGGTTCGCTATCTCGCAGAGTCACCGACCCAGAGAACACATACCCATCCGGACAGTCACAGCTCGTGCCATCGTCGTTGTCGTCGATGTCGTCGTCAGGGTCGCTTGATGTCGGATCTGACGACACAGCACCGGCAAGCGCTCCACCCGGGGCGAAGTTTTCTGGCGCCGCACCGACGATGTAGTCACCGGCCGGAAGCCCCTCGAACAGATACGCACCATCGACGCCGGTCGTCGTTGTCGCCAACGCATCTGACTCGTCAATGACACCGTCGCCATTGCGATCATCAGCTTGACCATCGCCGTCAGCGTCTTCGAACAGGTGCATGACAACACCGGCGATTGGATCCTCTCCTGGCTCGAGGACTCCGTCGTTGTTGGCATCGAGCCACACCTGATTACCGAGGTTGTAGGTCGGCGGAGTGACGGCGGCGATGTCGTGATCGTCCTCGTCGCCACCGGCGTTGTCGACCACATCGTCGACGAGCGGGTCGTCGTTGATGGCATCGGGAGTCGAGTCAACATCGATCGCCGTCGTGCCGTCAGGCATCACAACCGGCACGGGCGGTGTCAGCGAGTCGCCGTCATCGTCGATCACGGGTGTAAACGACGAGATCTCGGCCAACAGTGCCAACTCATCGAGCGGAGCACCCTCAGCCACCACCAGCGTGATTGGCAACGTTGCGGTCTCACCTGGCTCGAGAACACCGTTGAGCGTGAACAACGCATCGGTCTTACCGGCCGGATCCACGGAGAACCTCAGAGCCGTATCACCGGAAGTGACACCTTCCGGGTTCAACTCGGGGTCGAGAGACCCCCACAGCTCAGGGTCGATGTAATTCGACACGGTGAGGTCAGAGGCTGCCACGTTGCCCTGGTTGGTGACATCGATGAAGAAGGTCACCGGCGTCCCGGGCGTGACCGGCAAGTTCGCCGCTGGGTCGAGGATGACTCGCAGCGCCAGGTCGGGTTGCGGCATCCAGAATCCGAAGTCGACCGTCAGGTTCTCATTGCCGTCGTCGGTGTCGGGATCGTTGTCGAGCCCTGGTTCTGTCGTCGGCTCGCTATCTCCGAGGGTGACCGGGCCTGAGATGACCCCGCCCGCCCCATCGAGGAGGCCGTTCGCATCGTTGTCGACGTCGGTGTTGGCGTCCGCTTCAACCGGCGTCGATGGTGTCATCGACGCCAGGGGTCCACCCTCGGCGAAGTTGGCTTCGGGCAAACCGACGAGGTAGTCGCCAGGGGCCAGATCGTCAAAGAGGTACAGCCCGTCGTCATCAGTGACGGTGGTCGCGGCGACGATTGGTGCGCCGGTCTCATCCAGATCGGGCAGACCGTCGCCGTCGTCGTCGAGGTACAAGACCACCGCAACGTCGGCAATGGGAAGTTCGCCGTCGTCGATCATGCCGTCGTTGTTGGCATCGAACCAGACCTGGTTGCCCAAGCTCCAGGTTGACGGAGGTACCACGGCAATGTCGTGGTCGTCTTCGTCACCGTTGGCGTTGTCGACCTCGTCGTCGATCAGGGCATCACCGTCCGGATCCTCGGGGACAAACTCGTCATTGTCCGAGTCGGGCGTTGAGTCGATATCGGTGACGGGTGAACCATCAGCGTTGAGCAACGCAACCGGGTCGGTCGATGGGTCAGCGTCGTCGTCAACGGTTGCCGTGACTGCGCTGATCTCGGCCAAGTTGGCGAGTGTCGTCAGGTCAGCATCGGGAGCGATCGTGAGTGTCACAGGGACCATCACCGATTCACCCGGGGCGATCGTGCCATCGAGCACCAGAAGGCCATCGGTGCCGTCTGCTGTCCAGGTGTACGGAATGGCAGCATCACCCGTCGTGGATCCCTCCGGGTTTGACGCTGGATCGAAGGCGAGCCACATCTCGAGGTCGACGTAATCCGACACCTCGATGTCGCTCGCATCGACGCTGCCTTGATTGATGATTTCGAGATCAAAGGTCACGTCCTGTCCAGGCTGCACCGGCGTCACCGTTGATGAGGCAAGGGTTTCGCGGAGGGCAACGTCCAGCACAGAAACCAGCGCAATGTCGTGGTCGTCTTCGTCCACGATGCCGTCGCCACTGGTGTCACCCGAGCTCGGGTTCTCAGTGATCTCGTTGTCGGTCGTGGGATCGTCTGGATCCTGATCGGGGGTCGAGTCGATGTCGATGGGATCGTCGTTCGACGGATCGTTGTCGTCATCGAATCGGGAGATCTCTGCGATGTTCTGAAGCGGTCCTGCCGCATCGGAGTAGCCGACCGGAATGGTGAGCGTGATCGGCACAGTGACGGACTCACCCGGTGCCAACTCGCCAACCACGGTGACAACCGGGGCTTCGGGGTCTTCGGCCCAGGTGAACGGCCACTCCTGATCTCCGCCCGTGACACCGTCAGGGTTGTCGGCCACCTCGAAGGGTTCCCAGACCGAAAGGTCGATCGTGTCGGTCAGGTCGAACTCGGCAACGGTGCGGCCTTGGTTAAACACCTCAAGCTGAAATGTCACGGTGTCGCCCGGGGCGAGCGGGAACGTTGTGGCTGAGGTATCGACCGTGTTTCGCAGTGCGAGGTCGAACGGCGCTACGACGACTTCGACATCATGGTCGTCTTCGTCGCCTGGCGTGGCCTCGTTCACGTTGCCGTCACCGTCAGGATCGAAGCCGAGGTCGTTGTGAGAGTTGCGGGGGTCATCAGCGTTGGTTGGGTCCTCGCTGAGTTCGTCGTCGTTCGTTGTGTCGGGCGTCGAGTCGATGTCGGGCTGCGGGTTGCCGCCAAGGTCCACGAACGATGAGATCTCGGCTCCGTTCACGAACTCACCGAAGCTCGTGTCGACGACGTCGACAACGATGCCGAATGTGACCGAGTCGTTCACGTCGAGCTCCGAGACAACGTACGTCCCGTCACCGTTATCGGTCACCGTCACTGGTGCACCACTGTCGGTTTCGGTTGGCATCTCCGGCGCACCGGTCGCGGAGTAGACCGTGCCTTCTGGGAGGTAGTCGGTCACGACAATGTCGGCAGCCGGTTCTGAGCCCTGGTTGCCAACGCTGATGTCGAACGCGATCTGCGGCGGGTCCGTCGTGTAGTCGACAACAAACGGCTGGATCGACGAACGCTCATTGATCAGCGTGAGATCCCACCAGCTCACACCGGCGACATCATGATCGTCTTCGTCGGCATCATCGTTCAGGGCGTCCTCGCCCGTCTCACCATCGGTGGGATCGCCAGCTGCTTCTGGCTGATTGTCATTTGCCTGATCGGAGTCGGGGGTCGAATCGGCATCGGCGGGTGCCGGGGTTCCGGGATCGCCATCGGAGTCGAAGGAGGAGATCTCCGCCCAATTGTCGATGTCGCCACCAACTGCCAGCGGCGTGTTCCACGTAAGCGTCACCGGTACCGTCACCGACTGACCTGACGGCAAGACACCGTCGAAGCTCATGACGGGCTCCTGTAGGTCGCTCGCATCCCAGGTGTAGGCCAATTCCGTTCCCGGATCGAGCGTGCCGTCGCTGTCAACATCGAGAGCGTCGGTGACACCATTGGGATTCGCTGCCGAGGAGAAGTCAGCCCACACTCCAGCGGTCGGGGCGTTCAGGTAGTCGGCCACGGTGAAGTCTTCGACCTGCATTCCTTGATTGAAGACCTCGATGGCAAAGACCGCCGTCTGAGTTTCAATATCGAACGACGTCAGGGTCTTTTCGAGAGCGAGATCGTAGGGAAGCACGTAGCCAGCATCGAAGGTGTGATCGTTCTCACCGGGATTGCCCGTGTCAGCTGCGAACGTTCCATCCGGGTTCAGGTTCGATCCAGCGCTCGACGTGGCTGGCGTCTCGATCACCGTCGGGGTCAGATCATCGTTGGTGAACTGACCAGGAAGCGGCGTGGTGTTGGTGGAGGGATCAACCGTCACGGTGTAGGACTCGTTGTGCGTGAGCCCGTCGGTCGAGTCGATCGTCCACGTGCCGTTTTCATCGGTGACGACCTGGACACCACCCTCGGGCAAGCCTGGTCCTTCAACCGTGACCGTCACTCCAGCGAGAGGCGTCTCGCCAGGACCCTGGATTCCGTCGCCGTCAAGGTCGAGCCACACGCGGTTTCCGATCTCGATCGGAATGAAGCAACCCTCGACATCGCCGAGGCCGCCAGCCTTGAACTGCGCGTTCCCGCCGCCGAGCTCATGGTTACTGACCGTCTCTCCCGATGCAACGTCGCTGATCCGTAGACCGAGGCTGTTCAATTCGACGGGGTCCATGACCGTCGCCACGACGTCGTTGTGCGCAGGGTGGTTCCACACCGACCCCGAGGCGATCTCTTGGTGTGCGTTGAAGAGCGATTGGTCGTTGAAGTGCTCGGCCCCGCCCCCAACGGTGATGGCCGGATCGAGAACGTACACCGGCGCCGCTTCGCTGCCGGTGTTGGCGACGTGAAGGAGCTCGCCGCCACTGCCCATAAAGAGCCAGCCCAATCCGGCTTCATTGACATCGGAGGTCGATGAGTCATCCCAGGTGGTCTGTGCAGTGTGTTGGAACGAGGTTCGGTCGAGGAAACCGAGCACCAATTCGCCACCATCAGCCACCTCGATGTCGGTGAGCACCGGCTGGCGCACATCGTTCCAAGCTCCGCCCCAGACCGGATTCGAGTGGTTATCCCACAGGTACGCCGACGAGTCGGTCCACGGGTGCGAGACGTTCGAGCAGTCCGGCGTGTCGGTTGAACAGCCCCGCTCGTAGTCGAGCGGGAAGGTGGTGAGTCCAGGCACGTTCGTCACTGAGCCGGCAGTGTCGATCTGGATGACCGACGCCGTGAGGTTTGCCCCGTCTTGGGTGCCCTCTGCGGTGCAGACCGCCCCGACGAGCGCAGTGGTTGCGCTGGTGACCGTCAGCGCCCAAATCTGGTGTGAGTCTCCGGCGGCGCAACCGGGATCAGGAATGGCGACGGAGGTTTCGAGAACCGGAGTGCCGCCTGACACGTCGTAGACATAGACCGAGTTGTTGGCCAGGTTGGAGGCGAAGAGTCGACGTCCATCGGGGGACAGATCGATGTCGCCAATACCGACTCGGGCGACGTTGGCTGCGATCTGTTCTTCGTTCGCAGACGCCACGTCGAAGCCACCGGTGAAGTCTGGGCCAAGATCAAATGCTTGCCAGGCTCCACCTGGCGTCGTTTGGGCATACAGCCCGCCGAGGCCGGCGGGTCCCATGCCGAACGTGCGTCGCAGGGTCGCCGAGGTCCAGATCGTGTCTGTCCACTCGTCATAGGCCAGGCCCCACACCGCTCCCGTATCGTCGGCGACGGCATTTGCCGTCTTGGCACCCGGATCGACCTCGTAGTCGAGGGTGACCACGGTGTCGACGAGATCGGCAATCGTGTAGCACGTGAGGAAGATGGCGCCGTCGCCGTCTCGGCAGTTCGAAGGCGGTACGACGCCGAAGTCGGCCACCGAGCCGGCACGCACGAACTGAACCGCGGAGGCGGAGTCTGCACCCACGACAGTCGGAGCGAAACCTGCATCACTCACGCCGAACTCGACTCGGAAGCTGCTGCCGACGAGGCTTGTTACGTCGATGGAATACGTCGGCGGGGTTCCCGGAGTCACAACGCCTGCGGCTTCATTGCCGAGCGCGTCGTGGGCGGTGACCGAGATGCCACTTGGAGGGAACAGAGAATCTTCACCCGACAGCGACTCGCCGCCGTCACGTTCGCCGTCGCGGTCGAGATCGACGAAAAACGAACCGGTGATCGGTGAGTCGGCAGGGGCCGCGCTCGCCGGCGCAGCGGTCAGCATGGGGAGGAGCAACAGCAATGCGGCGACGCTGAACTTGAACGAGCGACGTGCTGCGATCCTCGGCCGCCGGGTTGTCTCGACGGCTTGATGCGACGTAGTCATTATGTTTCCACTCCTGCTCACACCCACACATCGGATCTTCCGATCTGCTTGTGGAAGCACCTATCGACAGGGGCTCACTAACTCTTGAGCATCGTGATAGGTGCATGTACACAGAGCAAGGACCATGACACTGTCATGACAAGCGTCCAGCTGGTGCAACCGGAAAACCCCCTGAAACAGGGGGGTTTCGAGCCGGATTGAGCGTCGGAAAAAGGCGCTGTCAGGCCAGTGACATGGCGTCGAATCCGCTCGCGTTCGATCCGAAATGAGCCAAACGCACTACCGTCGCCATCGGGGCATTCGACATTCAGGGCATCTGAACGAGCAGCGGCCCGTAGTCCCGATTGTCGGTTCCGCCCACGAACGACACCTCGGTTTCCTCACCGGACTCGAGATCCCTCACATACATCGTCCGCTCCCGAACGTACGCAACGTGACCGTCAGTTCGGTCAGCACTGAGACCATGGCCGTCGTCAGCGAGCAAGCCCGAAACGATGAGTTCGCTCGTCTCGAGATCAAACAACGATGTGGCCCAACTTGCGTCGCGCCGAAACACCAACACTCGTCCGCCATCGAGCACGTGCCCACTGACGATTCCGCTCGGTATCGGGAGGTCGACCTCGTCAAAATTGGCCCCGTCGTGCCACTGGAGTTCGCATTGCAAATCGGCGTCACAAGTCTGCACAAGCACGATGCCGCCTCCCTGGGCGACGACTCGACCATCGCTGACCCGAGCGAATTCATCCCCGTCGCTCCGGTACACGCCACCAGCACGTGGCGTCGTGAA
The DNA here is from genome assembly GCA_937976305.1 of uncultured Acidimicrobiales bacterium. Classification (GTDB taxonomy): domain Bacteria; phylum Actinomycetota; class Acidimicrobiia; order Acidimicrobiales; family SZUA-35; genus CALEWY01. The sequence goes on from CALJSB010000001.1 coordinate 21,215, forward strand.
CTCCTCGAGTCCGATCCAATCGTCATGAATGCTGGAACTCACCGAGATGTAGGACTCGTTCAGAATCTCACCGGTGAGAGCGTCGTAGGTGAATCGGGTCAACGACGGTTCGGCCCTGGGGCTGTCGCCGATGGCCACAATCGTCCCCGGTTCCTCGCCCAATGCGAACGAGAAGAGGTAGCTGAACGAGGGTTGGAAATCTTGCGCTGGTGCGTCGAGGTCGTTGATGTCGAGCGATCGAAGACTGCCCGCTCGCTCGGGAGCGATGATCAGCCGATCTCCGATCAGCGCGATGGGTTGGGTGAATGCTGCGCTCGTGTGCCGCACCTCGCCGGTGTCGAGATCGAGCAGTCGCAGTGGGTTTCCCGCAATCAATGTCAGGCCGGAGTCGCCGAGCGGCCCATCAGGCAAGAACATCGATGCCTCGGGCCTCGAGCTCGAAACCACTTCCTCGTCTTCGCCGACTTGGTCGGTGGATGACGTCGACGAGTCATGCAGGTCGGTCGTCGACGTCAAGGGAATGCTCTCAGAGGCAACAGCCTCATCGGGCGCAGCCTGTTCGGTCTCACCGGTTGAAGCCACCGACCACGCCACTACGGCAACGACGACCATGCCCAACAAGCCGAGCCACTTGGTTGAGAGACCCCCACCCCGTACGACCTGCTCCTCGGTCGTGGTCGGGGCGAACTCGTCGTCCAGTATCAGCACTCCCCCGTCGCACGACGAACACCGTCCAGAGCGATCGATCACGCCGCCGGTGCAGTTCGAGCAAGCCGCCACGATTCAGGATCTTACGGCTGCCCGGCAATCTCGCTGAAGTCGTGGGCGGGAAGTTCAGAACTCAGGTCATGCTCGAAGGATCAGCTCACCGTTGACGACGGCGAACCAACTGGTGTCGTGGGCAGCCCACTCTCTGAAGCCTTCGGCGACGTGGTGCAGCTCATCCATCGTGGCGATGCCGCGATCAACGGCCTGCTCGGCGAGCGACGAGGAAACGACACGATCAGCCCAGAGCCCGCCCCACCACTGGCGATTGGCCGGTGTGGCGAAGACCCAGGTATCGGCTGATGGATCCAGGTCCGTGTAGCCCGCCTCGGTCGCCCAATCGACGAGGTGCCGGGCCGCGTTGGGTTCAGCATCGTTCCCTTTCGCCACCGCTTGGTAGATCTCCATCCAACGGTCGAGCCTCGGGTCTGCCGGCCACCAGGCCATGGCGGCATAGTCGGCGTCGCGGACCGCTACCACTCCCCCAGGGCGACACACGCGTCGCATCTCACGCAGCATTCCGACCGGGTCCGAAACGTGCTGGAGCACCTGGTGGGCGTGCACGACGTCGAAGCTGTCGTCCGCGTACCCGAGGTCGTAGCCGCTCCCGGTTGTGAACGACACGTTGGTTTGGCCGTCGTCGGCTTGGTTGGCCCGTGCTTGTTCGATCACATCGGACGAAACGTCGATGCCGATGACCTCGCCCGGTGCGACGTGTTTGGCGAGATCGATCGTGATCGTTCCCGGTCCGCACCCGATGTCGAGAATCGAAAGCCCAGGTGTGAGGAGTTTGAGCAGGTAGCCGGCGGAGTTCTCGGCAGTGCGCCACGAGTGGCTGCGCAGCACGCTCTCGTGGTGACCGTGGGTATAGGTGTCAGATGCCGGATCGCTCGAGCTCATCCAGCGATCTTACGAGCGGGGTGCGAGGCGCTAGGAGTTGAGCAGCGGGATCTTGGTCTTGTGGCGAGGCTTCGCCGTCACCTCGACCAGTTCGCCCATGAGGTATTGCATGGCCGAGTCGGTGACTCGCACCTCGGCAAAGGTGCCGACCCGCAGAGGCTCCGAAGCGAAGTGCACCAGCTTGTTGTGCTGGGTTCGCCCGGTCAGCACGTCGGGGTTCTTCTTCGACGGCCCCTCGACAACGACCTCTTCGATCTGGCCAACCCGGTTGCGATGCTTGGCAATAGCCGAGCGCTCGATCACCGTCCGCAGGCGGGCGAAGCGATCCTTCACTTCCTCGGGATCACAGAACTGATCGACCATCTCGGCTGCCTCAGTGCCGCCCCGGGGCGAGAACACAAACGTGTAGGCGTTGTCGAACTCGGCCGCGGCGGCCACTTCGAGCGTGCGCGCGAAGTCGTCTTCGGTCTCGCCCGGGAACCCGACGATGATGTCGGTTGTGACGGCCAGGTCAGGGATTGCCTCGCGGGCTTGGCCCAACTTCTCGAGGTAGCGCTCGCCCGTGTAGCCACGGTGCATCGCCTTGAGCACGCGATCGGACCCTGACTGCAACGGAAAGTGCAGGTGTGGCACCACCGACGGCGTCTCTGCCATGGCGGCGAACACGTCAGGGGTCATGTCTTTGGGGTGCGGGCTCGTATAACGAACCCGGCGGATGCCATCGATCTCACCGACCCGACGCAAGAGCTCGCCGAACATGGGACGCAGCCGAACATCGCTGTCGCCGGCCGCCCGTGCCGCAATCGCAAGATCGCGCCCGTAGGAGTTGACGTTTTGGCCGAGCAGGGTGATTTCAACGACGCCCTGGTCGACGAGGCCCTGCGCCTCGGCCACGATGTCGTCGATCGGCCGTGAGATTTCCTTGCCTCTGACCGACGGCACGATGCAGAAGGCACACGAGTTGTCACAACCGATCTGGATCGTGAGCCATGCGCTGTAGTCGGTGTCGCGCTTGACCGGCAGCGCCGAAGGAAACGCCTCGGCTTCATCAAGCGCCGCTTCCTCCCAGATCTCGGTAACCGGGCCGTCTGTCTTGGCCAGCTTCATCAGCTCAGTGGCCCGATGCACGTTGTGGGTGCCAAACACAACATCGACGTGGCCGGCCCGCTCTTGGATCATCTCGCGATCCTTCTGGGCCAAGCACCCCCCGACAACGAGTTGCACGTCGGGGTTCTCGGTCTTTCGGGCCTTCAGATTGCCGAGAGCCCCATAGAGCTTGTTGTCGGCGTTCTCGCGGATGCAGCAGGTGTTGAGCACGATGACATCTGCGTCGTCGTCGGAGTCGGTCGGCACGTAGCCATCGGCCTCGAGCAGCCCGGCAATGCGCTCGGAGTCGTGCTCGTTCATCTGGCAACCGTGGGTTGTGATGCGGTATTTCTTCGGCTCACTCACAGGCTGTCGAGTGTACGGTGCGTGGCGATGCAGATCGCGATGACGACCTTCGCCCTCCGCAATTGGGAGGCAGACGCCAGCACTCGTATCGAGGGTTTGACGCCCGACGAGTTGGTCGCTCGATGCCACGACCTCGACAAGCCCTTGGTCGACGGGTACGCACCCTTCTGCAAGCACCTCTTTGTCCCCAACGACACGCCGACCCGAGCCGCGTTCGCCCCCATCACCGACGCCAACCGAGCAGAGTTACGCAGCGGTTATGTGGCGCGGCGTGACGGCGAGCGGGCCGTGCTCGAACGATGGTTTGACAACATCGATGCTCCTCAAGCCAACTGGCTCGATGTCATCCTCTACAGCCACGATCAGCTCGTTGCTGAAGCGAACGACTTCGACGACCAACGATCAGTGCCCGATTGCGACTGGGGCATCGTTTCGATCATCGGCACACTCACCGAGAGCGAACCACCGATGCCGCCGATCACGCAGATGCGGAACGCTCTCGGACGGGCTGAAGGTGGGTCCGGCGTGCCGATCGACATCGTGGCCTATGGCCAGGCCGTCGAGTTCTGGCAACATCACGCGCCGATTCGGCGCACTTCGACGACCTCGACCTGAGGCCCTCACCGTTACGACGCGGTGTTCGGGCGGGCTGTCTCGTCAGCAACGATGACCGACTCCCGTGGATGCACCAGGCCAGCCGGAATCGACCGATCACCGGCCAACAGCTGTGAAATCGGGACGGCCTTCGCGGCCCCGGCCACGATCCACACCGCCAGGCCCGCTTGATCGATGGCGGGCCGGGTGAGGGTCACCCGTCGACTTCCTCGATAGTCGGCGGTCACGCCGACCAACTCGTCGGTCTCGTCGACGATCGCATCGCCGGGCACGAGCGATGCCGTGTGGCCGTCGTCGCCGAGTCCCAAGTGCATCACGTCGATTGCAAGCGGCCGACCGGTGAGCGCCTCGAGTTCGTCAACAAACGACTCGAGCGCAGCGGCATCGGGAGCGACGGTCGGGTCGTCGATGGGAAGTGGAATCCAGCGGGCCGGTAGATCGCCGAGCGCCTCGAGCTGGGCGGTGAGGTTGCGTTCGGGCGCGCCGAGTGGAGCCAGCCTCTCGTCGACCTGTGTGAAGATCACCTGCGACCACGGCAGTGCCCGCTGGGCTAGGGCTTCGAACACCGGACCAGGTGTTGACCCACCGCTCAACGCAACAACGCATTGGCCGCGCTCACGGATCGCTGTTGTGATCCCGCCGGCCAACAGATCAGCAGCCCGGCCAGCCCACCGGTGCGGCTCAAGGTACTCGGCTCGTATGGAGGGCCTATCAACCATTGCGGCCAACAGCTTCCCACCACGCGGCGGCACCAACCAGCCCTGCGTCGTCACCAAGTGACGCGTTCACGACCTTGATCGGCTCGATGGCCGGACCATGGCTCGCCACGAGCTCTCGGACGATCGGCAGTACGAGGTCACCATTCATTCCAACGCCGCCACCGATCACGACGGTCTGGGGTGAAACGAGCCAGCACAAGTTGACGATCCCGAGGGCGGCGGTGCGAATGCAATCCTCGAAGATCGAAACGGCCTCCGCATCACCTTGGCGCACCAACTCGGTGAGTTCGGCCCCTACTGCTTCGATGCCGGCGGCAGAGGCTTGTTCCCCAATGGCGGTTCCCGAGCCCAATCCCTCGACGGTGCCGTCTCCGCCAGCGAACGCCCGGGTTCGGTCGACGATCGTATGGCCGATCTCCCCGCCCGAATAGCGACCACGAAGCAGCGTTCGGTTGAGCATGATCCCGGCTCCGATACCGGTCGAGATCGTCACATACACGACATCGCGAACGTCGCTCCCCGCACCGAACGTGGCCTCTCCAACCGCAGCGAGGTCTGCGTCGTTGGCGAGGCTCACCGAGAGTCCTGACTCGGCGGTCAACCATGCATCAGTCAGGTTCGGGATCCACTCCTGCACGAGATTCGGTGCACTGATGAGCCGCTCGGTCTCGTGATCGACCACGCCGGGCAGGCCGATGACGGCTCGGTCGACCTCCGCCCCTTCGGCCATGTTGAGCACCATCTCGACCAGGCCGGACGGTGTGGGGTCTTGGCGGGGTGTCGGGCGACGGTCCCGCTTGACGATCGTGCCGTCTGGTTCAACCAACGCCGCTCGAATGTTGGTGCCACCGAGATCGATGGCGACGACACGATGGGCCATTAGGGGCAACCGCAATCGTCGTTGTCGACATCGGGCGCTGCGCTGCCGTAGTCATACAACTCGACGGGTGTTGGGTTCTCGAGCACGGGTTGCACAATCTGCCAGGCAACATCGACTTGGTCACCACGGGCAAAGAGGCGACGATCGCCCTCGATCGAATCGCCGAGCAAGCGGTGGTACGGGCTCGGCCCGAACTCCATGCCGTGATGATCGACCTGAAGGTCGACACGTTCGCTCACGAGATTCTCGCCCGGCTTCTTTGCTTGCATCTCGAACTCGATGACGTCGTTCGGCTTGAGAAGGAAGCGCAGCCGGTTCGGTTCGGGACGATGCTCGGCATCGCTGAACATCAGCCGTGGCGGGCAGGTGAACTCGATCACGGCTTCGGTCATTGTCTGATCGAGTGCCTTGCCAGCCCGGATACGCCATGGAACGCCGGCCCAACGCCAGGAATCGATCTCGCATTCGACCGACACGTAGGTTTCGGTGTCGGACTCGTCGGCAACACCTTCTTCGTCTCGATAGCCCTTGTATTGACCTCGGTAGACCGTGCTCGGATCGATCGGCTTGATCGAACGGAGCACCTTGACGACCTCATCGCTCATCGAATCCGCATCGTCAGAGACGGGAGGCTCCATGGCAAGGAGGGCCATGATCTGCAGCAGATGGTTCTGGACCACGTCGCGCAGTGCGCCAACCTCGTCGTAGAACTTGCCTCGGCCTTCCAGACCAAAGTCCTCGTACATGTTGATGGTGACCGACGCGATGTGACGACGGTTCCACAGCGGTTCGAGGATCGAGTTGGCGAACCGGAAGACCAAGATGTTGAGCACCGGCTCTTTGCCGAGGAAGTGGTCGATTCGGTAGATCCGCTCTTCGGGGTAGTGGGCTCGGACGGCCTCATCGAGTTCACGACTCGATGCAAGGTCGCGACCAAAGGGCTTCTCGAGCACAACGCGCCCTCTGTTGAGGCCCGTCGCTCCCAGCCCATCAGTCACCGTCGAGAAGAGAAACGGTGGGATCGCGAGGTAACACACCGGCATGACGGCGTCGCCGACTTTCTCGGCGACCCGTTCGAACGTCGATGGCTCTTTGTAGTTGCCCGACACGTAGTCAAAACGCGATGCAAGCCGGTCAAAGACCGTGTCATCGATGTCGGTGCCGACGGTCTCCAATGCGGTCCGGGCGTTCTCAATGAGCTCCTCGGTGCTCCAGTTCGACGACGCGACGCCAATGACCGGGCAGTGGAGCATCTCATCGAGCTCGAGCTTGTAGAGCGAGCTGAACAGTTTCTTGCGAGCAAGGTCGCCGGTGATACCAAACATCACCAAGGCGTCGGCCCGGACCGGTGGTGCTTGCAGCGGAGAGATCACTTCGAGTCGCCCTCGGCCTTCTTCTCGTGGTGGCCGCCGAACTCCGATCGCATAGCGGAAAGCACTTTGTTGCCGTAGGTCGCGTTGTCGCGCGAGGCGAACCGGCTGAACAGCGCGTCGGCGATGGTCGGAACGGGCGAACCGGACTCGACCGCAGCCAGCACGGTCCATCGTCCTTCACCGGAATCAGACACTCGTCCTTCGAAGGCATCGAGCTCAGGGTCACGGTTCATGGCGATGGCGGTGAGATCGAGCAACCACGAACCGATCACGCTGCCGCGACGCCACACCTCGGCGACGTCTGGCACGTTGATGTCGTACTGGAACAAGCGGGGATCGCCAAGCGGCGCCGTCTCCGCGTCGATCTCGCGGGTCTGGTCACCGATGTTCGCCCGGTCGAGGAGCCCAAACCCTTCGGCGTAGGCCTGCATGATGGCGTACTCAATGCCGTTGTGAACCATCTTCACGAAGTGGCCAGCGCCAGCCGGCCCGCAGTGGAGATAGCCCTTCTCGGCTTGGGTGATCTCGCCATCACGACCCGGTGTGCGCTCTGCCGCTCCGACACCCGGGGCAAGCGCCTCGAAGATCGGATCGAGACGAGCAACGGTCTCGGTGTCGCCACCGACCATCAAGCAGTAGCCCCGCTCGAGGCCAAACACGCCACCGCTGGTGCCGACATCGACATAGTGAATGTCTCGCTCGGCCAAAACATCCGACCGCTCGATGTCGAGTGGATAATGCGAGTTGCCGCCGTCGATCACCGCATCACCGGGCTCGAGATGCTGCGCCACGTCCATCACAACCGAACCGGCGAAGGCGGCTGGCACCATCACCCACACCGCTCGGGGAGCAGACAGAGACGAGACGAGCTCTTCGATCGACGATGCGCCGGCACAGGCGCCCTCGTCGACAAGCGCAGCGACAGACTCTTCTGACCGGTCGTAGCCGACGCACTCGATTCCGGCGCTGTTCATGCGGCGCACCATGTTGGCGCCCATTCGGCCAAGGCCGACCATTCCGATTTGCATCGTGTGTCCTTGCTCTCTCTGGTTGAGACTGGGTTAACTGAGGTTTGGTTAAATGAAACTGGGGTAATTGAGTCCCGGTGGGAATACCTCGGCGCCTGCAAGGTTCAACAAGCAATGCCCGAAGCACTACGAGACATTCTGCTTCCCCGCACCGATGAAGCGGTGTTCTTACAGTGGATCATCATGATTCCGGTGTGGCTGATTGCCGTGGTCCGAACGCGCAAGTGGGCCCGCGACTATCGACACTTCGTGTGGGGCCTCATCATGGTCAACCTCGCGTGGTTCGCCATTCGAGCAGCCCACTGAACCAGCGGGAGCTGGGCCCGCCAGTCGACCTACTTCTCGAAGACCGCTCGATCGTCGGCGAAAGCTTTGAACTCAAGGGCGTTGCCGGCTGGATCGAGCACGAAGCACGTGTGCTGCTCTCCGGCCAGCCCCTCGAAGCGCACGGTTGGCTCCATGAGAAAAGTGGTATCGCTGGCTTGCAGGCGGGCAACGAGATCGTGCCACGCTGATCGGTGCAGCAAGACGCCAAAGTGATTGGCCGGAACATCGTGGCCATCAACGTCGTTGGTCGTCACGGCGCCCCGGCTACGAATCGATGGGTCGAGGTGGGCCACAATCTGATGGCCCCACAGATTGAAATCGACCCACGTGTCAGCTGATCGGCCTTCGACACAGCCAAGAACATCGCCGTAGAAGTGGCGCGCCGCCGACAAATCGTCGACGCCGAAGGCGAGATGGAATCGAGGTCGCGACATCGAAGGCACAGGCGTGGTTGCATCGATCTCGTCGAGCATGTCGACATTGAACTGTTCGAGTGATTCGAGAACGACGTCGGCAAAGCCGAATCGCGAGGTTCCTCGCGAGGCCGAGTCGGGCACGGCAATCACCGCCATGCCGGCCGACTTCGCAGAGAGGCAACCCGTGACGGAGTCTTCGAAAGCGACACAACTCGATGGGTCGACTCCGAGCTCTGCCGCCGTCGCCAGATACGGGGCAGGGTGCGGTTTCCCGAACTCGTCGTGCTCGGCAGAGTGCAGAACCTCGAACCGGTCGCCGAAACCGAGCGCCTCCATCGAGGCGCGTATCAACAGATCGTCCGATGATGAACACAACGCCACTCGCATTCCGCGATCGGCGACGGCTTCGAGCGTCTCGACCACACCCGGCAGGGGTTCGGCATCCACCACAAGCTCGACGACCCGGCTGATCACCTCATCGGCGACCTCGGCCGGCGTCGGGCCGGTCCACGGCTTCCACTGAAACCACAGCTCCGCAACATCGCGCATGCGCACGCCCATCGTGCGCTCGAAATCAGCCTTCGTGAAACCCAGTCCAAGCTCGGCTGACATCTCGGTTTCTGCCTGACGCCAGCGCGATTCGGACTCAAGCAAGAGGCCGTCCATGTCAAAGACGCAGGTGGTGAGCGGCATGTGGCAAAGGCTACGAAGACAAGCCGCGAGCCCCACCCGGCCTAGCTCAGCGCGGAAAGATCGGCAGTGCCAAGGTGGTGGAGCACTTTTTCCGCCGGCATCGGACGGGCAAAGAGGTAACCCTGGCCACGAGCAAACCCGAGATAGCCAAGCACTTGACGTTGGTCCTCGGTTTCGATCCCCTCGGCCACGGTGACAAGGCGCAGAATCTCCGAGAGGCGAGCCACCGATTCAGCCAAGGCTCGTCCTCGTTCTCGTTCGCAATCGTTCACGAACGAACGGTCGAGCTTGAGCACATCGATGGGCAGTTCTCGCAGGTAGCTCAGTGATGAGTACCCGGTACCGAAGTCATCCATTGCGACCTTGATGTGGCGTTCGCGTAGTTGCTCCAGCGTCGCAATGACCGGTTCAGGGTCACCGACCATGACGCTCTCGGTGATTTCGATGGACAACGAGCCCGTCACCAACGAGTACTCATCAAGTAGCCCATCGACGAAATCGACGTAGGTCGGGTCCGTGAGTTCGTTCGTCGACACGTTGATCGAAACACCAACGCCTCGCCCGTGCTGTGTTGCCTGCCACTGAGCGGCCTGGTGCACTGCCTGCCGGAAGACAGATCGATCGAGCTGGCCAATGATGCCTATGCGCTCGGCCACCCGAATGAACTCGATCGGCGGGATCGATCCACGGGTGGGATGGGTCCAGCGGGCGAGTGCCTCGAAGGCAAGCGTTCGACCGGTGCCGAGGTCAACGATGGGTTGAAAGTGCGGGTGGATCTCGTTGTTGTCGACTGCGGCTCGTAGATCATCCTCAAACTCGATCCGTTCAAGCACATCGCCCTCGAGCTCGCTCGCGAAACTCTCGAAGCAGCCACTCCCCTTCGACTTGGCGGCATACATCGCCATGTCCGCTCGGCGAAGAAGATCATCAGCTTCTCGATCGCCGCGGTCCATCGTGGCAATCCCGACACTTCCCCGGACAGTGATCAACCGCTTACCGATGAGGAACGGTTCGCTGAGGGCCTCGAGCAGTCGCTCAGCCAGTCGCTCCAGGCTCGCTGTATCGCCACCGACGTCGACCAGCATGGCGAACTCATCGCCGCCGAGACGAGCAATCGTCTCTGTTTCGCGAACACACGGAGCCAGGCGCTCGCCCACCGCACGCAGCAGTTGATCGCCGAAGTCGTGGCCGTTGGCGTCGTTGATGCGCTTGAAGTCGTCGAGATCAACCAGGAGGACCGAAGGCCGTGCGTCGCTCGAGTCAAAACGGTCGGCCGCCGTCGCGATTCGCTTGCGCAAGTAGTTCCGATTCTTCAACCCGGTCAGCCGATCTCGATAGGCCGCGTCTTCGAGCTGCGCCGTCAAACGAGTTCGCTCGGTGACGTCGCGAACGATGACGCCCCAGTGTTCTCCGTGCTCGGTCTCCCACGATGAGATCGAGACCTCAATCGGAAACGTCGAGCCGTCAGCCTTGCGCCCTAATGACTCGAACGAGCCGCCAGTGTCGCCGATGGTGTGGTCACGCACTTCCTCGGCAACCCGCTCCACCTCTTGTTCGGCGATGTACGCCCCGAAGTGCGTCCCGAGCATGGCTCCAGGTTCCACCCCGAACATCTCGTGGGCTGCCGGATTGGCGCTCGTAAACACACCGTCGGTGTTGAGAACAACGATGCCGTCGTATGCCGCTTCGATGACGGTTCGAAATCGAGTCTCGGATTCTTGGAGTGACTTCAGGTTGGTCGATGCGCCGATGGCGTAGCGCATTGCCCTCTCGAGTTCAGTGTGGGTGAACTCGCCCTTCACCAGATAGTCCGAAGCGCCGGCGGCTGCCGCAGCTCGGTCGAGCTCGGCATTGTCTTGTCCGGTGAGCAACAAACACGGCGGGATGGGCCCGCGAGCGAGTGCTGCTTCGAGCACCTCGATGCCCGTCATCGCTCCAAGTCGATAGTCGAGCAGGCAGACATCGTGTGCACCACCGGCGAGAGCATCGATTGCCTCCCCAGCAGTACCGACCCACGTGACGTCGTATTCAGTCCCGTCGATGTCGTCCAGCAGGTCCAGCGTCAGCAGACGATCATCGTCGTCATCCTCGATCAGGAGAACCCGAACGGTGGCAGGTACGGCGGCGGACATGAAGAGACCCGGCGGTTCAGACCGGTGAGGGCAGCTGGACCAGTTCGAGCCAATAACGACCCAGATCAGTCACGATGCTGACGAGGTCTTCGAAGCTCACCGGCTTGGTTATGAACGAGTTCACGCCGAGGTCATAGAGCTCGAAGATGTCTTCCTCGGCTCGTGACGTTGTGAGGACAACGACGGGGACTCGGCGTAGTTCGGGATCGCTCTTGATCTGTTCGAGAGCTTCACGTCCGTCGAGCCGGGGCATGTTGAGATCAAGCAGGATGAGGCTCGGCAGGCCACCTTGCCGGCCGTCATAGCGATCGACGCAGCGCAAGTACTCCAGCAGCTCTTCGCCGTCCTCGACCATGGCGAGGTCGTTAGGAATCCCACTATCGGCGATCGCTTCGGCCAACATCTGACGGTCGTCGGGATCGTCGTCGGCAACAACGATCGAAACCGAGCTTCGAACACTGCTCACAGAGACTCCTTACGTCGGCGGACGATGCCGGGCTCGACAGCATCGAGTCCTCGGTCTCTAGAGTCGTCGGCGCCAAGCGCTTGAGACCTCTGTTGTTCAGGCGAATTTCAGCGAATTTGGTCCGTTCGGCCCATAAAAAACACCGCCTCTCCCCCCAACGTTTGGGGGGAAAGGCGGTGGGTTGTGCGACGTTTGATTGACGAATTCAGCACTAATCGATGTGCCGAGTGAAACGGGTCAGGTTCAGTCCAAGGAAATTGGAGCGTCAATGTCGATCTCAACATCGTCGTCAGTGTCTTCGGCGGTGTCGGTGATGTCGATCGTGTCGTCGGGGATGAGGCCAACCGCCTTGAGCACCCGATCCTGGATCTCCATCATGAGATCTGGGTTCTCGGTGAGGAACTGTTTCACCTTCTCGCGGCCCTGCCCGATCTGCTCACCTTCGTAGGTGTACCAAGCACCGGACTTCTTCACGATGTCGTTCTCGACCGAGATGTCGAGCAGTGAGCCTTCACGACTCACACCCTTGCCGTACATGATGTCGAACTCGGCTTGACGGAACGGTGGTGCGACCTTGTTCTTCACGACCTTGACTCGGGTGCGGTTACCAACGACCTCGGCACCGTCCTTCAACGATTCGATACGACGGATGTCGAGGCGAACGGAGCTGTAGAACTTCAGCGCACGACCACCAGGTGTTGTTTCTGGCGAGCCGAACATCACGCCGATCTTCTCTCGGAGCTGATTGATGAAGATGCAGATCGTGTCGGACTTGTTGAGGTTGCCGGTGATCTTGCGCAATGCCTGTGACATGAGCCGGGCTTGCAGACCAACGTGGGTGTCGCCCATCTCGCCCTCGATCTCAGCTCGTGGGGTGAGGGCAGCCACTGAGTCGATCACGATCACGTCCATCGAGCCGGACCGCACCAGAATGTCGGCGATCTCGAGTGCTTGCTCACCGGTGTCGGGCTGAGAGATGAGGAGCTCATCAACATCGACGCCGATGTTACGCGCGTAGTTGGGATCCATCGCGTGCTCAGCATCGATGTAGGCACACAGTCCACCGTTGCGCTGGGCCTCGGCCACAACATGCATGGCAAGCGTTGACTTACCGGAAGCTTCTGGGCCGTAGACCTCGACAACTCGACCGCGTGGCAGACCGCCAACGCCGAGGGCGATGTCGAGTGCCAAGTTGCCGGTCGAGACGGTTTCGACCGCCATGCCGGTCTTCTCGCCCATCTTCATGACCGAGCCCTTGCCAAATTGCTTTTCGATCTGTCCCAATGCCATGTCGAGGGCTTTGTTCTTGTCCACGGGGGTGACTCCAGTCAGGTTCGCGTGCGCATCTTCTGAGGTGCGCTGCACGTTTGGTGTGTGTTGCTTGCGGGGATGTTTGCTGTGGGGATCGAACCTAACGACGGGGTGTGACAGCCTCAGATCGACTGCTGCTCAGCGCCAGGATGACATGAGTGTAATTGCGAACATCTGTTCGGGCAACCATCCTCGGCAGGTTGGGATGTAGTCTCCGAACGTGACCTCGATTCGGCGAAAACGTGAGCAGTCGACGCGCCGTTGGCATCGACGCGCGTTCCGATTCGCCACGGTCGCCGCCCTCGCCTTCGTTGCCGTCAGCTGCGGCAGCGACGGTGAGGACGAAGCCTCCACCGAGGAACTTCTCGAACAACTCGAGGGTCGCGATCTCTCCCCGGCAGAAGTCGCTGAGCGAGAAGAAGTCGCCACGCTGCTGTGTGGCCTCGACGACCAAGTGCTCATCGAGATCTGGGGCCAGCTCGACACAGCAGAGTTTGCATTCCAAGACATTGTGTTCAGCCGCACCTGCCCCGAAAGGCTCTCGCTGTACGCAGCAGAGACCGGGCGCTTCGTTGTCGAAGACGACCAAGACGGCTGAGCGTCGAAGACGACCAAGACGGCTGAGCTGCCCGCTCGTCAGTCCCGGAAGTTGGCGGCGACCTCTGCCAGGAACCGGTCGAGTTTCTCGTCCCGCTCAGCGCCGGTGCCGAGCGTGAAGTCGGGAACGATCACTTCGTCAACTCCAGCATCGGCGTAGGCCTGCATCACCTCGACGAGTTCGTCCGGTGTCCCGATCATCGATGGACGAGGCATGGGCTGTTCGCGCTGGGTGGCAGCCTTCGCGGCATCGTCGTGCATGAACAACAGCGCCACGGCGGAGCGCTCGATGGAAGCGGGATCACGATCGAGCCGTTCACAGTGCTGGTCGAGAATCTCGCCCTTCTGGGCCATGATCTCGGGTGTCCCCCACACGTTCCACTCCTCGGCGTATCGAGCGACCATCCGCAACGTCTTCTTCTCGCCTCCACCGCCGATCATGATCGGCAGCGAGCCCACCGGACTCGGGGCGGCCGGAGCGTTGACCATCGTGTAGTGCTCACCATCGAGGTCAACCCGCTCGCCGTCGCGCAACCCTCGCAGAATCTGGAGTGACTCTTCGAGCTTGACGAAGCGTTCAGTGAACGTGCCGTATTCGATGCCGTAGGCGGTGTGTTCGTTCTCTTGCCACCCCGCACCCATGCCCAGCACGACTCGCCCGTTGGCGATGTGATCGGTCGTGATGGCCTGCTTCAGCAGCACCGCAGGGTTGCGGTAGGTGTTGCCGCAGACAAGCGGACCGAGGCGGGCCTTCGACGTTGCCTGAGCCAAGCCGCTGAGCACCGACCATGCCTCGTGAATTGGTCCGCCGTCGTCCCCCATGAAGGGCATGAAGTGATCGGCGAACCACAACCCGTCCCAGCCGGTCTCTTCGGCTCGTACCCCCGAGGCGAGGATCTCGTCCCAGGCGTGGCCATTCCCAATCCAAAAGCTGAAGCGCATGCGCCGACGCTACCCCGGCAACGCCACGCCACTCCAGACGTTCGTGTCGCTACGCCCAGACGGGTCAAACTACGATGCTCGTCGGAGGAACGGTGAACAAGGGGAATCTGCGAGTCTCGGTCCTCGGACCGTTGCGGGTCGAAATCGAGGGCGCCGAGGTAGAACTCGGTGGGGCGAAGCAACAGCTCGTGCTGCTCGCCCTGGTGATGGCCAACAACGGTGTGGTGTCGACCGATCGCCTCATCGATCTGGTCTGGGGCGATACGCCCCCGGCGAAGCCCAACGTGACGCTACGAACCTACGTTTCCCACCTGCGGCGCAGTCTCGATCCAGACCGCGCCACCGGAGATCGCTCGAGCCTGCTCGCCACTCGGTCGCCGGGCTACGCCTTGGAGCTCGGTGATGATCAGGTCGATGCACGAGTGCTGGAGCGTGCAACCAGCACCGCTCGAGAGGCCTTTGCCGCTGGAGACTTCGAGACGGCAGGCTCGGACGCGTCAGACGCCCTCGCCCTATGGCGAACCGATCACCTCGACGTTCTCAGCGACGTGTTCCAGGTCGAAGCCGCTCACCTCTTGGCCCTGCGCAGGGAGGCGACGAACATTTGGCATCGGGCGTTGTTGGCGCTCGGGCGCCACGACGAGGCGTTGCCTTCGTTGCACGCGCTGACCGAAGCCGAACCGGCAGACGAAGAAGCATGCCGGCACCTGATGCTGGCCCTCTACCGTTCGGGAAACGCCGGCGACGCCGTGCGAGAGGCGAATCGATTCAGAACGATTTTGGCCGACACGATGGGGCTCGATCCCACCGATGCGCTCGCGAAGCTCGAGCTTCAGATCCTCAACAACGACGAGGCGCTGTTGCTGGACACCGGACCAGCATCATCTCCGTCCCCACCGGCAGAGTCTCGCTCGGCAGAGTCTCCCTCAGCACGGCCACTATCACCACCGCCGGTCTCGCTCGCACCAACCGGGCGTGATGATGTCTACTCCCGCGCCGTCGAACTCGAAGCAGCGGCTGACCAACCGGGACGCACCCCGATCATCGCCGTCGTCGGCGAAGCCGGAATCGGCAAGACCACACTGCTACAGAGCATCGCGGAGCATGCGGGCCACGAAGGCCGTCGTCCCGTGTGGGGACGCTGTCACGACGGCGGCCAAACCAACACACTGTGGCCGTGGGCCTCGATCCTTCGCGACCTCTTCAGCGAGCTCGATGATGCTCGGCTCATCGAAACCCTGGGGCACCGTGAAGGTGAGATCGCCGCTCTACTCCCTGAGCTGACCGAACGTCTCGGGATTGTGGCCTCACCGGGCAAGAGCGCCCTGAGTCTGCTTGATGCCATCGCCCGCACAGTCAGGAATCTCGCAACTCTCGAGCCCGATGTCGTGACGACTCTCATCCTCGAAGATGCCCACTGGGCTGATGCAGCTTCGATTCGTCTGCTCGAAGTCGCCGAGCCGATCTGGGCTGACGCCCCGATCAGTTGCTACGTCTCGTGGCGCGACACCCACGAGATGCCTTCGGAGCTCACGACCGCCCTCGGCGCACTCGGCCGGATGAGCGGATTCGAACGCATCGAACTGAGCGGACTCGATGCCCAGGCGCTCTGCGATCTTCACGAGAAACTACGGGGCAAGCAGGTCTCCCTCGATGAGATTCGGCCGTTGTTCGAACGGACGCAGGGCAACCCACTCTTTGTCACCGAGCTTCTTCGCCACGGACTCGATCAGCCCTTGTCGACCACGTTGCGAGACGCGATTGCCGAACGACTCACCCAACTGCCCGCGCTCGGCGCCGACTCACTCGTTGCTGGTTCGCTCTGCCGCGACGGCTTCACGACCGACGTGCTCGAAGCCGTCAACGACGCAACCGAAACCGAAATTCTCGACATCATCGAACGAGCGCTGGCACTCCGCCTGATCGAGACTCACCCTGAGGCCTTCGACCGATTCCGGTTCACCCATGCGCTCGTACAAGAGGGCCTCGTCACAGGCATCTCTCCACCGAGGAAAGCCCGCCTTCACGCTCGCCTCGGGGAGTTTTTCGAGACACGAGAGGCAGCTTCTGAACTCCTCGCCCACCATTTCCTCCGAGGCCACGACACCGAGGTCAGAGGGGCGAGCCACGCGCTCAGCGCCGCGACCAAAAGCACGAGCCTGCACGATCACACGGGTGCAACGGAACTCCTCGCAAGCGGACTGGAAGCCATGGATCGCGTCGTGCCCCGTGGCGAGGGCGAGGTTGAGTTTGAACGGATCCGAGTCGACCTGATGATTGCGCTCGGTCAGAGCCACAAGTACAGCCAAGACGTAACGGTCACTCATCAGATCGTTCCCCAGGCCTTCGACCTCGCGGCATCGAAGGATCTCGTCGACGAGATGATCATTGCGGCTTTCGTGTATGCCGCCACCACCCAAATCACCGGCCGGTTCCCCGGAGCGGTGGGTTGGTTGGGCTACTGGTGCCCGGCCGGCCCGGCAATCGACATGTTTACGCGGTGCCTCGAGCGGATACCCGACGACCACCCGTATCGGTCCTTTCTGCAGGTCAAGCTCGGCGGCGCGCTGTACGGCGAACATGCCGACCCGGAGCGAAAACTCAAGCTCTTGACCGAGGGGCTTGAGTATGTCCACCATCTGGCCGACGCCACCCTCAAAGCCCACACCCTCAACCATGCAATCGTCGAGGTTGATCGAGACTTCACGGCGGCGGATCGGGCATGGTTGGCCAACGACGCCATTGCCTCTGCACAGGACGCATCCCTTCCCAAAGCTGAAATCAACGGCAGGCGGTCCCTGGCCATGCTGGCCATCGAGGCCGGTGACGCAGACGAGTTCCACCATCAGGCTGCGCTGATTCGGCGGATCGCCGACGCCTCGCACGACGAGGGTGTTGCCTTCGAAGCCAACTTGTTGCCCGCCACCTGGGCGCTCTTCACCGGCGATTTTGATGCGGCCGAGCAGCTGATTCAATCGACGTTCGCCGACTTCGAGAAGCTCGGCGCCGCCGTGCTCGATCTCTTCGGCATCCCTTTTGCGCTCTTGCTTCGCGAACGAGGGATGCACGATGCGGTCACCGGCGCATTGAAAGAGAAGGTCGACGGGTATCCGGGACCGGCCTATGCGACTCCGCACGCTCTCTCCATCGCCCACGGCGGAAACGTGGACGAAGCCCGGCGTGCCATTGCCCCGTACGACGCCGACGTCATTTCGGCGGGTGGTCAAGGCGTACTCCAGTTCACGACACCGTGGTTCTTCGCCGACCTTGTTCGCATTCTTGGCGATGTCGACGCAGCACGCGTGTGTCTGTCCCACCTCGAAGGCACGGCTGATCGAGTCGTCGCGATGAACTGTGGCCAGCTGATCTTCGGCTTTGCCTCGCTGCCGTTGGGCTATCTGTCGACAATGGTCGGCGACTACAACGAAGCCGAACGGCACCTCGCTCACTCCCTCGACCGGCACGCCCAGCTGGGGGCTCGACCGCCGCTGCTTCGCACGCACGTCGCCCTGATGGAGCTCGCTCACCACCGAAACCAAGCCGAACGGGTCGATGAACATCGACGGGCAGCACAGGCGCTGGCCTCGGAGATGGGGGCGCTGGAGTGGGAGATCGAGCTGGCGGACGCTCGAATAGGTCCGTCTCCCGCCTGAATCAGTTGTTGAATGGCCAATTCAACAATTTCTCAACAACGGCGTTCCATGATGATGTTCATCAAGAACAAGCGGGTTTGACCCGCTCTCGAGACGAACGCTGGGTGGAGTTGCTGGAGGGAGCACCTCCGCCCGCTTCGTCGTTTTGTGCCGGCGGTCGCGTCTCGAACATGGGGTCACCTCTGCGGCGACCGCAACTGGAGATCGCTCGCCTCACACCGGCGATGTAGATCTCGAACGACCGCCGTTACGGGGTGTCACCCCACGATTTCACGGCGCAGCATGTCGAGCAGGCTGATCGCCGAGTACTGCCGAATCCGCTCCCGATCGCCAGGCAAGGTCAGCGTCGTCGTGCGGACTCCCTCCCGACGGGCGACGGCAACACACACGGTCCCGACCTTCTTACCCTCGGACTCTTCGGGGCCTGCGACGCCCGTCGTCGCAATACCGATGTCGGCCCCGAGCTTCACCCGAACTCCTTCGGCCATGGCCCCAGCAGCTTCCTCAGTGACAACCGGGCCCTCGGGCACGTCAAGAACATCGAACTTCACCTCGGGGTGATAGGCCACGACGCCGCCCCGAAAGACCTTGCTGGCACCGGGAACCGCGCACAACCTCCCGGCGACGTAGCCACCCGTGACCGATTCAGCGACTGCCAGGGTGAGATTGGCCTCGGCCAACGTCTTGATCACGACGGCTTCCATGTTGTCGTCGTCGAACCCGAAGATGACGTGACCGATGAGCGGTTCGAGATTTTGAAGCTCGGCATCGAGCATCGCAACCACCGCTGCCTCGTCAGCCGCCTTGGCCGTGATTCGAACCTTCAGCCCCTCGACCCCGCTCGCCAAGAACGCCAGTGTCGGGTTTCCGGCGGCATCGAGATCGTCGATGCGATCGGCGAGGATCTCAGCGAGACCAGATTCGGATGCTCCCCACGTGCGAATCACCCGGCTCTTGATGACCGACTCGTCGCCCGACAGGCGCCGCAGTTCGGGGATGACGCTGCCGGTCATCATCTCTTTCATCTCATAGGGCACGCCGGGGACGGCATAGAGCAGCCGCTCGGACCCATCGGCAGCTCGCACCGGGCACCGCAATCCGGGGGCGGTGCCGGGTTGTTCTGCGATCGTGGTGGCCCCAACGGGCAACATGGCCTGACGGAGATTGATCTCGGGCATCTCCCGGCCACGGGTCTCAAACATGGCTCGGATGCGATCCGCAATGTCGGCCTGAAACTCGAGCTCGACACCCATCATCTCGGCGATCATGTCGCGGGTGATGTCGTCTTGAGTGGGGCCGAGGCCGCCACAACAGATCACGGCATCGCTGCGTTCGAGCGCCTGGCGCAACACGGAGCGAATCCGGTCGGGATTGTCACCCACCTTGGTTTGGTAGTGAGAGTTGAGCCCAGCGGCTGCGAGCTCTTGACCGATCCAGCTGGAGTTCGTGTCGACGATCTGGCCCAGCAGCAGCTCGGTGCCGATCGCAACGACTTCGACGTTCATCAACGACTCCCTGTCGTCCGCAACGCACCTTGGCCATCGAGGATGTACTGAGCACCGGTGACAAGCGTGAACGCAAGCGCGATCCACAGCAAGACGTCGGCCACCCACAACGCCCCGTCGAACAGGGGACACATCGCGGCAGCCAGCGCGAGGCCCTGCACAAAGGTCTTGTATTTCGCTGAGGTTCGTGCGGGTATCGACAGACCGCGACGGCTCCAGTAGCTGCGGTAGAGCTGGATGCCGACTTCACGGATGGCAATCAAGATCATGGGGATCAACCAGTGGCTCCGGTACGACACGAGAGCGAAGCCGGCGAGGAGTACGACCGCCTTGTCGGCCAGCGGATCGAAGAAGGCACCGAACTTTGTCGGTGTTGCTTGGCGAGCCAGCCGGCCATCAAAGAGGTCGGTGGCGCCGAGTGCCCATCCCAGCCAGAACGTGACCCACCATGGATTGCGATCGAGGATCAACAACGCGAGCACTGGGGCGAGCAGCAGCCGCACGATGGTGAGGCCGTTTGCGGCGAGTGCGTAACGCGACGAACCAATCAGGTCCATCTTCGGCGCCGAGTCGAGCCCAGAACTCATGCTGGCGGAGCGCCCGTTGACGCCAGCTCGGCGATGAGGTCGGGGCCCTCGGCGTTGGTGACCTCGACGTGATGGAACTCACCAACACTCAGCTCGGATGGCACGGTGACGATGCCATCGATCTCTGGCGCCTCTCGGTGCGACCGGCCGACTCCAGTCGTGTCAACCAGCACCTCGATCGTCGCGCCGATGAGGTCGTCTCTGCGTCGTGCGGTGATTCCGTCTTGGAGCTCACGCAACTCGGCCAACCGTTCGTCGATCAGGCTGCGAGGCACGGCCCCATCGAGCGTGGCGCCGTAGGTTCCCTCTTCGCGCGAGTAGGCGAAGAATCCGCACCAATCGACCTCGGCTTCTTCGACAAAGGCAAGCAGCTGATCGTGATCGTCTTCGGTCTCACCCGGGTACCCCACGATGAAGTTCGAGCGGAAGGCAGCCTCTGGCTCGCGAGCCCGAATGGCCGCGATGCGCTCGAGAAAGCGCTCGCCGTCGCCCCATCGACGCATGGCCCGCATGAGCGGACGAGACACGTGCTGGAGCGACAGGTCGAAGTAGGGCGTGCCGGTGCCGCAAATCGTGTCGATGAGTTCGTCAGTGAGATCGCTCGGGTAGAGGTAGAGCAGTCGAACCCGATCGACCCGATCGGCCACCTGGGTGACGAGGGGAACAATCGAGCGCTCACCAACCCCTTGATCGCGGCCGTAGGCGGCAAGGTCCTGAGCAACAAGAACGATCTCTTTCGCCCCGAGTTGATCGACCTCGGTGAGGATCGAGTCCATCGTGCGAGAACGCTGCTTGCCGCGAAAGCTCGGGATGGCGCAGAACCCGCAGTTGCGGTCGCAGCCTTCGGCAACCTTGACGTAGGCCCATGGGGCCGAGGCCGGAGGGCGAGGAAGCTCGAGCAGATCGAGGCTGGGCACGAGTGACTCGGTCGGTTCGGTTCCGGGTTTGGATCCGATTGAGACGGGCACGCCGAATCCGGCAACGCGATCGACTTCAGGAAGCAGCTCAGCAAGCTCTGCGCCATGGCGTTCGGCCAGGCAACCCGTCACAACGAGTTCGGCGTTCTCGGCACGCTGTTCGTCGAGAGCAAGAATGGTGTCGACCGACTCTTGCCGGGCCTCATCGATGAACGCGCACGTGTTCACGACAACAACGTCGGCCTCGTCGACAGACGCCGCCGGAGCCAGCCCGTCGGCGACCAGCGTGCCGACCAGCTTGTCGGAGTCGACCTGGTTCTTGGGGCAGCCGAGGGTTTCGACCCAGTAGGTGCGCTCGGTCATGAGCGGATCCGATTCATCGACTGTTCAGGCTAGGGCGGACCATCGGCGACGGTGCGAGCCTGGTGCAGTTCTCGAAGGCGCACCGCCAGCAGAATCAACAGAACGAGCACGCCCAAGGCGAGCACCCCGGTGATTGTGGCAAAGGGATTGAACCCATCGTTGGTGGTGAGTTCAGCCGAAACGGTCGAGCGGGGAACCGCAACGGCCTCGGGCGCACTCGCCTCGTAGCTGAATGCATATGCGGATTCGACCGGGTCGCCGTCTTCAGAGATGAACGAGTAGCGGACGATGTACTGACCATCGAGCTCGGGCGTGTCGATCACGAGCTGAAGCCAATTGGTCGACGGTTGTTCGATCCCAACATCGAGAAACTCCCCATCGGGCGCCTCGAACGTGACCTCGACATCCTCGACGCCAGCGTCAAAGACGAGGTCGATCGATTCGAGCGTGCCACCGACCGTTTGGCCAGGTGTCGGCGACGTGGTGATCAGATTGCTGTGGGCACCGGCCGGCGCCACCAACACGAACAGGATCGCGAGAGCGATCGCGAGCAACGACTCACCCCGCCACCGGACGCGCGCTCGCTGGCGGGACAGGAACGTCATCGGTTGTACGCAAGCGGAAGGCCAGGGGTATCCCAGCGCTGGCTGACCAAGCGACCGGTGCCGGACAGGGTGACAAAGGCGGTCGACAGATCAGCACCGCCGAAGCAGATGTTGGTGGTGAGAGGGTCGTCGAAACTGACATGTCGGTGAGCACCGTCGAGCGCAATCACCGTGATACCACCGTTGCGAATGGTGGCGACACAAACGTTGCCGTCGCGATCAACGGCGAGCGAGTCGAAGAGCGGTCCGCCTTCAGGGTCGGCCAGAACCTCGCCTCGGTGGCCAGGTCCGAAGTAGCCGGCGATCTCGCCGGGACCGGAGAGGTCCCACGTGTACAGACGGCCCTCGTAGGTTTCAGCGACGTACAAGCGGTCGCCCGCCGGCGACAGTCCAACGCCATTCGGTGCGAGCAGCGGGTGCACGACCTCACGGACTTCACTGCCGTCGGACTTGGCGTAGTAGAGCCCACCGCGGTCTCGGGTACGGGCGCGGTTCTTGCCATGGTCGGTGAACCAAAATCCACCGGTCTCGTCGAACACGAGATCGTTGGGACCGCACAAACGATGCTCACCAACGTGGGTATACAGGTCTTCGACTTCACCGGTGTCGATGTCGACTCGTTGGATGGATCCACCTGCGTAGTCGGCGGGCTGCTCACCGGGAAGCGTCAGCCCGTTCGCCTCCGTCCACTGGAAGCCACCGTTGTTGCACACATAGACCTTGCCGTCCGGACCAATCGCAGCGCCGTTCGGACCGCCGCCACAGTCGGCCACGACATCGACCGAACCATCACCATCGACGCGAGTGAGCGTTCCTCGCTTGATTTCAACGAGGACAACCGAACCGTCAGACATCCAGATGGGACCCTCGGGAAACTCGAGCCCGGTTGCGAGTGTGATGGTGTCGTCAGCCATGTCTCTCACCGTAGTGGAGCACGATTTATGGCTGTGAGCCGGGCGCCTTCGTTGGACTATCCGAACAGCCGGAAGAGACCACCCAAGGCCTCGACATCGGTGGTTTCGCCGAGATAGGTCATCACCAGGAACCCAAAGAAGACGGCAAGGAGGACGATGCCTTCCGGCCGCTTGACGATCCGCCGTGACAACATCACGAGGAACACGCCGACGCACACGACCACCATCGCAATGAGGTCGCTGCCCGCCAACGATGGATCTTCAATGGTGCCGTCGCCCAACAAGCCGACAACGGCTCCGACGGCGAGCGAGTTGAACAGGTTGCTGCCGAGGAGATTGCCGACGATGAGCTCATCGTGGCCGGCTCGGGCGGCTGCAACAGCGGTAACCAACTCGGGCAGTGAGGTGCCGATCGCCACCAGGGTCACGCCAACGAAACCGTCGTTGAGGCCGAGTTCACCGGCAACTGTGGTGGCTCCCCACACAAGAATGTATGCACCACCCACCGTGCCGATGAGCCCAATCACGGTGCGCACGGCGGCTGCCTGAACAGATGATGGCGTCTCGACGTCGTCGTCGACCTCGTCCACCAACTCTTGGTTGGGGCCGGTCTGGCTCATGAGCAGGTACAGCCCCACCACCATGAACAGCAGCAGCACGAGACCCTCGATCCGCTGGATTCCGCCCTGCAGCAGGAGGGCAAACATGACGGCGCCGCCGGTCGCAAGCGGTGCTTCTCGTCGGAGCACCGACGAATCGATCTTGAGCGGGATCAGAAGAGCCGCCGCACCGAGAATCAGCGAGAGGTTGGCAATGTTCGACCCGATGATGTTGCCGATACCAAGGTCATCGTCGCCCTGGGTTGCGGCGATACCGGACACGATCATCTCGGGTGCGCTCGTTCCGAACCCGACAATGACCGCGCCGATCACGATCGGCGAGACGTTCATGACCTTCGCGACACCAGCAGCGCCGTCGACAAACTCGTCTGCCGCCTTTGACAAAATGGCGATGCCAATGAGCGTTGCAATCAGGCCGAGAACCACCGCCTGATGCTACCGGCCCCGTCCACCCGGAATTGGCACCAAACCTGCGCAGCGTGCGCGCAAAACCGTGCCAGTTCCACACGTCGCCCAGCCCCAAACGTGAACTGGCACCGAATCAGCGCAGCATGCGCGCAGATCGGTGCCAATTCTGGGGAGGGGGCGGGTTAGTCGGGTGAGCGGTAGCCGGGTGGAGGGGCCAGGGCGGCGTCGAAGTCGCCGGTGGCGAACTCGTCGTCTTCGTCGACGTAGACCTCATTGACGAGGTCGAGGTCGTCGGCCACTGCGTATTCGCCAGACGGGTCCTTGAGGGCAACGGCTGAGGTCCCGGTGTCGAGCGCAAACGACTCGTCGGCGTGCGGCGAGCTCATCGCCGGTGCTGAAGACGACGCGATCGGAGCAGGAGCCGGAGTAGTGGGTGCAGGTTCGGGTGACGGTACCGGTTCGCGTGAGAGCGCCGGCTCTGGAGCTGGCGTTGCCGCTCCCCCGCGCATTCCGGCTGGCCAACGACCAGCGTCGAGATCCTCGGGCGTCATGAGTACTTCGCGAGCCTTCGAACCAACGGATGGCCCAACAACACCACGCTCTTCCATGATGTCCATCAAACGACCGGCGCGAGCGAAGCCAACTCGTAGCTTGCGTTGCAGCATCGATGTAGAACCGAGCTGTGAGCGAACCACGAGTTCGATGGCTTGGAGCACGAGCTCATCGTCGTCATCGTCACCGGTTGTTCCACCGGGCAGTGCGGCCGCCGCTTGAGAGACCTCTTCGCCTTGTACGCGACTGTCGAAGACCACCTCGGGCGCCTGTCGACGCCAGTGATCGACGAGCGTCGACACTTCCTCTTCGGTGATCCAGGCTCCTTGGAATCGAGCGGCGGTACTGGTCGATCCGTCGAGCAACAAGCCGTCGCCGCGACCCACCAGGCGCTCGGCGCCAGGCTGATCGAGAACGACTCGCGAGTCGGTGAGGCTCGACACGGCAAAGGCCAGACGGGCCGGAACGTTGGCCTTGATCAGGCCGGTGATGACGTTGGTCGACGGCCTCTGCGTTGCAATCACGAGGTGAATGCCGACTGCTCGCGCTTTCTGAGCGATGCGACAGATCGACTCCTCCACATCACGAGCGGCAACCATCATGAGGTCAGCCAGCTCGTCGAGAATGATCACGATGTAGCTCAGACGCTCTCTCGGCGTTGCTTCTCCGTCCGACCCGACGATCGGGTCGAGCCGGCCTTCGTCAACCGCCTTGTTGTAGCCATCGATATCGCGCACACCGACCTCAGACAGGGCGTCGTAGCGACGCTCCATCTCACGCACGCCCCACGACAGCGCATTTGCTGCCTTCTTCGGGTCGGTGACCACCTCGGTCAACAGGTGCGGGAGTTTCTCGTACTGGGTGAGCTCAACTCGTTTCGGGTCGACCAAGATCAGTCGGACCTGTTCCGGAGTTGTCCGCATCAGCAACGAGGTGAGCATCGAGTTGATACAGCTCGACTTACCCGAGCCAGTCTGGCCAGCCACGAGCAAGTGCGGCATCTTGGCCAGGTTGGCCATGACCGTCTTGCCCGTGATGTCGCGACCAAGCGCAACCTCGAGTGGGTGTGTGGCGCCGACGGCCTCTTCGGATCCGAGCAGATCGCCGACCGTGATCATCTGGCGGCGAACGTTTGGCACCTCGACGCCGATCGCCTGCTTGCCAGGGATAGGGGCAAGAATGCGAACGTCAGGGGTGGCCATCGCGTAGGCGATGTCCTTGTGCAGGCTGGTCACCCGGTTGACCTTCACGCCAGGGCCGAGCTCGAGCTCGAAACGGCTGACCGTCGGACCAACGACCACGCCGATGAGGCGAGTTTCGACGCCGTGTTCGGCAAGCGCGTGTTCGAGCTGACGTCCGGTGCGCTCCACACCAGCGCGGTCAACATCTTGTCCTTCGCTGCGCTCGAGGAAATCCATCGTCGGCAGCGTCCAATCACCACCGGTGGGTTGCGGAGCCGCCAGCGTCATGCCATCAACGGTTGCAACCTGAGGAATTTCGATCACCGGCTCTGGAGCCGGGGTATCCCAGCCCGATGGCTCGGGTGCTTGCAGCGCAACCTCGGGCTCTCCGACCAGCTCAGCCTCGCTGTCGCCGGCGCCACGCAAATCGATATACGTCTCCTGATCGAAGAGCTCGCTCTCAGACTCCTCGAGCGTCGGTGCGGCAACGGTCAGGTCATCAGGGAACTCGAGATCAAGCAGGGACGATCTCGACGTCGCCTTCGCCGACTTGGCCTTCACCCGTGGCTCGTCGTCTTGCTCGCGGCTCAGGCCAAGACGGAGCAGGAACCCTCGAAATATGTTGCCGAGACGTTCGAATCCGTCAGCGACACCATCGACAGCAGATCCCGTTGAGAGACCCGTCACCAGCACGAGCCCGATCAGAATCATGGCGACCGTCAGAACGATTTCGCCCCAGAATCCAAACCAGCTCTCGAAGCTGCCACCGACCCAGACACCAATCCAGCCACCGGCGCGAGACAGGCGTTCTGATGATGCGCCCCATCCCGGACGACCGCCGAAGAGATCGAGCACTGCGAAAATCGACAGCACGAGCACGGCCCAGCCGACCGTCTCACTCATCGGGCGAACGTTGGTCTTCTTGCTGTTCTTCTTCGGCTTCTTGCCGGGCGGTGTGCGCAACAAGTGCCAACCGCCCCAGAAGGCGAAGACAGGGACGAGGAGACGCATTCGTCCCACGACAGCGCCGATCGAGTTGGCGAGCCAAGCCCCGATCGATCCAGTTGCTCCGGTGTACATAGCCAGGCCGAGGATGAGACCGAGCGCGATCAGAGCAAGACCGCGAGCCTCTCGTTGCTTACGGGCGCGCCGTTGAGCGGCAGTCCCTCGAGTGCTGGATGCACGCGAAGAACGAGATGCCGATCGACCGCCCGTTGCCCCTCGACCGGACCGAGAGGTCCGATTCGTAGTAGCCACAGTGACGTCACTCTAACAGGTCACATCACCACAGTGCGGGAGGGTTCCGACCGACCCTTCGGTTTGGGGGTGGGCGAGGAAAAACTCCTTGTCAACTCTCACCTCTCGTGGCAGGATCTCACCAAAGGTGGTGTTGGAGGTGCTTGGCGGCACAGCTCTCCATGAGGAACTGTCTCTTAAAGAGACACGGTCCCCAGGGGAAGAGCGACCCCTCTAGAGCGCGATGTACGTTGAGCGCACATAGGGATGGCGCGGGTAGGAACCGGGTCAGGCTTCTTCTGCGCCTTCGTGGGCGCCGAGAACCACGGGCACGATCATCGGACGCAAACGCGTCCGATTGTTGACGAACCGACCGAGCACACGTCGAGCGACACGCTCGAGCTCTTGTCGGGTTCTCTTGCCGTCCGAAAGCGCTCCTTCGATCGCATCACGCACCTCGTGCGCTGCGTCCTTGCGCAGCTGATCACCTTCTTCGCCGTGGACCCATCCTCGGCTGATGATCTCGGGCAGCCGCAACAGCTCAGCGTTCGGGCCTTCGATCGCCAGGGGTATCACGACCGAGACGAACCCGTCGGTACCCAAGGTGCGCCGCTCGCCCAGGACGCTCTCATCGAGGTCGCCGAGCTTGCCGTCGACGTAGATGTACTCGGCCGGAACATCGCCGCCCCGTCGAAGACCCTGACTGTCAAGCACCACCGACTGTCCGTCCTGACACACCGTGATGTGATCGGCTGCCGTACCCATACGCGTCGCGATCCGCGCGTGTTCGGTCATGTGGCGATACTCGCCGTGCACCGGCACGAACCACTCGGGTTGCACGATCGAGTGCA
>CALJSB010000002.1 GCA_937976305.1 uncultured Acidimicrobiales bacterium
TAGGGCCATGCGTTGTTGGCCACATGGCGGCCCCAACGCTCCCAGCCGTCGCCGATTTGTTGACCGTTGGTTGCGGAGCGGCGATGAATGCCGAGTCGGTTGATCCAGTGGCCACTGAGGCCGAGAAAGGCGGGCAGCAGCGTCACCGATGCAATCACCATGATGAGCACGATCATCGACGTCGAGATGCCGGCAGCCGTGAGGAACGGAACGCCGGCAACCGCGAGGCCGAGGATGGCGATGACAACAGTGCCACCGGCAAAAATCACCGCCTGGCCAGCGGTCGCATTGGCTCGCCCGACAGATTCCGGGATCGACATTCCCCGCGCCAGGAACTCACGGTGACGGGTGACGAGGAACAGTGCGTAGTCGATGCCGACTCCGAGGCCAACCATCGAACCCATCTGCGGGGCCCAGCTGGGGATATCGATGAGCAAGCCGACAAGCGGCATGGCACTGATGCCAAGCGCCAAACCGAACAGGGCCTGTCCGATCGGCAGCCCCATCGCGATGACCGAGCCAAACGCCAACAGCAGGATGATCACGGCGGCGACCAAGCCAATGATCTCGCCGACCCCTGTCTCGGGTTGCTCGAAGGAGAAGAACAGCTCGCCGCCCAACTCGACTTCGGCCGCCTCGTTGTCTTCGAAGCTCTCGCCGAGGGTCTTGAGCTCCTCGAGGTTTTCGACCGAGAGTTCTTCGATGACCGGATACTGCACCGTGATCAGGGCCACTCGGCCGTCGGGCGACACCACACCGCTGCGGGCCGCCGCCTCTGGTCCAGCGGCGAGAGCGGCTGCCGGGTCGGATGCCCCGAGCACGCCTGGCAACGCCGTTGCGTCTGCGTGCAACTCGGCCAAGACGGCCTGGGCTTCTGCCGACTCGAAGAAGGTGACACCCTCATCTCGAGGCGTCGCCACGATCTGCGCTGTGAGCCCTGCTTGCTCTGACTGCGCCTCGGAGAGCAAATCGAGCGCTTCTTGTGAATCGAGCCCGGGAACTTCGAAGGAGTCTTCGAGCTCGGCTCCGAACGCACCCGAGGCCGAGATGACGGCAACGGCGCTGAGTAACCACAACCCAATCACCCGCCACGGATTTGCGGCGGCGAACCGTCCCAATCGATACAGAGCGAGTGACATGGCTTCTCCCGGGCGACCTGAACTCATCACGGTAGCGCCGCGTCGATTGGCTCAGCGGGCATCTGCCGGGCTTGCTGTGGGCTCGTAGTGCGCGAGGGCAATGGGTTGCCTCAGACCGCGCCTCCTAAGCTGCCGCGCATGGAACTCAACGATCGCATCACTGTTGTCACCGGGGGCGGAAGCGGCATCGGCCGGGCCTCCGCCCGTGCCTTTGCTGCCGAAGGGGCACGGCTCGTGGTCGTAGCCGACCTCGATGAAAGCAAGGCCGTAGCGGCCGCTGAATCGATCACTGCTGAGTTTCCCGACGTGCCGGTGCGCGGCGTTGGGCTCGATGTTGCTGACGAGGCGGCAATCGTCGCCCTGTGCGAAGGCATCGAAGACAACGATGGGCCCATCGACCTGTTCTTCTCAAACGCCGGATACGGCCAGGCCGGCGGACTCGACCTGAGCACCGACGACTGGCAGCGCATGATGGACGTGCACTTCACGTCGCACCTCTCTGTCGCCCGTGCGCTTGTTCCTGGCATGGTTGCTCGCGGTGAGGGGTACTTGTTCAGTACCGCGTCAGCAGCTGGCCTCCTGACCCAGATCGACTCGGGCCCGTATGCGGTATCGAAGGCTGCTGCGGTTGCGTTCGCAGAGTGGCTTTCGATCAACTACGGCAACGACGGCGTGAAGGTGTCGGTGCTGTGCCCGCAGGCGGTGCGCACCAACATCATCGGTGACGATCTCGACGCATGGGACAAGTTCAAGAGCAGCGGGCAGGCAAGCCAAGACGGCATCCTCGAGCCAGAAGACGTGGCGACGATGGTGGTTGACACCATTCGCAACGAGAATTTCCTGCTCCTCCCCCACGAACAGGTCGCCACCTACATGGAGCGGAAGGCTCAAGACCCAGACCGCTGGATCTCGGGCATGCAGCGCTTCCACGCAAAGCTCCGAGCGGCCCGAGGCTGAGCTCAGAAAGGGCGAACCGGGCCGGCGAACACCCGACTACCGTCGGCCCCGTGGAAGACGCAACGACCGGCCAACCAGTCGCCCTTGTCACCGGTGTGAGCCGGTCGATCGGCATCGGTCGGGCGGTTGCTGACCGCTTGACGAGTGATGGCTTCCGGGTCATCACGGCTGGCCTTACCGACTACGACGAGCGAATGCCCTGGGGTGCCGATGCTGCGGCTGCACGCTCGGCCTATGAAGTCGACTTCGCGGATGCCGAGGCGACCGCAGCACTGATCCCCGAGGTCAGCGCTGCGACCGGCCCCATCTCAACGCTCGTGCTCTGTCACTGCGAATCGGTCGACAGCACCATCCTCACCTCGACCGTCGACACGTTCGATCGCCACATGGCCGTGAACGCTCGAGCCACCTGGATGCTCATCAAGGGACTGGCCGAGCAGTTCGAACCCAGCTCTGGGCCGGGCCGGATCGTCGCCATCACGAGCGACCACACCGCCTTCAACATGCCGTACGGGGCCAGCAAGGGGGCCATGGACCGCATCGTGATCGCCGCCGCGACCGAACTCCCGGAACTCGGTATCACGGCAAACGTGATCAATCCTGGGGCGACCGACACCGGCTGGATGTCGCCCGAGATCGAAGAGGCTGTCATGCAGCGCAACCTGCAGCCCCGAGTAGGGGTCCCCGGAGACGTCGCAAACCTCGTCGGCTTCCTGTGCTCGCCAGAGGGGGGTTGGATCAACGGTCAGCTCCTCTACTCCGACGGCGGTCTGCGGCGGTGACGCAGGCCCCATTCAGTTCGACAGACCGCCGCGCCCTGCAATCAGTGGCCGTGCAGTTCTGGGTGAATGGCGCCGTCTTTGCGTCGTTTGTTCCCCGGCTGCCCGAGATTCGCGAACGAATCGACGTCGACTTGGCCACGCTCGGATTGCTGCTCACGCTCGGAACCATCGGTGGCTTGGTCGGCAGCGCCATCTGCGGTCCGCTCATCGAACGCCTCGGGACTCGAACCGTCACCGTTGCCGGCGCCTGCGGATTGATCTCGTCGCTGCCCGTCATCGGCTTTGCGACGCACCCCGCAGTTTTCGTGCTGGGGCTTTGCATGATGCATTTGTTTGATGTGCTCACCGACATCGGCATGAACATGCAGGCATCGTGGCTGAGTGCGAGGCGACACCTCCCGGTGATGAACCGGCTGCACGGCCTCTGGAGCCTCGGCACCGTTGTCGGTGGACTCCTTGCTGCCAGAGTGGCGGGCTCGGTCACGCTCACCACTCACCTCGCGAGCGTTGCGGCCGTCTTGTTTGCCACCGTTTTGTTTGTCGCCCCCGGGCTGCTGCGCGTAGACGAACTGCGAGCCGATCAGCGCCCGGGCAAGGAAGCTCGCTCTGTCGGCAGCATGACCGGTTTCGCCCTGCTCGTGGCCGTTGTTGGAGCGGGAGCCATCATCGTCGAGTTCATCACCACTGACTGGGCTGCCCTGCGGTTTGTCGAGGATCTCGGGGCCACCGAGAGCCGGGCCGCACTCGGCTTTGTCGCCTTCAC
>CALJSB010000003.1 GCA_937976305.1 uncultured Acidimicrobiales bacterium
TGTCGACGGCGTGGGGGAACACGGCCATCTCGTAGCCGTCGTACAGGAAGGGCTTGCCATCGAGAGTCGTGGCCAAGAGCGCAGCCGGCCCGTGGCAGATGCTGATGGTGATGAGGTCGTTGGCGTGGGCCCACTGCAGGACCTTGTCGACATTCGGATCTTCCGGCAAGCCGAGCATTGCACCGTGCCCACCGGGCAGGTAGACGGCGGCGTACTGCCCGGGAGTGTCGAGCGCAGACGCCACCACGTCGGTGAGGCTTCGCGGATTCTCGAAGCTCGACCTGACCTCGTCGTAGAATGCGGTGACAGCCTCGTCCTCGGCGGGGAAGGCCCACATCTCGAGCACGGCTGGCGCACCTGTCGGCGTCGCGATCTCGAACTCGAAACCGGCGTTGCGGAGATGCAGCATCGGGACGAGGGTCTCGACCGGGTGGTTGCCCGTCGAGAACTGCTTGCCGTTGGCCATCACCATGTTCTTCTGCTCGGTTGCGATGACGAGAACCTTCGTGCGAGTGCCCTCGTACCGGGTGTACTGCTTGTCGCTGAAGTCGGTGGTCGACGATGTCCCCAGCTTCAGCGCCAGCTTCGACGGCGAGTACGAGCCATCGGGTTCGGGTTGGGGGGCGAGGCCGAACAGCTTCTTCATGAGAACGCTCCTTGAGATGTAACCAACTAGTTGGTTAGCGGCGGAGACTACCGATCCCACGCGACAATGCCAACCAACCGGTTGGTTGGCATACTCTAGGGGTATGTCACCTCGAGACGCCGAAGCGACGAAGGCTCGAATCCTCGTTGCCGCGACGTCGGAGTTTGCCGAGCATGGCTATTCCGGCGGGCGCGTCGACCGCATCGCCGCTGCGGCCAAAGCGAACAAGAGCATGATCTACGCGTATTTCGGCAACAAGGAGCAGCTCTTCGACGCGATTATCGACGCAGCCGTCGGCGATCTCCACGAATCGGTGCCGTTCACGCCTGACGACCTGCCGGCCTTCGCCGGTCGGCTGTTCGATTTCCTCATCGCCCACCCCACCGAAATCCGAATCGACGCATGGCGCCGGCTCGAACGCCCCACGAACACGCCGCTCGAGCGCGAGATGTTCGCCGACAAGATCGCCCGGCTCGACGAGGTCAGGGGGTCGTCCGACGCTGCGATCTCATCGGCCGACGTGCTCGTTCGCGTACTCGCCCTCGCCTGGGCATGGGTCACAGTGCCCCAAGCGTTGGGATCGCTCGCCACCGGCGACGTGGTGGCGCAGCGCGAACTCGTCGTCCAATCGGTCGAAGCGTTCTGTCGGGAAATGCTCACAGGCGCCTGACCGAGGACCGCGGATGGTGTCCGGCCATGGCCAGCGATGATCAGCTACGTGAGGCGATGGCGGCGACGATGAGGGGTTTCGCCTCGGTGGTCGCAACGCTCGAACCGCAGCACTGGGACCTGCCGACACCATGCACGGGGTGGTCCGTCTTCGATGTTGTCGATCATGTCGTCGCGGGCGAGCGATTCACAGAACTGACATTGAACGGAGCCCCCCTGGCCGACGCTTCCGAGGGCGACGCCGGCATCGACCCACAGCATCCCGACGTGGTGGCGCAGGTCACCGAAGCCGCCGCAGCCGTGTTGGCGGCATTCGACGGAAATCTGGACCGAGTGATTGCACACCGCATCGGCCCGGTTTCAGCCCGGCGCGTGATTGGTTTCCGAATCATCGATCAGCTCGGCCACACGTGGGACGTCGCCACCGCCATTGGACAACCCGTCACCCTCGATCCCCGGGCGTTGGCCATTGGGCTTGAGGTCGTCCGTGCGGAGCGAGAAACCCTCGAGCGATCCCCGAATTTCGTGACGCTGCCGGAAGACCCGGGAGCGATGCGTGATCCGCAGGCGACGTTCCTTCACGCAATCGGGAGGACCTGACCCCGAAAGCAAGCGCTGCGCTCAGCGAGCGCGCCTACCCTCGCCGGTCATGAGCTTCGAGCCGATACGCACTGAGCGGCTGGTTCTGCGTCAGTCGCAGATGAGTGATGCCGAGGCGGCCTACGAGCGTCGCAATCTGCCTGAGGTAGCGAAGTACCAAGACTGGGAACTGCCCAACCCGATGGACCGGACGTTGGAGACCCTGGCGAAGCTCGAAGCCATGGACGGTCCGGTCGATGGTCAAGGATGGTCGGTCACCGTCGTGTCAGTCGCAGAGCCGACAGAGATTCTTGGCGACCTCTACGTCGGCCTCGAGTGGGGCGGTCGCAGCGCCGAGATCGGCTTCACCTTTCATCCCGACCACTGGGGACAGGGGTTCGCCACCGAGGCGGCGTCGGCCATGATCGAGTACCTCTTTACCGACGTGGGGGTCAGTCGAGTCAGAGCAACGCTCCACCCCGACAACGTTGCATCCGCTCGTGTGCTCGAGGCCTGCGGTTTGATCTACGAAGGCATGACGCTTCAGTCGTTCTGGGTTGGTGACGAGTGTTCAGACGATCTGCTCTACGGCATGAGCCGAACCAATTGGGACATGTGGCGAAATCGTTCCCGCACCAGTCCAGACACGGTCGAACTCGTTCCGTTGAGTTACGACAATCAAGAAGCCGTGGCCGGTCTGAGGACTCACTGGTCGCAACGCCGATTCGTGGCGACCATGGGGCAGAACTTTGAAGATGCCCTGATGGCACTCACGCTCGGGGCCCCCGCCGTTGTGCCGTGGTATCGAGCGATCGAGGCCGATGGTCAGATCGTCGGGTTCTTGATGGCGACCGAACGCACCGACTCCCGACCGGTGCCGATTCTCAAGCGGCTCCTCATCGATCGCTTGCATCAGCGGCGCGGCATTGGGTCTGCCGCCATGAGCTTGTTTGAGAAGCACTGCCGAGACGAAGGCGCATCTGCTGTGGGAGTCGCCTGGGTCGAGGGTCCTGGCTCACCGGCGCCGATGTACCGCGGGCGGGGGTACGAGCCGACCGGCGAGCAGATCAACGGCGAAATCCAGGCCGTCAAGCAACTTGATCCGAACGTTGCTGGGAGTCAACAAACGCGCGGTTGAAGGCTGTTGGTGCGGATTTCAGGGCAAACGGGTGTGACGACTTGGCGAACAAGTTGTCGGAGTTGAGGACTCAGGCGGCCATGACCGTAGGATTCTGGACAACGAATCACGTCACGACGGCGTGTTCGGATCGAAAGTGAATTCCCAATGCAGGGCACAGTTAAGTTTTTCAACAGCGAAAAGGGCTTCGGCTTCATCTCACGCGAAGGTGGAGACGATCTTTTCGTGCACTATTCAAACATCGCCGGAGACGGCTACAAGTCTCTCGACGAGGGCCAGACGGTCGAATTCGACGTCGCTCCTGGTCGCAAGGGTGACGAAGCACAGAACGTGCGAGTCGTCTGATCGAGTAATTGAGACACCGTCTGCCACACGGCCGGCGGTGTCTCGCCAACCCGGTTCCCTCGGAATTCGGGCAAGCAAACTGAAAGACCAGCAGTACCTCGTTGCGCGCCGTGGGACCCGTGTGTGCAGCCAGTGCGGGACCGTCCAGGCATCGTGAAGCCCCGATGTCCCAGCGACGAGCGCGCTGAGGCAGCCATTGGCAGCCCCGAGAGCGAGCCCACGTAGACTCGCGAGATGACTCGCTTCTACCCGATTGGCATCCCCGGTGAGCCATGGACCGACGCGGAGCGCACCGAATGGTTCGAACGCCAGTCAATCCAGCGCAGCTATGCCGACGAGGTCATCGCCAACATCGACCAGCTGGCTGACCGCTGCGAGATCGAGCAGTACGGAGCTCTTTCGATAGACACCGAGCGCTACCCCCTCTTCTCGCTCCGTCTGCCGTCCTCTCAGGAGGATGCGCCGTGGGTACTAATCACGGGCGGCGTGCACGGCTACGAAACAAGCGGCGTCCAGGGCGCACTGGCCTTCGCCATGACCGAGGCCGAACAGTACCGCGACCGTTTCAACCTGGTGATCGCGCCGTGCGTCAGCCCATGGGGGTACGAGGTTGTCAACCGATGGAATCCACACGCCATCGACCCGAACCGGGTCTTCTTCGCCAACAGCCCGGCCGAAGAGTCGGCTTCGCTGATGCAGTTGGTCGCCGGTCTTGACACCGAGTTCTTGGTCCACATGGACCTGCACGAAACAACCGACAGCGACGAGTCTGAGTTTCGACCGGCAGTTGCTGCTCGCGATGGCAAGATCCTCCAACCAGGCCGCATCCCCGACGGGTTCTACACCGTCGGCGACACCGAGAACCCGCAACCCGACTTCCAGGCAGCAGTCATTGCCGCCGTCGAGCAGGTGACCCACATTGCTCCCGCAGACGACGCAGGGCAGATCATCGGCTCAGACGTCACCCAACCCGGTGTGATCAACTACCCGCTCACCGAGTTGGCACTCTGTGCGAGCGTCACCGGGGCAACCTTCACGACCACGACTGAGGTCTACCCCGACAGTCCTTCGGCGACTCCGGAGGTGTGTATCAAGGCGCAAGTTGCTGCGGTGCGGGGCGGGCTCGACTTCGCTGATCGCAATCACTGACCCCTCGACCTTCGCGACAGCGAATGCCAACGGAGCGCATGAACTCTGTCAGGGTTGAACCGTGACGGATCTTTCGAACAAGGCTGATGCAGCCACCGAGTCCGTCACTCGACCCGGTGTTGTCTTGGCAGCAAGCATCTGTGCCGCAGTCGTTGTCTCGCACATCTTCGGTCGGTTCAGCTACTCGCTCTTGTTGCCCGCCATCAGCGACGATCTCGTTGACACATTCACGGGTGCTGGGTTCTTGGGTGCCTCATACTTCGCCGGCTACATGA
The DNA here is from genome assembly GCA_937976305.1 of uncultured Acidimicrobiales bacterium. GTDB lineage: Bacteria > Actinomycetota > Acidimicrobiia > Acidimicrobiales > SZUA-35 > CALEWY01. Next base: position 4,802 of record CALJSB010000003.1, read on the forward strand.
TCGGCGTTGTTGTCGTCACGGCCATCTCGTCACGCGTTGAACCGCTGACGTTGCTCCGGTCGGGCTTGGCGCTCTCTGCTGTCGTGCTCACGCTCCTCGCCGCAGCTCCATCGTTTGTTGCACTGGCCGCCGGCATCTTCTTCGCCGGCGTTGCTGGGGCCGGCATTTGGATCCCGGCTCCCGTCATTGCATCGTCACGCCTGCCTGTCCGCCACCGAGGCCTCGTGATGGGTGCGCTTACGGCGTCGATGGGAGGCGGCCTGCTGCTGGTGAGCCAAGGCACCACGCTGTATCGCTCGGCGACCGACGACGAAGGAGCCTGGCGCCCTGTCTTTGGGGCCGAAGCGGTGGCCACGGCGTTGATCCTGTTGATTGTGGCTGCCGTGACCCGCAGCTCGCGTCAACCCGCCCCGCAGGTCAGCGATGGCGATGCAGCCCAGGGGCCGATGTTTGATCTGTCCGGCCTCCGCACGATTCCAAGCTGGGCCTTACTGCTCGCCTCGTATTGCATCTTCGCCCTGTTGGCCGGTTCATGGAGCCAGTTTCTCGGGCTCGCCCTCGAGGAAGATGCGGGCTTCAGCCGGAGTCACATCAACAATCTGTTTTCAGCCTTCGCCCTCGGGGCGGTGCCTGGACCATTGCTGTTCGGCCGCTTGTCTGATCGCATCGGTCGAGATCGCTCGCTCTCGCTGGCGTGTCTCCTCTGTGTTGCGGCGAGCCTCATGATTCCACTCGGCGCAGAACCGTTCGCCACCATTGCTGCGTTCACCTTCGGGGCCGGATCATTCGCCGTTCCGCCCGTCACAGCTGCCGCGGTGCGAGACCACCTGGATGGCCGAGTGTTCGGCGCCACCTTCGGCGGGATGACGATCGTCTACGCCCTCACCTCCATGGTTGCGTCTCAAATTGGAGGCGTGGTTGCGGACGTCACCGGATCCTTCGATGCGTGGTACTACGCGCTTGCTGCTGCGGCGGCATTGGCCGCTTTCACTGCGGAGCTGCGACGACGGTCACTCGGGGCGCTGGGCAACACCGCACAGGAGTGACACGTCGAGGGAACCTAGGCTGGTGTCATGAACAAGCGGCGGCTGACAGCGGGAATCCTGGCGCTCGTGCTCGCTGGCTGCTCAGGCTCAGACGGCGAAGCATCGGCCGACGAGACGGCCACTGCAACCACCTCCGACCGTTCCGAAGAGTCAGCTTCGACCACCAGCACCGAGCCGGGCCAGACGGAGCCAGACGAGCCTGAGGTAGACGAAATAGATTCGGACGAAGCGCAATCTGACGATGAAGTGCAGCCTGACCAGGCAGCGTCCGACAGCGATTCAGAGTCCGCTGTCGCACCTCTCGAGCCGTATAACGAGAACCAACCCGACACCGATGTCGACACCGACCCCACGACGGCGTGGGTCTCACGCCGCTCGATGAGCGCAACAATGATCGAAGTGGTCTGGTCAGCACCCGAGGGTGCCGACCAGTATCAACTGCACCGGATCGCCCGCACATCTGACGCTGAGCCAGACGCCTCGGACATGACTGAGGCGAACCGGGTGCACACCGCAACCGAACAGGGCGCCTACATCGACACCGGTGTCACAGGGGGCACTCGGTATTGGTACGGCATCCGTGGCCTCGATCCTGACGGCAACGTGCTGTCGTTCGGTTGGCATCCAGTAGCAGCGGTGACCGACGAAGAACCTCCGCAACCGGTTGAGGTGTCAGCTGAGATCGACGACGGATCTGTTTTGTTGACGTGGAGCTCAGCGGTCGAGAACTACGAGATGCACGGGTATCGCATCTTGCGTGGGGTCGACGGCGCCGAGCTCGAGGTGGTCGCCACAACCTGGGACACCAACCAAACATCGTTCCTCGATGCCGATCCGCCGACAGGTTTGGTCACCTACGCCATCGTGGCGTTCGACTTTCACTGGAACGACTCCGAGCCCTCATCTGTCGCTCTTGAACCCGCTGCGGGTTAGCGAGCCAGGCCTCGGTCACCGCGTCGGATTTGCAACGAGCAAGGTCTGACACAAACCTGGCGCCATGTTGCGCCTCAGACAGATCGCCCTCGTCGCCAGTGATCTTCGCCCGGTCGAAGAAGCCATCTGTGCACAGCTCGGTCTCGAGCTGTGTTACCGGGATCCTGGGCTTTCTCAGTTCGGTTTGCGCCATGGTCTCTACCCGATTGGTGACCGCATCCTTGAGGTAGTGGTTCCGAAACAGCCAGGCACCACAGCTGAGCGGTACATCGAGCGGCGAGGGGGCGACGGTGGCTACATGGTGCTTCTCCAGACCGATGATGTCGATCGAGAGCGGGACCGGGTCGTCAGTGATGGGTTCCGCTTAGTGCACGACGGCGGGCATGTTGGTAACGGCGAGAAGATCCACGGCATTCACGTGCATCCAAAGGACGTCGGCGGCGCGATCTTGTCGATCGACCAGGCGGATCCGCCCGAGAGTTGGATGTGGGCCGGGCACGACTGGCGCTACCACAGCCGCGACGACGTTGTGTCCGACATCGTTGCTGTCGACATTCAGGCGGAGGACCCTGACGCCGTTTGTGCCCAGTGGTCCCGGGCAACCGGCGCGGCCGCCGTCGACCGGGTGATCACCGTCGACGATGCGGACATTCGGTTTGTTGAGGCGACTGATGGGAGAGGTGACGGCCTCGCTTCGGCAGATCTGACAGCGACCGACCGAGGCCGGGCTGGTGAGGTCATCGAGGTGTGCGGGTTCCGCTTCAACCTCGTCTGATCAACGGCCCGCCTACTCGTCGAACGATGCGGCTTGTCGACCCTGTTCGAGATAGGCAATCGCAGCATCGGGGTCCGATGTTGTCTCGAGTCCGCGAGTCACCATGGCCCCGATCCACTTCATCGTGTCCATCGTCGTTTCGTCGGCGCCACGCATGCCACTGCCCCTGAGCGCAGGCCCAACGTAGGCACCGACCGCAACCTCAAGCGAGAGCCGTTCCCGTTGGGGGAGCAGACAGGCCTTGTCGGTGCAGGCTTGGTAGTCGACGACGACCTCGATGGTGACGCTGTCTGGATTGTCGTCTCGTAAGAGACTCGCAATCTCTGCTGTTGCCCACACCGGCATCACGAAATCGACCCGCCCGCTCCACACCTGCAGCGGCCCAACGCCAGGCAGATCGAGGGTTTCTGTCGGTGGCTTGCGGACCGGCAGGCTGCGCAGTCCCGTCGGCCCGGCCAGGGTGAATGTGGTGGCAACCATCCCATCGGCGACAGGTTCGTCGTAGATGTGGAGGCCGTCTGGTAGGTCGACGCTGAGCACCAACTCCCGCATGGTGCCACCACGGATGATGCCGTTCCCTCCGTGGTAGGTGAGAGCGAACGAGATTCCGGAGTCGCCCTCGGCCGCTGTCGTTGGTTCGTCTGGGCGCAGCAGCAGCTCACCGAGAGCGGCATCAATCAAACCCTCTGGCGATTGCCGCTGAGCGAGCGACCGATGAAACGACTTGGCCGTGACAACACCGTCTTCGTCGACAAGATATGTGCCGGGGAACGGGATGCCGTGAAAGGGCACCTGCTCCTCGGTGACGTGGTGGTTCAGAATGCCGAACTCGCGAATGACCTTTGACCCGTCGTCAGACAGCAGCTCAAAGGTGATGTCGTGACTCTCGGCAAAGGCTTGCAGGGCGCCGATCTCGTCATAAGAAATGGCGTAGAGCCGGATGCCGGCTTCGGCGAACTTTGGCATTGCTGCTTGCAGCTCGACCAGCTGCGTCATGCAAGGAGGTCACCACACCGCAGACCGAAAGAACACCACCGCGGCCTTCTCGTTGCCTCGGTGTTCGTGGAACGACACTGTGTCGCCGCCGGCGCTTTGCAGCGTGAAATCAGGAAGCCGGGTACCGACCTCGGGCCCGGTGGTTTCGTCGACTGCCAACGGCTGGCGCTGTCCGTCGGTGATCGGCCGTGGGCCAACCATTCCGAACTCGTCAACGTATTCAAGCTGTGAGTCGCTCCCCATGAGGCAACGCTAGCCAGCGACGGCAGAGGTGTTGGAACTGGTCTCGCGTTGACGGTCGCTTCGGCTCGTCGGATTAACCTCGCCGAGTCCGGAGGAGATTCTGATGGCACCTACCATTCCGCAGTGTTCCGCCAGTGACGACATCGACAGCATGTACGCCGCACTCGACGAAGCCGGCTGTCTCGTTGTGCACGACATGGCGACGCCTGACGAGGTGGCTGCAGTTCGATCCGAGCTCGACAGTCACATGCGCGCCGCAGTCGTTGGCGACGACAAACCTGAAGACTTCTACCCCGGCCATACCCGTCGTTTGATTGCCCTCATGCACCGGTCGCCAGCGATGCGCGAACTCATGATGCACGACACCATCGGGCAGCTCAACGATCGACACCTGCTCGGCAACTGCAAGAAGTGGATCGTGAACATTGCTGCTGCGCTCGAGATCGGGCCGGGTGCTCGTGACCAAGTTTTGCACCGGGAGGAGAACCTGTTCCCGTATTGGGAGCCACCTCGGCCGAATCTGATCCTCGCCACCATGTGGGCGATGTCTGACTTCACCAGCGATAACGGCGGCACGCAGCTCGTGCCGGGAAGCCATCGGTGGGACGGCAACCGAGTAGCTGAGCCAGACGAGATCGTTCGAGCCGAAATGCCGGCTGGGTCGGTGCTCGTGTGGCTTGGCGGCACCTTGCATGGCGGGGGAGCCAACATCACAGCTGACGACTGGCGCTACGGCGTGGTGCTGACGTACACGTTGGGTTGGTTACGCCAGGAAGAAAACCAGTTTCTGTCGATCCCGTTCGCCGAAGCGATGGAGCTGCCGGCAGATGTCCGCATGCGTCTCGGATTCGACCAGGACTACGGCGGCGGTCTCGGGCTGTATGACCCCAGGGTGCTCGCTCAGTCGGACTGACTCACGCGTCGGCTCTGCCGGGCGTGCGAACTGGAGGCCAGTACCGGCGTTTCAGTCGGTAGGCCACTCCAGAACAGATCCGACGAGCGAACTGGAGGCTTGTACTGGCGTTTCAGTCGGTGGGGCACTCCAGTTCGGTGTGGGGATGAGAGCCGGGTTAGCTGTCGATGCGGCAGATGAGGTCGCTGGCGGGGGTGTGGTCGATCTTCTTGGCCGTCCACCAGCCGTGTGGGCCGTCGTTGCTGAGGGCGTAGGCATTCGTCCGAGTCGGGTCGCCTGCAACGGCAATCATGAGGCGCTCGGGTCGGGTCACGATCGGAACGAGCCGACGGGGGTCATCAGATTCGGCGAAGACCTCAGGAAGCACGCCTTCTTCGACCAGTTCGACCAAGGAGCGTCTGCCCGCAGTCAGGTTGCTCCACTCGCCAACGAAGCGTTCGAAGGTGACCGCCTCGATGCGGGCATGCTCAAAGAGTGCAGCCTGCGTGTCGGCCTTGCTCATCCCGGCGCCAGCAAAGATGCGAGCGAGGATCGGCGACAGCACCAGCAGCGGACTGAACTGATCGTGGCCAAGCCCGTAGACGTGGGTGAGATCCCAGGCCGCGGTCCGAGCGAGGCCGTTGCCGAGGTACGGCAGAATCTCGTCGGGGGTCGACCCGAACACGCTGCCAACGATCGTGCCGCTGTTCATCCTGGCCATCGTCACGACATCGTCGTCAGCATCGAAGCCGAGATCTTCAGCCATCGAAGGCCAGCCGATCTCGGCGAGACAAGCGCGATCCTCAGCGAGCACGGGTCGAGCCGGGTTGCCGAAGGTGGCTTTGTCGTGCTCGTCGCCGGTGAAGCCGAACACGTTGCGCAGATACAGACGCAACCAGCGGCCAACGCTCGTGCTGGCGTGCACGCCTTCTCGCATGGCGCCCTGGCCGGCGTTGAACCCCAAAGCAGCGGCGTTCGGCCCGTTGATGATCACCTGAGCGTCGGCACCGGTGGTGTTGCCGGAGTGCTCGGCTCCGTAGGCCGGGTCAGCCAGTACCTCAGTCATGGCGATGAGAACTGGCAGGTAGTGCGGTCGACAGCCAGCCATCACCGCATTGACGGCGATCGACCAGATCGTGAGGTCGCGGCCAGACGAAGCGGCGACGCCGAGGGTCTTCCATGGGTCGTGGCCCGAGTCGGCCAAGAAGCGTTCGACTCGATCGACGGTGGGCGGGACGATCGCGTTGCCGTCGCTCCAACCCTTGTCGTGGAAGAGCTCCTGGATCTCGTCGATGGTGCCGCTGGCTGCGATGTCGAGTGCGGCAGGTTCTTCGTTTTCGTCGGAGGCGGCAACGCCCTCGGCACCGACAAGCCCGTTGACAATCACGTCGATCGTGTGATCGACGAAGTTGCGAATCATGTCGTCAGCGGACTGAGCGTCGACATGCCCAACCGTGACGGCGAGGGGGAGTCCGTCGTAGCCCATGCCCCGAGCGGTGGCGTTCGCCTGGCCGGCGAAGCCGTCACACACGATGGAGACCGACGGGATTCCGGCAGATTCTGCTGCGATCGATGCCCGCATCACGGCGGGCGTACAGCTACCTCAACAGCCCATCCCCGAGACCACAGCATCGACGCCGCGGTCACGCAGGTCGTCGGGCAAGCGCCCAACCCGCTGCTTCTCATCCGCTCCGTGCAGGTTGCCAAATTCCTCGAAGCTGACGATCTCGATGCCGTCGAACCTGTTGGTCAACTCGGCCGCGAGCACGGGAAAGAGCTCGTCGCCCCGAAAGACGTAGTCCCAAAGGAACGCGACTCGCTTGCCCTGCAGAGACTCGAGGCGATCAGCACGGCGCTGCTTTTGTACGCCTCGCGGCGACCGGGGCCAGACGACGTCGTAGGTCACATCCATGCGATCAGTCTGGCCGACAGTTCGAGCTGCATCATCCATTGATCCGGGCGTTGAGAAAGTCGGGCTCTCGCTTGGCGAGGAACGCAGCTACAGCCTCTTTGTGCTCGGGCTCGGCGTAGGCCTCGTTGAGACGGGTGAGTTCGAGTCGCTGGACCTCTTTCAGCGAGCGCTCGCTCATGTTCTCGGTGAGCAGTTCTTTGGTGAAGCGCAACGACGATTGCGGGTTCTCTCCCATCGCCTTCGCCATCTCATAGGCGGCGTCCATCAACGCATCTGCCGGCACCGCTCGATCAACCAGGCCGATTTCTGCCGCTTCGCTACCGAGAATCGTCTTGCCCGTCAGCATGAGCTCGCTGGCCTTGCCAAAGCCCACTCGCATCGGTACGAAGTGGCTGCTCGCGAGCTCTGGTACGACGCCGACCTTTACGAACCGAAGACTGATCTTGGCATCGTCGCTGGCCACGATGTGGTCCATCGACATCACCTGGCTGAGCCCAACACCGATCGCTGGCCCATTGATCGCAGCGATGATTGGCTTCGACGACCGCATCAACCCGACCCAGTCGAGCGGCGTGCGGTCTTCCTCGGTCTTGTCGAGCTGAGCCTGGAACACCTCGGTCATGTCCGCGCCGGCGCAGAAGCCTCGCCCAGCCCCAGTGACCACGATGGCGATGATCTCAGGGTCAGCGTTGGCCTCGCTGATCGCCTCGGCCATCTCGGTGCCCATTCGCGGCGTCC
>CALJSB010000004.1 GCA_937976305.1 uncultured Acidimicrobiales bacterium
CCGCCGAGGCTGGTGGCGGGGCTGATCAACTGCAGTCGGGTCATCCGGATGTCGGCGCCGATGGCGTTGCCCACTGATTCGAAGCTCACCATTGCGCCGGGCCCGCCGAGCGTGCGCTTGACGAGATCGCTCGCGGGGTGATTGGAGAGCCCCGGGTAGCGGACCGACGTGACCGCTCGATGCCCTTGGAGGCGCCGAGCCAGCACCTGTGCGGTCGATTGGCTTCGCTCGAGTCGGATCGGCAGCGTTCGCAGGCCGCGAAGGGCGAGGAAGGTCTCGAGTGCCCCAGGCGTGGCGCCACCGAACGTGCGGCGGTGGACCAACGCGTCGTAGGCGTCGTCTGCGCCCTCGGCCACCGCCACCACGCCCGACAACAGATCGGAGTGGCCGCCGATGAACTTGGTGGCGCTGTGCACCGAGAAGGTGGCGCCGTGCTCGAGCGGACGCTGGTTGATCGGGGTGGCAAAGGTGTTGTCGACTGCGCAGATCACGCCGGCCTGGGCGGCAGCGGCGCAGATGGCCGGTACGTCGCACACGTCGAGCAGCGGATTGGAGGGCGATTCGAGCCAGGCCAAGTCGACCGAGCCGATGACGTCGAGCCAACGTTGGGTGTCGCTTGTTGGGAGCCGGAGCACCTTCCACCCGAGCCTCGACTCGCCGTCGGCGACCACGGCGCTCACGCCTTGGTAGGAGTCGTCGGGCACGACGATGCGAGCACCCACGGGCAGGTTGTCGAAGATGGCGCTGATGGCGGCCATGCCGCTCGAGAACGCAATCGCCCGGCCACCCTCGAGTTGACCGATGGCAGCTTCGAAGGCGTGCACGGTTTCGGTGCCGTCGCCCCGGCTGTATTCGGGGCCGGCGCCCGACAGAAAGTTCGACGCCACAGCGATGGGGTGGTTCAACGGCTGGCCAAGCGCCTCGGGGCGCCCCGCCTTGACGGCCACGGTCTCGGGCCGGAAGGAATCTTGAGGTGTTGGATCGGTCGCCATCGAGTCCCCACCGTAGGGCTCGGCGGCCGTGGTGACGCACACTGCGGTCGGGCACACTGCGTTGATGGGAAACGAAACGGTCGAACCTCAGCTCCGGGCAAAGGTTGTCACCTGCTCCGATGGCGTGATCGCTGGGACGAGAGAAGACACCTCGGGACAAGCGCTCGTCGATCATCTCACCGAGGCCGGTTGGGATGTTGTTGACCGCCGCCAGATTGCCGACGGCGTCGAGTCGGTGCGTGACACGCTGATCGAGCTGGCTGACGGCTTCAACGGATTGATCGTGACAACCGGCGGCACCGGCTTTGGGCCGAGAGACCTGACCCCCGAAGGCACCGCTCAGGCTCTCGAACGCGAGGCACCGGGTCTGGCCGAGGCGATGCGGCTGTGCAATCCCAAGGGCCTCGGCCGGCTGAGTCGAGCCCTGGCCGGCACCCGCGGTGGCGCCTTGATCCTCAACACGCCCGGCTCCACCAAAGGGGCGATCGAGACCGTTGATGCGGTGCTCGATGTGGTTCCCCATGCCGTCGATCTTCTCGGCGGTGGGCGGCCTCACTGAGCTGCTTGTGCTCGGCGCCGAATCAGTTTCAAGAAAAGTTTGACTTCAAGTTAACTTTAAGTTGTATCTTCGCTCTTCGTGACCACCTCGACCGACTCTGAGCACATGGCCGCGGCCATCGAGGCGGCGTGGTCGAGTCGTACGTTGTCGCCCCCGAATCCGTGGGTCGGAGCCCGTCTGGTGACCGCGAGCGGTGAGGTCTTCACCGGCTCGACCCGCCGGCCCGGCCACAATCACGCCGAGCGCGAGGTGCTCAATGCTGCGGGTGATGCCGCGCAGGGTGCCACGGTCTACACAACGCTCGAACCGTGCAACCACACCGGCCGGACCGGGCCCTGCACCGAGGCGCTGATCGAGGCCGGTGTCGCCCGTGTGGTCGTCGGCGTGCTCGATCCTGATCCGCAGGTGGCCGGCACTGGCCAAGCAGCGCTCGAGGCCGCAGGGATCGAGGTTGTGGTTGGTGTTGAGCAGGCCGAGGTCGAAGCGCAGCTTGCTCCGTACCTACATCATCGCCGCACCGGTCGACCGTGGGTGGTGCTCAAGCTGGCGGCAACCCTCGACGGTCGAACTGCAGCCGCTGACGGCACCAGCCAGTGGATCACCGGTGCAGAGGCTCGTCGAGATGCTCATGTGGTGCGAGCCGAGAGCGATGCCATTCTCGTCGGCGCAGGCACTGTGCGACTCGACGACCCGTCGCTCACCGTTCGAGATGTCGTCGCCTCCGATGGCCAGCCTCCTCGTGAGCCGCTGCGAGTCGTCCTCGGGTCGGCACCGGCCGAGGCCAAGGTGCAGCCCTGCCGCATGATGACCGGTGCCCTCGACGCCATCCTCGACGAGCTCGGCGCTGACAACATCGTCCAGCTCATGATCGAGGGCGGTGCTGCCGTCGCTGGTGAGTTCTGGCGCCGCAACCTCGTTGATCACGTCGTGCTCTACCTCGCCCCTGCCCTGATGGGGGGCGACGACGGGGCGCCGCTGTTTCGAGGGCTCGGGGCCGCCGGCATCGGCGATCTCAGCCGAGGACGAATTGAACGATTCACCCAAGTGGGCGACGATCTCAGAATCGACTTCCGCCCACTCCCACCTAGCACGACACTGACACCCGAAAATCAACCTGAGAGTGAAGCCAACTGATGTTCACCGGAATTGTCGAAGAGCTCGGCCGAGTTGAGAGTCGAGAGGGTCCAAAGTTGCGGCTGGCCTGCACGACCGTGCTCGATGACGTCACGATGGGGGCCTCGATCGCCGTCAACGGCTGTTGTCTCACCGTGGTCGACTGGGATGCCGAGGCTGGCTGGTGGGAAGCCGATGTCACCCAGGAGTCCTACGACCGGACCCAACTCGGCGACCTGACCCCTGGTGACCCCGTCAACCTCGAGCGGCCAGTGCGGCTCGAAGATCGGCTTGGCGGCCACCTCGTACAGGGCCATGTCGATGCGGTCGGCGAGATTCTCGAACCTGCGCCCGATTTGAAAGTGCGCATTCCGCCGGAGCTCCATCGGTATGTCGTCGAGAAGGGGTCGATCACCGTCGATGGCATCAGCCTCACCGTTGTTGATCCCGGCGCCGAGGGCTTTACGGTGGCCGTCATCCCACACACCGCTGAGGTCACGACGCTCGGTGCGAAAGGCGTTGGGGACCGAGTGAACATCGAAGTTGATGTCATGGCGAAGTACGCCGAGAAGCTCCTACAGGCACACACCAATGAATGAGACATGCCAATGACTGAACAGAACGAGTCGCCCTTCGATCCAGTCGAAGACGCCATCGCGGCAATCGGCCGAGGCGAGATCGTTGTTGTCGTCGACGACGAAGACCGCGAAAACGAAGGCGACCTCATCATGGCCGCCGAGTTCGCGACCGCTGACAAGATCGCCTTCTTCGTCAACCACACCTCAGGCGTGATCTGTGCCCCTGTGCTCGACGAGCGGGCAGACGAGCTCGACCTGCAGCTGATGGTGGCCCAGAACACCGAAGCGATGCGTACGGCCTTCACGGTGACGATCGACTACCGGCATGGCACAAGCACCGGCATCTCGGCCCACGATCGAGCCCTCACGATTCGAGCCATGGTCGACCCGGCAGCCTCTGCCGGCGACTTCGCTCGCCCCGGCCACATCTTCCCGCTTCGGGCTCGTCCCGGAGGCGTGCTGAAGCGGGCCGGCCACACTGAGGCTGCGGTCGATCTGGCCCGCATGGCCGGGCTCAAGCCAGCCGGTGTGCTGTGCGAGATCGTCAAGCCAGACGGCACGATGGCTCGTGTTCCCGACCTCATCGAATTTTGCAAAGAGCACGACCTCATCTTCATCTCGATCGCCGACATGGTTCGCTACCGACGCAAGAACGAAAAGCTCGTTCGTCGAGTGTCGGAGGCCAAGATTCCGACTGAGCACGGTGAGTTCCAATCGGTTGTCTACGAATCGATCCTCGACGGTCAACAACACGTGGCCTTTGTGATGGGCGAGCCAGATGGCAAGGACGACGTCTTGGTGCGAGTGCACTCCGAATGCCTCACTGGCGACATCTTTGGGTCACGTCGTTGCGACTGTGGCCCCCAGCTTCACCAGGCGATGGCTGAAGTTGCCGAAGAAGGGCAGGGGGTGTTGGTGTACCTCCGCGGTCATGAGGGTCGGGGTATCGGTCTCGGTCACAAGATCAGGGCCTATGGGCTGCAAGACGAGGGCTATGACACCGTTGATGCCAACCTCGAACTCGGGTTACCCGCCGACGGCCGCGAATACGGCATTGGCGCGCAGATCCTGGTCGATCTCGGCATCACCACGATGAATCTCATGACCAATAACCCGGCGAAGTACGGGGGCCTCGATGGGTATGGGCTCGAGATCAGCAACCGAGTGCCGCTCGAGACGATCCCGACACCCGAGAACATCGCCTACCTGCGAACCAAGCAGGAACGCATGGGCCATCTGCTTGATCTCGACGGTGCCGGTGGGGCCGGCGGCAACTGACCGTTATTCATCGGCGCAGTGCTGATCGGCACAGATAGCCTCACGTGGTGCTCAAGCTCGTACTGCCCAAGGGTTCGCTAGAGAAGGCCACACTCGAATTGTTCGAGGCGGCCGACCTCACTGTTCGACGGAGTTCGTCCGTCGACTACAAGGCGACGATCGACGACCCGCGAGTCGATTCTGTGCGGATTCTGCGACCGCAGGAGATCCCGGTCTATGTGTCTGAGGGTCTCTTTGATCTTGGCATCACCGGTCGTGATTGGGTGGAAGAAACCTCGAGCGAGGTCGAGTCGCTCGGCGAGCTCCAGTACTCAAAGGCCACCGCCAAGCCAGTGCGCATCGTTGTGGCCGTTCCCGAGGATTCCCCCATCACCTCGGTCGAAGAACTGCCGCAGGGCGTGCGGGTCTCCACCGAATATCCCGAGATCACCAAGCGCTTCTTCGCCGACAAAGGCATCGAAGCCGACATTCGGCTGTCGTATGGAGCGACCGAGGCGAAGGTCCCCGACATCGTCGACGTTGCGGTTGACATCACCGAGACAGGTCGAGCGCTCAAAGCTGCCGGGTTGAAGATCATCGACACGATGCTCACGAGTTACTCGGAGTTTGTCGCCAATCCCACGTCGTACGCCGACCCGGACAAGCGCCATGCGATGGAACAGCTGCTTCGCTTGTTGCGGGGCACGCTCGAAGCTCGCACCCAGGTGCTGGTCAAGCTCAATGTCGCGACGGCGCCCGAGCTGAACTCTGTGATCGATCTGTTGCCGTCGATGAAGTCCCCCACGGTCAACGAGTTGCACGGGGGAGCGGGCTACGCCATCGAAACCGTTGTCCCGAAGGCGCAGATCAACGTGCTCATTCCGGCCCTCAAGGACGCCGGTGCCACCGACATCATCGAGTTGGCGCTCGCCAAGATTGTTCACTGATCTGGTGAAGGGCGTGGTTGCCGATTTCGATGCCGATCGAGGTCTGGGCACCGTCGTAGAAGACGACGGATCGTCACATTTGTTCCATTGCACCGTGATTGCGGACGGAACGCGCTCGATTGAGGCCGGCACGAACGTCGAGTTCGAGCTACGACCCGGCGGGCCGGGCCGGTGGGAGGCCTTCGCCGTCACGCCCTGCTGACTGCAGGCTGATCACGGTGCTGATCACTGGGCCTTGAGAATCACCCGCCGGGGCCGACAGGATCATCGTGACCGATGGTTCTTCGACCCCTGAATCCAGATTCTGGCTTGGTCGGGCACCGATCGCGCCCGCAATCGTGGCTCTCGGGGTGCTGATCAGCCTCGCTGCATGGTTTGGCATGCGTGCGGTCGAAAACTCCCGGGCCGAGGTCGACTTTGAGCGACAGCTGCTCTCCGAAGGCTCCGAACTGCAGTCAGTGATTCAGCGACAGGTGCGGGGCATCGATGGGCTGGCTTTGTCGATCTCCGAAGGCAGCGGCGTGCCGTCGGCCTCCCAGGTTGAGCGTTACTTCAGCACCGTCGGCCTGTCATCGAACCACACCATCGTTGTTGAACGGGTTGGCTCGCAGCAGGCGGTCGACGATCTGATTGAGCGCGAGGGCTCATCGAGCCCCTTCGCCGAGAGCTACTCGCCGCCGGTCGGTCCGCACTATGTCGTGACCCGAAGCCATGGCTTTGAGGAGAGCTTGCTTGGCGTGAGCTTCGCCGGTTCGACCGACTTCCAGGATTTGGTTCGAGAGTCTCGACTGCTCGAAGAGACGGTCGCCGTCTCGAACAGCAACCTGCCCGACTCGATTGCTCAGGCCGATGGGTCGACCCTGATGATCCTCAGCTCCGTCACCTGGCCGGAGGTCGAAGAAGTCGAGGGAGCCCAGGCCGTCGATACTGAAGCGGTCCCGAACGACACGGTCGTGATTGGCTTGCTCCCGATCGGACAAGCGGTGGCAAACCTGTCGATTGTCGAGATGGGCGAACAGGTTGCCTTCGGCGTATTGATCAACGGTGAGCAGGTTGGCTCGACAGTGCCAGATGAATTGCTCGAAGGACCCGTTGGCGACCCGATTCAGTTCACCGAGGAAAACACGCTGTGGGAGATCCAGGGCTACTCAAACGATGTCGAGGCCAGTCGAACCCTGAGCATCGGCGTGCTGGTGACGGGATTGCTGCTCACTGGCCTGGCCGCCCTCTTTGCCCACACTGTGCGACGCCACGCGACAACGCTCGGGCGGCTCGAACGAAGCGAACACGATGCCAAGCACGATGCGCTCACCGGGCTTCTCAACCGATCGGGGCTCACCGACGAACTCACCGAGCTGATCAGCGATCGACGAGGCTCTGATCTGATCGGTGTGTTGTTCCTCGATCTCGATCGGCTGAAGGTGGTCAACGACTCGATCGGTCACGCCGCGGGCGACGAAGTGCTCGTCGAGGTCTCGAACCGGCTCGAAAAGATCATCCGTGAAGATGACATCATCGGTCGCTTCGGTGGCGATGAGTTCGTGATCGTGTCGCAAGGTGTGCCGGCGATCGGCGATCTGACCACGCTCGCTGAGCGAGTGCTCGACTCACTGAAAGAGCCAGCGGTGTTGAGCGATGAGTCGTCGCAGGTGATCAGCACCAGCATCGGTATTGCGTATGTGACCAAGGGCGAGGCGTCAGCCGGCGATCTGCTGCGCGACGCCGATCTCGCCATGTACCGAGCCAAGGAAGCCGGCGGTGCTCGGTATGTGGTCTTTGACGACGAGATGCGGGCCCAAGCGGTGGCCCGGCTCGAAGTCGAACGTGAACTGCGGCGAGCCATCCGTACTGGCCAACTCGTGGTGCACTATCAGCCCATCGTCGACATTCGCACCGGCGGGGTCGACCGGCTCGAGGCCCTCGTGCGGTGGCAGCACCCCGTTCGAGGCATGGTGCCGCCCGGCGCCTTCTTGTCGGTGGCAGCCGAATCCGGCCTGATCGTTGACCTCGGCGAACACGTGCTTCGTGAATCGTGCCGTCAAGCCGCGATCTGGAGCTCGGCTGTTGGTCGAGACATCATGGTGTCGGTCAACGTCGCCGAACGACAGCTGATCGACTCGGGGCTCATCGACACCGTTCGTCGAGTGCTGGCCGAGACTGGCATCAAACCGACCCAGCTCGAACTCGAGATCACCGAAGAGCTCATCGTTGACCGGCTCGACCATCGCCTCACCGTGCTGCACGAGTTGGTGGCCATGGGTGTGCAGCTCGCCATCGACGACTTCGGCACCAGCCGAGCCTCGCTCGGTCAGCTCAAGAAGCTCGACATGGTCGACACGCTCAAGATCGACCGGGCATTCGTAATCGACGTGGCCAACGACGTGGTTGACCGCAAGATCATCACCGCCATCGTGGCCCTCGCCGATTCTGTCGGCATGGAAGTCGTGGCCGAAGGTGTGGAAGAAGAAGACCAGGTGGCCATTCTCCGTCAGCTCGGTATCGACCACATCCAGGGCTTCTACTTCCAGCGCCCCGGCCCGAGTGAACAGATGGTCAAGCTGTTGACGACGAACTTCGACGTACCAGAGGCGGCCAACGCTCCTGTCTGAGCCGGTCGTCAGCTCGATGTGCGGAAACTCTCGAGCAATTCGAAAACGACGGTTCCGTCTTGGGTGGAGGTCATCACGTGACCCTCGCCGGGAAAGATCGTGAGCTCGACATCGCCTCCGAGATCGGTGAGCGCTTCGGCTGCGGCCTCTGCGGGTGGGATCCAGCCCGTGTCGTTGCCACCCACGAACATGCGAACCGGCACATCCGTGAGCTCGGCGAGGGCTGCGCTGTCGGCGTCAGACCTCGGTGAGCCGGGGAAGCCGATGAGCGATTGAACCCGATCAGGATAAAGCGCGGCAAACCGGAAGGTACTGATGCCGCCGTTGCTGATACCGGCGACGTGGGGTGACCCACCTTCAGGTTGGGTCCATGTTTCGATCCAGTCGAGGAAGCCTGGGACGAGGGATTCACTGCCCTGAAAGAAGAGCTCGCCGTTTGGCGCCGCAGGGCTCACGACAACCCAGCCCAGGCGTTGCGCTTCTGCGTTGTAGGTGCCCTCGATGATCACTCTGGCAAGGTCGAGGTCTTGGCCTCCCGGCGGAAACGCCAGCAGCAGTGGCGCTGGGTCGCCGATCTCGAATCCCGCCGGCGTCGACGTCACGTACTCGATCGTGACGCCATCGATCTCGACCGAACCCGTGGTCACGCCGCCGGCTTCGATCGCTGGAGGGGTTGCTGGGGTCGCGTTCAGTTCGTCGGTGCTTTCGGGGGCGCTGCAGGCACCAAGCAGAAAAAGAGCAGCGACGAAAGAAATGGGAAGGTGGCGCAAGCGTTGCAGCATGTCCCTGAAGGCTACGAACGAATGAGGTAGTCGGAAATCTGGGCGTCTTCGGCGCCGGCGTCTGTGAAGTTGTCGTCGCTGCGGGCCTGCATGAACTCACTCCAGACGAAGGGTCGGTAGGCCGCGCTCTGCGCATCACCAAGCAACTCGGGGAGGGGTTCGATCGTGGTGTCTCGAGGCGGGTTCGAGAAGTAGGGGATCGAGAACCGACGCTGTGCGGTCATGGGAAGCACGCGGTGGACCGAAGCGCAGTAGCGATCGTTGGTCCACACCTGCATGGCATCAGCCAGATTCACCACGATGGTGCCGGGACGGGGTGGCACGTCGATCCATCCCTCGCTTCGAGATTCGGCCTGGAGGCCACCGGTCTGATCCTGCAGGAGCAGGGTCAGCACGCCTGGGTCGGTGTGGTAGCCGAGGGCGGTTTCACCGAGCTCGACGAGATCTGCTCGCTCGTTTTCCGGCACGGGATCGCCGACGGGATAGTGGTTGAGCCGCACGGCGCTAGCGGCCGGATCGTTGGCCATCACTGCCCGGGAATCTGATCCGAGTTCGAGGGTGTTGTGTAGCAAGGCCAAGGTCCGGTCAGCGAGCTTGGCGAACTCGGCATAGAAGCTGGTGAGCGTGGACTGGAAACCGTCGAGCCCGTCGGGCCAACGGTTGAATCGGTCTCGCTTGGGGTTTGACGGGTCGACGTAGTCGAAGACCTGCTTGTGATCCCGCTTGCGCTTGGTCAGTTCGCGATCGAAGTAGCCAAGCGGGTTGTCGGCGTCACGAGCTATCGCGGTCCGAATCTCGTGATCGGCATCGAAGAAGCGCGCACACTCACGCCACATCGAATCAATCAGGCTGTCGAGCCCGTGACCCTCGAGCAGGAAGAACCCATGGTCACGACACGCGAGGTCGAGCGCCTCGATCGACGTGGCGCTCGGATCGGCAATGTTGACTACTGGGACCGTCATGACGACGCTTCCCCCTGATCACTCGACTGCGCCTGCTGGTCACTCGACTGCGCCTTGAGGTCGCTCGTGCGCTGCACAAACGCCATGCGGATGTTCTGCAGGGCTTCGGACAGGGTCGTGTCGATCTCTTCGCCGAGTCGGCCGGCGAGACCCTCGACCACCACACCAAAGGCATCGACTGCTAGTCGGGCCTCGGACATGTCGGGATCATCGGAGGTGATGTGGATCGCCGCCAGCTCGTACATGCCGAACGCGTGGTTGGCGATGACGGCAGCGACGGGAGCCTCGAGCAGCTGGGCTCGGGCCTCGGCCATCTCGTGGGCCATCTGGCGGGCCTGTTCCTCCTGGTCAGGTGACAGCTCTGGCCCGGGTCCGGCCCCGGCCGGCTGTTGGGCCGGTTCTGCGGGGGGATTGGTATTGATCGGGCGTTCGCCACCAGGCGTCCAAAGGCTACTCATCGCCTCAAACTACCGCCGTACTGCTAGCCTGGACAGCTGTCTGAAAAGAAGAGGGCTCACGCCCCACCTGTCCACTTTCGGTCTGACCACTTTGGTGAGCGTACGTGCGGCAGGTTCACGCAGAAGGCACTCTTCTTCTTCGGATGCGCTCGCCGCGATGTGCGGCAGCGGACCTACGTCGTCTCCGAAAGGACGCCTGCATGAAGAGTGTGCGGCAATAGCTGCTCCACAGGAGCCACGAATCAACGAGAAGATTCGTGCTCGCGAAGTACGGTTGATCTCCGCCGATGGCGATCAACTCGGTATCAAGCCGATGCCCGAAGCCCTCTCAATGGCTCGTGAACTCGACCTCGACCTTGTCGAGGTGGCCGACAAGGCCAACCCACCCGTCGTCCGCATCATGGACTACGGCAAGTTCAAGTACGAGTCAGCCCAGCGGGACAAGGAATCTCGGAAGAAGAGCAGTCAGCAATCCGTCAAGGAAATGAAGTACCGGCCCAAGATCGGCGTCGGCGACTTCGAAACCAAGACTCGCAAGGTCGAGGGGTTCTTGATGGATGGCCACAAGGTCAAGATCACCATCATGTTCCGGGGCCGTGAAGTCACGCACCCCGAGCTTGGTCGCAAGATCCTCGACGACATTGCCGAACGAACCGACAACATTGCCAAGGTCGAGGCCTATCCCCGGTTGGATGGTCGAAACATGACGATGGTGCTCGGTCCAGATTCAAAAAAGCAGGCTGCCAAAGCCCGCGCCGAGAAGGAAGCGGCGAAAGAAGCCGCTCGGGCCGAAGCCGTCGAGGCTGAGGTGTCGGGCGAACCGGTCGCCGATTCTGACTAGGCCAGCCCGGTCTGAGACCCCCCACATAATTCGAAAGTACTGACATGCCGAAGATGAAGACGCACAAGGGTGCGAAGAAGCGATTCAAGGTGACTGGCACCGGCAAACTGCAACGGCGCCAGCGCAACAAGAATCACTTCAACGAGAAGATGACCAGCCGCCGCAAGCGCCGGTTGAGTGGCGAGCACGAGGTGTCCGATTCCGACACGCCACGCATCAAGCGTTTGCTGTCGAGCTGACCCAGCTCACTTTTCGAATCAACGTTCCGTCCTCTTCGCTTCAGCGAAGGTTCGCTGACTGAACCAGCGAACATCAAACAGAAAGAGATCAGCTATGGCGAGAGTCAAGCGCGCTGTCCACTCCAAGAAGCGCCGCCGCCAAACACTCGAGCGGGCCAAGGGCTACTACGGCAACAAGAGCCGCAGTGTCCGGGCCGCCAACGAACAGGTCATGCACTCAGGCAACTACGCCTTCCGTGACCGCCGTGCTCGCAAGGGTGAGTTCCGCAAGCTCTGGATCCAGCGCATCAATGCGGGCTGTCGCCTGCACGGCACGACCTACAGCAAGTTCATCTCCGGTCTCAAGGCCGCAGGGATCGAGGTCGACCGAAAGATCCTCGCTGATCTTGCCGTGAACGACGACGCTGCGTTCGCCGCACTCGTCAAAACGGCAACTGAGGCATCTGCGGCCGCCGGTGCCGACGCAGCCTGAGCAAACGTTTTCGACAGCTGAGCCTCTGAGCGCTCGCAATCCGCGCATCAAGCGGCTTCGCAAGCTCGTGAGTCAGCGAAAGGCCCGCTCGCAGGAGCGGGCCTTTGTCGCGGAAGGCCCAACGCTGCTGGCCGAGGCCGTCCGTTCGGGAGCGCCGGTTGCCGAGGTCTACGTCGACGCCGATGTGTTCATCGAAGACGATGTGGCCTACGAGCTGAGCAACGCATCGATCAGTCCCATGCGGGTGCACGCTGGCGTGCTGGCGTCGGTACTCGACACGGCAACAACCCAGGGTGTTGCTGCAGTGATCGACGGAGGGCCCGACGAGGTGTCGGCCGAAGTCTTGGCAGCGGTGGGTGATGACCAACCGCTGCTCGTGCTGCACGAGCTCCGTGATCCCGGCAACGTCGGCACGCTGTTGCGGACAGCAGAGGCGAGCGGCTTCGGCGCCGTGATCGTGACGGGTGAGTCGGTCGATCTCACCAGCCCGAAGACCGTTCGAGCATCCGCCGGCTCAATCTTTCGCGTGCCCGTGTCGACCGGCGCCGTTGCCGCTGAGGTCTTCGACGTGATCCGAACCACCGGCCGCAAGGTGTTGGCGACAGACGTCAACATCGGAACCTCACACCACGAGGTCGATCTCGCTCGGGCCGCCATCGTTCTCGGTTCAGAAGCGCACGGTCTTTCCCACGACGTCGTTGATGCAGCAGACGCGGCGATCACGATCGAGCTCGCGGGCCCAACGGAATCCCTCAACGTGGCCGCTGCAGGCGCCATCATCTGTTTCGAATCGCTGCGCCAGCGCCGATCACCGAATTCGTTCGACAAATCCACCATTTCAACCGAAAGTTCTCCGTCATGACCGACTCTCTTCTCGACGATCTCCAGGCTTCGGTGTCCGAAGCTGTGGCCGCCGTCGATGGGGCCAGCGACCTCGAGGCGCTCGACACCATCGAACGATCAGCGTTGGGCAAGAAGGGCTTCTTTACCGCCGCCAAGAAGGCGGTCGGTGGCTTGCAAGCCGACGAGCGCAAAGCCGCTGGTCAAGGCATCAATGAGGCAAAGGCCACGCTCGATCAGGCCATTGCGGCCCGCAAGGCCGCGCTGCAGACATCGGCCCGGTCTGCGCAGTACGAAACCGAGCGGCTTGATCTCACCGAGGTGCCAGCGACGGCCGCTGTTGGTCACGCCCACATCGTCACCCAAACCTGGGAAGAGCTCGAAGACGTCTTTGTTGGCATGGGCTTTCGTGTGGCCGAAGGGCCACAGGTCGAGACCGACTGGCACAACTTCGACGCCATGAACATCCCGAAGGGTCATCCAGCGCGAGATGGATTCGACACGATCTATGTGAACCACGGTGAGCCGGGATCCACGTTGCTGCGCACCCATACCTCGCCGGTCCAGATGCGAACGATGCTCGAACAGGAGCCGCCGATTTACGTGATCGCTCCTGGTCGGGTCTTTCGCCGCGACACCGCAGACGCCACCCACATGCCGGTTTTTCACCAGCTCGAAGGGTTGGTCATCGACCGCAACATCTCGTTGGCTGACCTCGCCGGCACGATCGACAGCTTCGTCGAGGCCTACTTCGGCAAGACCTTCCCATCGAGGTTGCGCCCCAACTACTTCCCGTTCACCGAACCGTCCGCCGAGTTCGACCTGCAGCAGCCCGATGGCTCGTGGCTTGAAATGGGCGGCTGCGGCATGGTGCACCCCAACGTGTTGCGGGCAGGGGGCGTCGATCCCGAAGAGTGGTCGGCGTTTGCCTTTGGCTTCGGTATGGATCGCCTCGCACTCATGAAATACGGGGTCGACGACCTACGAGACATGTTCGCCAATGACCAGCGTTTTCTGGCCCAGTTCTGATCGGGGAGGTCTGAATCAATGAACGTACTTCTTTCTTGGATGCGCGAGTTCGTCCCCGGTGGTTTCGGCGATGTCGAAAACGATCCCGAGTCGATGGCCGAAACGCTGACCAATCTCGGCCTGGTCGTCGAGAGCATCGAGCGGGTCGGCGCCAACTGGGACGGCATCGTCGTGGCCAAGGTGCTCGACGTGCGCAAGCACCCCGAGGCCGATCGAATCCAGCTTGTTGATGTCGACACCGGGGGAGCGGCATCGCCTGCTGGCGAGCCACTGCAGATCTGTTGCGGCGCTTTCAACATGAGCGTCGGCGATCTGGTGCCCCTCGCCACGATTGGCACCACCATGCCGAACGGCATGGAGATCGCCGAGCGCAAGATGCGAGGCGAAACCTCCAACGGCATGTTGTGCTCAGCGGTCGAGATCGAGGCTGGCGATGATGCAGATGGCATCCTGATCCTCGACGAGAACCTCACCGTCGGTCAGCCCCTCAGCGATGCCTTGGGTGTTGAGTCCGACGTGTTGTTCGATCTCGACGTCGAAGGCAACCGCCCCGATGCACTGTCGATCGCGGGTGTTGCCCGCGACCTCGCGGCCAAACTCGGCTGTGAGTTCGTGTTCCCCGAAACACCACTTGCTGAGGTCGACCCAGCTGCGGACAGCAGAGCTTCGGTGGTGATCGAAGACAACGACCTGTGCCAGCGGTTCGGTCTGCGGGTGCTCGACAACATCACGATGGGCCCATCGCCGGCGTGGATGCAACAACGACTCATCGCCAGCGGGCAGCGCCCGATCAACGTGATCGTCGACATCTCGAACTACGTCATGCTCGAACGAGGCCAGCCAAACCACACCTTCGATCTCGACACGGTGCCCGAGGGAGCGCTCCGGGTGCGCATGGCAACCGATGGCGAAACGCTCACGACC
>CALJSB010000005.1 GCA_937976305.1 uncultured Acidimicrobiales bacterium
GTGCCCACGGCCCAGCAAACCAAACTGATCCACGCCCAGCCGGCACCTGACTCACCGGAGAGTGTCGCTCGTAACAGCTGGGCCAGGGCCGTTGACGGAAGCAGCTTCACCACAGCGACCAAGAAGTCGGGCAAGCGGTCGAGCTCAAACACCAGCCCGCTGAGCAACAACATCACGATGTAGAGGGCATTGGCTGCCGCAAGCGCCGTCAGGCCATTGACCACACCAGTGAGGACAAACGCGAGTCCCACGAACGCAATCAGACCGAGCACGATGACGGGCACGACAAGCGGTGAGACGGTGGGCCGCCATCCCAACAGGATGGCCACCACGCCAAGAACCATCAGTTGGACGCCGAACAGAACCACGGTCGTCATCAGCTTCGCAGAGAGAAACTCACCGACCCTGAGTGGCGTGACACCGAATCGACGAATGGCGCCGAAGCTGACGTCGAACCCAAGGCTGATCGCCTGTCTGACAAACGCTGAGGAGATGAGGGCGAGGGCGATGATGCCGGGGGTGAGAAAGTCGACAAAGTCCTGACGCTGCGACTCGAAGACATCGATCGTGCCGAAGAATACGAGCAACACCACCGGAATGCCGAGAGTGAGAAGCAGTTGCTCGGCGTCTCGAGCAGCAACGCGAAGGTCGGCCTTGATGAGGGCCTTCATGCGTGTTGGCGGAGTGCTCATGATGCGTCAGGGCCGAGCTCGAGCATGATCTCTTCGAGCGAGCGAGTGCCGGAGTCGATCGAGCTCGCCACGAGACCTTGTTCTGCCAACCAGGTCGTGAGCTCTGTTGCTGCGGCCGGGGTGGGCTCGACATCGACTTGGTAGCGACCAGGAGCGGTCTCGACGACCGGGCCGCCGAGCGCTGCTGACAACGCGGCAACGTCGAGTCCGGCAGACGTTCGAAAGCGGATGTGGGCTTGGCCCGACGTGAGGTCGTGCACCGTCCCCGCATGCTCGACGCGCCCCTGGTGAAGGACAACAACCCGATCTGCGGTCTGCTCGACATCATCAAACCGATGGGTGGTGACCAGTACGGCGGCTCCCTCCGCAGCTCGAGAGCGAATGAGGTCGAGCACGCGAGCTCGTCCTTCGGCATCGAGCGCAGCAGTCGGCTCGTCCAGCAGCAGCACCTCGGCACCTCCGCAGAGGGCCAACGCCAGCGAGAGACGCTGCTGCTCACCGCCAGAAAGGCGTCGCCAACGCCTCGACGCAAGCTCGGTGAGCCCACACGTGGCCAGCACTGATTGCTGATCGATCGAAGATCCGTGCAGCGCTGCGAAGAGTTCGAGGGCCTCGCCAACCGTCAGACCCATTGGAAGGCCGCCGGCTTGGGGCATCACCCCCCACTGGTCAGCCAGCGCGCTGCGGTCGGTGAACGGATCGAGCCCGGCGACCCTCACGCTGCCGCTGGTAGGACGGCGGTATCCCTCGATCGTTTCAATCGTGGTCGTCTTGCCAGCCCCGTTTGGCCCGAGCAGACCGACGACCTCGCCTGCCGCTACGGAGAAGGTCACGTCGGCCACAACGGCGGACTGACCGAGCTCGACCGTCAGCTCATTCACCTCGATCGCGGCCACAAGCGGAGGGTACTCGCCGGTGCGCCGCCTACCTGCTGTGCGAAGCGACGACGGACGGCCCACACTGAGATCGTGACTGAACCCAGCACCGACCTGGCCCGCATGCGCCTCGACTACTCCCAGCAAGGTTTGTCGGAAACCGAAGCATCCGACGATGCGATCGAGCAGTTCGACCGCTGGCTCGGTCAGGCCATCGAGGCCGGCATCGACGAGCCAAACGCGATGGTCATCAGCACGATCAGTGCAGACGGCCTCCCCAGCAGTCGACTCGTGCTGCTCAAGGGCATGTCGGACAACATTCACGGGCACACGGGCTTCGAGTTCTTCACCAACTACAACAGCGACAAGGCCGCCGACCTTGCCGCCAACCCGGCCATTGCCCTCACGTTCCCCTGGTTGGGGCTCGAGCGGCAGGTCAACATCGTGGGTGTCGCCGAGCGCCTCACCCCTGCTGAGTCAGACGCCTACTTCGACGTACGGCCCCGCTCATCACAACTCGGTGCCTGGGCCTCCGATCAGAGCTCCGTCATCGCTGACCGGACCGTGCTAGACGAGAACATGCAACGGTTCGACGCCGAATTTGGCGCCACGGTCGATCGCCCTCCGCACTGGGGTGGCTACCGGGTCACCCCGTCGCGGATTGAGTTCTGGCAAGGTCGCCCCAGCCGGTTGCACGACCGTCTGCGTTACGACCGCACCGATGACGGCTGGTCCCGCACCCGCCTCTCTCCCTGATCGACGCCACCCTTCCCTCGAACTGGAGGCCCGTACCGTCCAAAACGTCGGTAGGAGACTCCAGAACAACGTGCCCTCGCGAACTGGAGGCCTGCACCGGCGTTTCAGCCGGTGGGAGACTCCAGAACGGGGGTTACGTGGTGGGGGCGGTGCCGTGCCAGAGGTGGGCGACGGTGACGGAATCCTCGCCGAGCAGCACTTCACTACTTGCTGGTGCAACCGTCGCAGGAATGCGGTGTTGCTCGTGGGCGACAATGCGCACACCGCGGCCGAACTGTCCGATCAACCCCGGAATCAAGCGGGTCGTCACATCGGCCGGCAGAAACAACAGAACAACCGTGGCAGACGACAGTGAACCCGCAGCGAGGGCCGTCTCAGCATCGCCTTCGACGATGGTGACCTGATCGGTAAGCCCTGCTGCAGAGGTCTGCTGGCGAGCTTCAACAACAAGAGACGGGTCGGCTTCGATGCCGGTCGCTTGGCAACCACGACGTCGAGCCGCCTCGATGACGAGACGCCCGTCGCCACAGCCGATGTCGACCACGTGATCGTTTGGCCCGATCGTTGCGAAGTCGAACAATTCGTCGATCAGGGAGGTTGGTGTACTCAGAAACGGGCCGAGCTGCCCCTCTCCTGTCGACGACGATCGGCCGAGCCGCTCCAGCACCAGCCGGATCGGCCGAATCACGAAGTAGAGCGGCCAGAGGAATCCCGGCAACCCGACGAACTCCCAGTCGGCCGTATTCGGACGAAGCAAGGAAGGCAACCGATCAAGTTTCGACGTCGACGACCAACGGACGCTGAACACCCTGGTGACATCGCCGGGCAGGGCGAGCGTCAGCACCCGACTGATGCGCCGAAACGACTGTTCAGCGCCACCACTGAGCTCGGGCAGCCACGGCTGGTAGCCAACCGTGGTCGCGAGTTCAGCGATGCGTCGGGCCGTGTCGTATGAGTCGACACGCGCATCGATCGCATGAATCTGCCCAGCGTCGTCACCGGCTGGCGCCAGCGAGGCCGACAGCCCGGCACTCGAAATCAGCGCATCGAGTCGGCTGAGTTCATCCCGAACTTGACCCTGAATGGCGCCGCACGTGGCCACCACTGAACTGGCCACGGCATCGTCGGGCTGAGAGGCGAGCCGAGATTGTGTGAGCCGAGACTGTGTGAGCCGGAGGAGCGTGCGGTCGTGCACCGCCTCGATGAGCTCGCGATCGCGAAGCGTCGAACTCAAGCCGGCGGCTCGACCGGCGCAGCAGTCGTTGCGAAGACGTCGTTGACCTCATCGAAGGTGAGCGCCGATGCAGGTCGGTGTCGCTCGACCCGAGCCAGACGATCCTTCTCGGCTTCTTGCGCCGCATAGCGGCCGAAGATCACGACGATGATGGCCCAGATCAGGAAGCCACCGGCCAGCTTCATGATGGCCCCAGCCGCCTGCTGATCGGTGAGGACATCGATGCCCCAGAGACGCTCCGGCGTGTCGTAGTGGCGGTAGACGACACCCTGGGCAAACACGAGCCAGCCCCCGGGAACGGTCGGGACGATCGACATCGCAAACAGGTAGATGCATTGGCCAAGAGGGGCGAGCCGCCACTCAGTAATGGGACCAACAACGGGCATCCACATCAGAAGGCCAGACGAGAAGACCAGGAGGTGGAAGCCGAAGTGAACGGCGCCCGAATCGGCCGACCATTGCACGACTCGAGACCAGTGGAGCCACATGGTCAGCGCATTGAAGATCACGCCGGCGACAACGGGGCGGGCCAACTTCTGAACGACGGTCCACGCTGTGGAACCGGGGCGGATCAGCAGCTCGAACAGCCAGCGAGGTGTTGCCATGACAAAGCAGGCGGGCAACAGCAACTGGAGGGCGAGGTGCTGGATCATGTGGACCGAGTACAGATGACCCTCGGCCACATCGTGGACGGGCCAGTCCGATGCGATCCAGATGCCGACCACGCCGACACCGAACCACAGCTTCTGCTTTTTCGTGATCGGTTCGAGCCCAGCGGCGACAGCCTTCGGCTGGAGCACGCGACTGGCGTACCACCCGATCACAAGGGCACCCACAACGAGGAACCAGACCTCTGGGTGGGCGGTCCAGGGAACAGCAGAGCCAACAGACACCGATTGGGTCTCTGCTTGCGCCACCACCATTCCGCCGGCGGTCATCGGGTCAGAAGACCTGATCGAACGACGCGAAGACGATGAAGTACACCAACAGCGCCAGAGTGGTCGCCGCGGCGAAGGTCCACCAGAAGACACGGCCGTGCAGAATCTTCGTGTCGAAGTACAGATGCATGAAGACGCCAGCCACCAAGAAGAACTTGACGACCATCATCACGATCAACGGCACGACAAGGGCTGCGCCATGCAGACCGAGGTAGGACCAGGCGACCTCGACCGCAGTCAGAATCGCAAGGATGACAAAGACGACCCAGTACTGCTTCTCAGTTGGGTGAGCGCCGTGGTCATCATGCGCATGGTCGTTGTGACCATGGTCGTCGTGCATGTCTTCGGCATGTTCGATCGTTGCGTCAGTCATCGTGATGGCTCCGGAATCAAGGAATCAGGTAGACGATGGTGAAGATCAACACCCACACCACATCGACGAAGTGCCAGTACAGACCAACCAACTCGACCGTTTCAGATCGGTCAGCTTGCAGCTTGCCTCGCAGCGACAAGAACAGCAGGGACACCAGCATGATGATGCCGCCGGTGACGTGAACGCCGTGGAACCCGGTGAGCGTGTAGAACGCCGACCCGAAGATGCTGCCATCGAAGGTGAGACCCTCAGCGAAGAAGGTGGTGAACTCATAGATCTGACCACCGATGAAGGTGGATCCGAGGATCGCCGTCGTTGCCAGCCAGATGCGCTGGTTCTTGTAATCGCCCTCTTCGGTGGCCTTGTGGGCCAGCACCATGCACAGCGAGCTCATCAACAAGATGAACGAGCTGAGCGAGGTGAAGGGGATGTCCCACAGCGGCTCGACCGAACCCTCAGCGATGAACTCCTGGACGAGCTCGGGATTGTCAATGCCGGCAATGACATCGGGATTTCCGGCGAGAAGCTCGGTGAGGAATCGGGTCTTCAGGATGAGGTACGACGAGATGAGTGCACCAAAGAGCAGGCACTCTGATCCGAGAAACAGCCACATGGCCAGCTTCATGTTGGACAACCCGAGGCTCGAATGATGCCCGTGGTCGTCGTCGTGGTGGTCGCCGTGCGCCTCTTCAGAGACGTGTTCTGCGAGGTCGGTCATACCCCTGCTCCTACGGGCTGGTGATCATCGTGTCCGTGATCGTGGGGAATGTCGAGATCGTCTGCTGGCTCGAGTGACCAGCCGTACATCGAGGCCACGAGCAAGAAGGCACCGGGGATGCAGAGCCACAGCGTGAAGATCAGGCCGTAGCCAATGATCGGCAAGCTGAAGGCCAGCAGGATCGGCCAGTACGACGGAGCTGGGAGGTGCACACCCTCACCGTTTCCGGGCTGAGCGAGCTCTTCGGCGGTAGCGACTCGGCGAAGATGACCATGCTCATCTTCGGCGTACTTGCGGTGCCACCAGTCATCCAGCGAGGAGACCTGAGGATCGACATCGAAGTTGTGCTCGGGCGACGGCGACTGGATCGACCATTCGATGGTGCGGCCGTCCCACGGGTCGGGCCCAACGTCGGGGCGACCAGCGGCCTTCCACTTGCGGTGTGAGGCATAGGCGTTGACGAGCACGAGCATCGTGCCGACCGCCAAGATGAACGAACCGATCGTGGCGACGAGGTTCCAGAAGGCAAAGCCCATGGCCTCGTCGTAGGTCTGCATGCGGCGAGGCATGCCCTGGAGACCGAGGATGTGCATCGGACCGAAGGTGAGGTTGAAGCCCACCACCATCAGCCAGAAGTTCCAGAGGCCCATCTTCTCGCCCATCTTGTAGCCGAATGCCTTGGGCCACCAGAAGTAGAAGCCGGCCATGAAGCCGAACAGGGCACCACCGAAGAGCACGTAGTGGAAGTGAGCCACGATGTAGTAGGTGTCGGTTTGTTGGGTGTCCGACGGCGCAATGGCGTGCGACACGCCCGAGAGGCCACCGATGGTGAACTGCGTGACCAGACCAATGGAGAACAGCATCGCTGTGTTGAGCGTGAGTTTGCCGCCCCACATGGTGGCGATCCAGTTCAGGATCTTCACGCCGGTTGGCACCGCAATGAACATTGTCGCCACCGAGAAGGCCGTGACCGACAGCGGACCGAGGCCCGACACGAACATGTGGTGAGCCCACACGCCCCAGCCCATGAAGCCGATGGCGATGCCCGAGAACACCATAAACGGGTAGCCGAAGATCGGCTTGCGAGCGAAGGTCGGAATGACCTCCGAGATGATGCCGAAGGCGGGGAGGATCATCAGGTACACCTCGGGGTGTCCGAAGATCCAGAACAGGTGCTGCCACAGCAAGGGGTCAGAGCCCTGGGCCACATTGAAGAAGTTGGCGTCGAACACCCGGTCCATCAGCAGCAGAATCTGAGCGACGGTGAGGACCGGAATCGCGAACAGCAGCAGGAACTGGGTGACGAGGGTCATCCACACGAAGACCGGCATCTTCATGAGGCTCATGCCCGGTGCACGCATGTTGATCACCGTGGTGATCAGGTTGATGGCACCGGTGAGCGAACCGATACCGGCGATCAGGAGGCCGACGTTCCAGAAGTCGATACCCGTCGATGGTGAGTAGGTGATGCCGTTGTTGGGGGCGTAGTTGAACCAGCCACCGTTGGCGCCACCACCGAGGAACCAGCTCGTGTTGAGCATGACGCCACCGAAGAAGAACACCCAGAAGCTGAACGCATTGATACGGGGGAAGGCAACGTCGCGAGCGCCGACCTGCAGTGGCATCAAGAAGTTGGCGAACGCAGCACCGATCGGCATCACGACCAAGAACACCATGACCGTGCCGTGCATCGTGAAGATGCGGTTGTACTGATCAGCCGACAAGAAGTTGGAGTTCGGCGTCGCCAGCTGCACACGAATGGCAAGAGCGGCCGCTCCTCCGATCAGGAGGAAGAACATGGCCGCCATGCCATACATGATGCCGATCTTCTTGTGATCGACTGTTGTCAGCCAGTCTTTGAGACCGGTGGCATTGCGGGGTCGGGAGAATACGCCGAGCGGATTACTCGCAAGTGCCTCGTCGCCAGAGGGTAGTGCGAGCGGTTCCTCGATGATCGCCATGGATCAGTCAGCTCCTGCTCAATCGAGCGTCGCCAGGTAGGCGACGAGATGGTCGAGATCTTCTTCAGAAAGTGCGGGGAAGGACGGCATCCCTCGCAGATCGTCGGGCGCCATGGCCTTCTGATCGGGTGCGTTTGAAATCCAACGCTTCAGAATCGCTTCGTTCAGGCGGTAGTCGCCATCAGGATTGCCGTCGTCGACGGACAATTCGAGGTACTCGCCAGGGTCGACGATGTCGTCGTCAGCGTCGAGTCCGGCGTAGTGGCTGAAGATCGCTCCGGCAAACACGGTGCGGGTGGCAAAGTGCGTGAGGTTCGGGGCGGCGCCGGCGGTGAGGGCAGCCTCGAAGTCTTTCACGGTGCCCGGCTCAAGATCGAGCGGGTCAGCATCTTCGTCGACCAGCGGACCGTAGGAAAGGTTGCCGTCGTTGACGACGTGACATGACATGCAGTTGGCCTGGAAGAGCTGGTAGCCGGCCCAGACGTCTTCGTCGGCCTCAGTTGGCACGTCGGCAAGCTGCAGTTGGTTGTCGAGCCAGGCATCGAAGTCGGGCCCGGAGAGTGCAACCGCACTCATCCGCATGCGAGCGTGAGAGAGGCCACAGAACTCTGTGCACCAACCGGTGTATTCACCCGGATCGTTGGCTTCGAGCGACCAGGTGTGCAGGCGTCCGGGCACGGTGTCGCGCTTACCGTTGAGACGTGGGATCCAGAAGGAGTGGATGACGTCTCGCGAGGTGAGCTCGAGGTCGATCTGCTCACCGGCCGGAATCACCAACTGATTGGCAATGACAAGGTCGTCGTCGTCGAGGGCGATATTGATGTCCCACTCGGTGTCGTCGATGTCGCCGCCGGCTCCGTTTGGTCCGTAGATCTCACCGTCGCCGTCGACGTCTTCGAAGAAGCCGTCGCAGTCGATGTCGTAGCGGTACTCCCACCACCACTGCTGGCCGATCACCATCACGTCGAGCTCGCCTGAGCGACTGCCATCGGCGTTCGCACGGCACTCTCCCGACGCAGGATCAGCGTTCGTTTCTTCGAGTTCCCAAATGCCCTGCACGGTCGGGATGGAGATGACGGCGAGGAGGATCGCCGGGGCGATGGTCCAGCCGATTTCGAGATTGAAGTTGCCGTGGGTCTGGACCGGTAGATCGTCCTCGTCGTAGTCCTCGGGAGCCACTCGACCCTTGATGGCGATGGCAATCGTGCCGAACACGACGAGGACGAAGATCACGCCCATGATGATCCAGATCGGCGTCATCATGGAGTCGATGGCTTCGGCCCGCGGGCCGCGTGGCTCGAAGGTGTTGAGCGGCTTGTCTTCGGCACAGGCCGAAATGAGCAGAGCGAGACCAGCAACGAGCGAGAGCTTCATCGTTGTCAGTCGGCGGGAGGTTGAGCGGGTGGTGGGGGCCATGACCTTCTCAAGAGTTGCGCCCGATTGGTCGGAGTGCAAAGTCGGGGGGCTGGGGTCGGTTGTCACGTCATCGCCAAGTCGGCTCGTCATCAACCCTCGCCATCTTCGGAATGTTCTTCGTCGCCGTGTTCTTCACCGTGGCCGTGCTCAGCAGGACCAATGGCGGCGCCGACGATGCCGCCAGCAAGAAGCAGGACAGCGCCAACGGCGACGATGCCGTTCATGGCGTTGCGCTTGATGTCGACCTTCGAGAGCGCCACGGCTCCGAAGAACACGATGGTCGCCACGATCGAACCGGCAACAACAGCGCCGATCTTTCCAGATGCCAAGAACACACGGGAGATAGCAACGGCAACCGCAGCGATGGACAAGCAGGCCATCATCGGAATCTCGACTGGTCCGAGCACGCGGCGGCGGATGACCTCGTTGACCTCTGGGTCACCAGTGGCCCGGTCAGACCATGCGAGCACGACCCACTGCAGTCCGACGACGAACAACACGGCCAAGCCGAGAATGAAGAATGCCTGGCTCACGGCGATGCCGATGATGATGGCGGCGACACCGAAGGCGGCAACCGGGGCCCAAATGCTCGAGCCGGCAGGTGGCGTGAGATCGGGAACCGTGCTCACACCGGCACGGGCGGCCATGGCCTCGGCATCACCGTCTCGGGTGATGATGGTGGTGACCGCAAGAGCGAGCGAAGTGAGACCGGCGGCGACAAGAATCGTGTAGCCGAGGTGATCACCAACACCGCCCTTGTAGCCCGCGCTGACGACGCCAATCGGCTGACCACCGGTGACGAGGCCATACACAATGGCGCCGAGGACGGCCACGCCAGCGACTGCGAAAAAGAACTTGGAACCCCAGGTAAGCATCGGTGCGGCCTACTTCGTGATGTAGATGGCGTACCAAACAGCGAGGTACAGCACGACGGCGACGGTCCAGAATGTGGTGGCTCCGTAGAGCCCCTCGACATCCTTCGAGTTGTAATCGCCACCGAGCGTCCGGACGCCCATCGCAACTGCGTAGAGCATGGCGGCGAGCATGATGACGATGTGGGTCCCGATCAGGGCAAACAGAAGAGGCGGACGTTCGAGAACGTCGCCCCGAATTGGCATCTCCATGATCGTGAGCAGGTAGGCGGTTTGGGTGATGTAGGCGAGACCGAACATCAATGCGAGGCCGAGTGCGATGTAGGTGTTTGGCCGGTCGTCAGTCTTGATCGAGGCGACCGCCCACACCATGGCGAAGACCGACAGCAAGAGGGTGATTGCCATCATGTTTGGCTGGGTGAGGGGGATCACCACGCCGTTGGGGAGCCAGCGTTCGCCCTCGGCGATGACGTCGGCCCGTGTTTCGAGATAGATGCCGAGCAAGCCGGCCATGCCCATAGCCACTGCTGCCGAGGCAAACATCGTGCCGATCACGAGAAGCCGGGGGCGAGCAGGACTCGCGGCGGCAACCCGCTCGGGAATAACATCGAATACTGAAACGTCAGTCGTCGTCATCAGGCGTCTCCTCCTGCGGTGACTTCGGCCGGTTCGGCATCAGCGGCTTTGGTCTCGTCAGATGCATCAGAATCAGTGGCACCGGAGCCCGTGGGCGCTGCGGTTCCCGTCCGCACAACAGCGAGATCGAAGTCGTCGTCGGCGAGTGGCGTTGCCGACGAGACGATCGGTGCGGTTGCGAAGTTGCCGATCGGAGGCGGGCTCGTTGTTGCCCACTCGAGCGTGAGGCCCGACCAGGGCTCGACTGACGAGCCACGACCAGCGCTGGCTCCGAGCACCTGCAGCAGGAGCAGCGCAGCGCCGCCGGCGACGAGGGCGGTTCCGATTGCGGAGATGAGGTTGAGGATCTCGACGCCATCTTCGACGATTCCACCCGTTGCCGAGAAGCGATCGGGGCTCAAGAAGCCGGTAATGATGAGGGGAACGCCCCATACCAGACCGCCGGCAACAGTGGCCAGGGTGGCGAGCATGCCGAGTCGATCCTCGACGCTTCGTCCCCAGATCTTGTGACCCCAGTGGTTGACACCGGCGATTGCGCCAAGCACGGCGGAAGCGATGACGATGCCCCGGATGCCCTCGTGGAACGACGAGCCAGCGAGGTTCCATGCCGAATCGAGGTTGATGCCAGCGTCGAAGTTGGTGTTGAGGAAGCCGACGATCGGGGCTACAGCGGTGAGCACCGAGGCGCCCGTAGCGGCGAGAAGTAACAACCCGCCAGCCATGCCGGCAGCGAGTGGTGTGCGCACCTTGGGAGAGCCGGTCTTGAGGCTCTCACCGGCGAGGCCGAGGACGCTGAGCACGGGAATTGAGCTGAGCAGGATCAACACGACGTAGGCGCCGTTGTCGAATGCAATCGGGCGACCACGGGTGGAGAAGCTGAGGAAGTCGCCTGCGAAGGTGTAAACGGCCAAGATGCCGAGGGCCGCCATCGCGGAGCGGTGAAAGCGAACCGGCTTACCGGTGTGGACGCTGATCGCTTCGACGGCGATGCCGAGCACCGGAATACCGAGCCAGTAGATGGCCGGAGCGATGCTGACGCTGTCGAGCACGGAGAGCAACGTGTCGCGGCTGGCATCGGTCGGGAGGTAGCCGTAACGGACGTCGAGGAAGGCCAGAAGCAGTTCACCCATGACGATGGGCAAGGCCAAGATGCCGACGATGGCGAAGGTGAAGAAGCCCCAAGCGCTCACGGGGGCTTTCTCGAGCGACATGCCGTGCGTGCGTGCACCGAGAATCGTCGTGGCGATGCAGATGAGCGCCCACACGATGGCGCCGAGCATGACTCCGAGCGCAAGGCTCCAGAGCACGACGTAGTCGGTGCGACCACCACGGGGGCCGCCGTTCATGATGTAGGAGAGAATCAAGATGCCGGTGGAGACGAGCCAGATCCAGAACGCGGTTGCCGCGCCACGGCTGAACGCCAGTGCGGATGCGCCGATTTGCAGCGGCACGACGTAGATCGCCAAGCCGACGAGCAGCGGGACGACGCCGCCGAACATGATGAGGTCACGGCCGAGCGACCACAACTGCACGAACTGATCGCCGTCTTTGGCAATTTCGAAGCCGTCGAGGTTCGCCTGCTCGAAACCGGCGATCACGTTGGCGACGAGGCCACCAAGAAGGAAGAGCGCAGCGCTGAAGATCCACAGACGACCAATCGCCTTGTGATCGCCATTACCGAAGACATCGGTGATCGCATCGCTGTCGGTGGCCGGCGCGGCGCCATCAGCGGCAGGCGCGTCGGCCTCGGAGCGGGTGTCGGTCATTGCCATGGACGAATGGACCTCTGCGAGGAAACGGAGACATCTCGGTTGGCCAGCCCAATCGGGGCCATACAACCGGTCGGTACTGTAACCGACTGCGGCGGGGTATTCGAACTCCCAACAGGGGACTTCTGTCGAGAGATTGGGTGAGCGAAACCATCGGGCGACTCGCTCGGCTTTCCGCTAGCCAACACCCCACCCAACGAGTTGGTCGATCGCGACAGCAGCGAAGAGCACCGTGAGGTGCGTAATCGAGAAGCCGAAGTACCGAATTGCCTTGGAATCGAGCCGGGCGTTGTCGGTCTCTCTGATGAGATCGAGGGCCCCACCGCTGAACATCGCGCCGACAACAACCGCACTGCCGAGATAAATCCAGCCCATGTCTGCGACCGGCCACAACGCGAGGCTGAGGGCCCAAACGGCGAGTGAGTAGACAAACATCTGAATGGCCGTTGATCGGTGACCTTCGACGACCGGCATCATCGGGACCTTCGCTGCCGCGTAGTCAGACTCGTAGCGAATAGCCAGTGCCCAGAAGTGCGGTGGCGTCCAGAAGAACACGACTCCGAAGAGCAGGATTGCCGGCCAAGCGACCGTGTTTGTGACCGCTGACCAGCCAATCAGCACCGGGGCGGCACCAGCGGCGCCACCGATCACGATGTTCTGAGTGGATGTTCGCTTCAGCCACAGCGTGTAGATGAAGACATAGAAGCAGCAGGCGCCAACGGCGAGAATGCCACTCAGCAGGTTGACAAAGCCCCACAGCCAGAAGAACGACACGGTTTCGAGGGCAATCGCGAAGATCAGGGCTTGGCGGGGTTGGAGCTCACCGGTCACCAACGGACGGTTCTTTGTTCGCTCCATCAGCGCATCGATGTCTCGATCGACGTACATGTTGATGGCATTGGCACCGCCAGCGGACATCGTGCCGCCGATCACGGTTGCAACGATGAGCCACAGATCTGGCAGTCCGCGCTGAGCGAGGACCATCGTCGGCACCGTGCTCACCAGCAGCAACTCGATGATCCGAGGCTTGGTGAGCGCAATGTAGGCCCGCGCCTGCGAACGGGTGGTGTCTGCCGTGAGCAACACGGGGTTGAGGGTAGTGGGGGATTGCGAACGATCACAGTAGGTCTTGTCACATGCGCGGATGCCGTTGGGTGTGAGGGAATCCGCAATTGGCGGCCACACTGGTGGGGTGACGAAAGGCGCTCTGCCGGCAAACGCCGGCCGGACCAACATCGAAGAGCTTCGACGCGCCGCTGTCGCTGCTGGCGTATCGCTGGCGATCATCATGTTCACCGGAGCCGCGGTTCGCCTGACGGACTCAGGCCTCGGTTGTGAAGACTGGCCCACGTGCAGTCAAGATCGAGTCGTTCCCGAGTGGAGTTATCACGGGGCGATCGAGTTCGGAAACCGAATGATCAGCTTTGCGGTCACCTGGTTTGTCGGCATCACCGTGCTGTACGCCAGGCGCGTCCCCGGCAGACCAGATCTACGACGTTGGGCATGGAGCCTCGTCGCGATTGTTGTTGTGCAGATCGTGTTCGGCGGCATCACGGTTCTTGCCGACCTGCATCCGGCCCTTGTCGGAGTCCATTTCCTCCTCTCAATCTTGTCGATTTGGCAAGCAGCCATGCTGTGGCACCGGACGCACCTCGACGACCCTGCGTCGCGGATCAGAACGGGCAGTGCTTCACTCACCAATCGAGCTCGAATGCTCGTAGGCCTCGGCGTCATCGTGCTCGTACTCGGCACGATCGTCACCGGCACGGGCCCTCACGGTGGTGATTCACGAGCAGAACGGCTTGCCCTCGATCTCCAGTGGGTGGCGCGTCTCCACGCCGTCAGCGTGTGGGTGTTGTTGGCCGCAACCGTCGAGTTTGCGCTACGTGCCCGCAGAGAAAACGTTCCGCTTTTCCACGTCCAGCGAGCGCTCGCCACCATCGTTGTGCAGGGCGGCATCGGCTATCTGCAGTACGCAATCGGCGTGCCCCCTCTTCTGGTAGAGCTGCATGTGATCGGGGCCGTGCTTGTGTGGTTCAGTTTGGTTCGGCTGAGGCTGTCGCTCGCCGAACCCACCAACGACGGCTGGTTCCATTACGCGCCGGCACCACAGGCCAAGATGGGACGAGCCCATGTCTGATATCGAAACCCTCGAAGTTGTCGAGATCGACGAATCGACCCTCACCGACGAAGACCGCCCATGGAAGGTCATCGTGTGGAACGACCCCATCAATCTGATGGTGTACGTCACCTTCGTGCTGCAAAAACTGTTTGGCTACAGCAAAGAGAAGGCGACGAAGATGATGATGGACGTGCATGAGAAGGGCCGGGCGGTCGTCGCGAGCGGCACCCGAACCGAAGCCGAGCGGGACGTCAAGCGGCTGCACACCCACGGGCTGTGGGCCACGATGGAACACGACGAGTAAGGGACACCAGTTCACGATGCCCTTGTTCCGAAAATCATCCATGGTTGATCGCCAGCGCGACGGCACCTACGCCATCACGTTTCCCGATCACATTCGACAGCTCCTCGTCGGGCTCTCGCGTCAACTCGACGGTGCGCTCGACACCGACGACGACCCCTCCCTCGCTCGGCTCTTTCCGACCGCGTATGCCCACGACGCTGAGCGCGACGCGGGCTATCAGGTCTTCGCCCGCGGTGAGCTGATCGAACATCGCCGCGAGGCCATCGCGCTGCTGGCCGAAACAGCCGAGCGTGGGACGCTCGACGAAGACGAGCTGACCGCCTGGATGCACGTCGTGAACGACGTCCGACTCGTGCTCGGCACGGTGCTCGATGTCGGCGAGGACACCGACATGGTCGATCCCGAGCACCCGCAGGCGGATCTGCACGACCTCTACCACATCCTCGGTGCGGTGCTCTACGAGATCGTCAACGGGTTGAGCGAAGGTCTGCCAGATGACGATCAACTCGACGACGAGATGTCGATCGATCTCGGCGACGACTGAACAACCCTGCTCAACGCTTCGAAACCATCCAAGAAAAATCGGGTGGGGCTGGGCGGGCCCGCCTGTTAGATTGAGGGCCGCTTTCCGGGCCTTTTCGGCCTTGAATGCGGGCCCCCATCGTTCAGTGGCCTAGGACACCTGCCTTTCACGCAGGCAACACGGGTTCGAATCCCGTTGGGGGTGCGCTCACAATCGCTATGATCGCTGAGCCCGGTGGGGATTCGTCCCTATCGAGTGAGTTACTGGTCCCGTAGTGCAGTCTGGAGTGCACGCCGCCCTGTCAAGGCGGAGGTCGCGAGTTCAAATCTCGTCGGGACCGCGGGAACCCTGTCGGGTTCCTTGGAGAAATCGCAGAGCGATTTCTCCGAAAACAGCGAGATCGCAATGCGATCTCTGCAAAAAGGGAAACCCTCCCTGTATTGGTCGGGTAGCTCAGTTGGCAGAGCATTCGCCTGAAAAGCGAAGGGTCACCGGATCGACGCCGGTCCCGACCACAGCGAATGTGCCCGGCGACCACGGTCCCCGGGCACGATCGTTTTTTGCGCCGAAGTGCCGAGATCTTGTTTTTGGATCGCGTGGTGGAGTCAAATAGCACCAATGACTCCTCCGCAGAACACACCAATGAGCGACGAACACAAGGAGGCTTTGGCGTTGGGCCGCGCACAAGGAAAGGCCGTGCGGGCCTATCTCGAAGCACTCGTTGAGCACCGGCCAAAGCGGGGTCGAAAGCGGACCCCCGATTCAATCGCCAAACGACTCGAGAAGATCGCCACCGAAATCGACGAAGCGGATCCACTCAAGCGGCTGCAACTGACCCAAGAGCGCATCGACCTCAATGCCGAACTCGAGAGAATGAAGACAACCGTCGACATCACCGCGCTCGAGGACGGCTTTGTTGCTGTCGCCGCTGACTACGCGGCTCGAAAAGGCATCTCTCGTCAAGCCTTTGCTGAGCTCGGTGTGCCCGCAGCAGTGCTCAAGCGAGCGGGTATCTCGAAGTCGTCGTAGATCCGTTTACAGGATCTCTTCACCCCGGTAGGCGGCATTCGGATTTCCAGCGGTGAGCTTTCCGACATCGGCACAAAAACCGGCGACCTGGGCATCGATCAAACCGGTGAGAGCAGACGGGTCAGCGAGGATCTCCTGGAGTTCTTCTTCCGTTCCGGGGAAGCGATCATCGCGACCAAGCAACCGAACCAGCAGCGACCCATCAGCGGTTCCGGCACGGAGTTCGAGGGCTGTTGCCACGGCATGTTCCTTGATGATTTCATGGGCTGATTCACGGCCGAGATCGTGGCGAATGGCATGCATCAGCAAGGCCGTCGTCCCGAGAAACGGCAGATAGCGGCCGAGTTCAGCCTCAACAACTCCCTCAAAGACACCAAAGTCGTTGAGAACAGAGAACGTCGTTTCATACAGTCCGTCGAGGGCAAAGAACGCATCGGGAAGAACGACCCGGCGAACGACTGAACAAGCAACGTCGCCCTCGTTCCACTGACCCCCCACGAGTCCGGATGCCATCGCGAGATGGCCCTGCAAAATGACGGTGAGGCCATTGATGCGTTCACAGCTTCGGGTGTTCATTTTGTGAGGCATGGCCGAGGAGCCGACCTGCCCAGGCCGGAAACCCTCGGTTGCCAGATCATGCCCTGCCATGAGTCGAATCGAGTTGGCCGTGTTCGCTGGGCCACTCGCAAGCTGCACCAAGCTGGAGACGACGGCGAAGTCACGAGAGCGCGGGTAGACCTGTGCGACGGCGTTGAGCACCCTGGGCACACCGAGGTGGCTGGCGACTCGCTCTTCGAGTTGCCCAGCGCGCTCGGCCGAACCGAGAAGATCGAGTTGGTCTTGCTGTGAACCGACGGGTCCCTTGATGCCACGAAGGGCAAACGTGTCGAGCAGATGGCGAACCTGCTCGAGCGAGGTCGCAAGCTCTTCACCAAACTGCGCGAACCGCTTGCCAACCGTGGTGGGTTGCGCCGGCACGTTGTGCGTCCGCCCGACGATTACCTGATCGGCATGGGCAGCGGCGAGCTCGGCGTACCGACTCAGCAGCGCCACCGTGCGCTGCTCGATGAGCTGCAGGGCCTGAAAGACCTGCAGCTGCTCAACATTCTCCGTCGCATCCCGCGAGGTGAGCCCTTTGTGAAGGTGCTGATGGCCGGCCAGGGCACAGAACTCGTCGAGCCGAGCTTTGACGTCGTGGCGGGTTTCGATCTCACGCTGACGGATCGACTCGAGGTCGATGTCGTCGAGCGCGGCCCGATAGTCGTCGAGCACCGAACGATCGACGTCGAGGCCAAGATCGATTTGAGCTTCCAGCACTGCGAGCCAGAACGTTCGCTCGAGTCGGACTCGATTGACGGGGTCGAAGATGGCCGACATGGCCGAACTCGCATAGCGATCTGCCAACACGTTCGGAATCGACATATCGAACTCCTGAAACAACGCCGGGCAACAAAGGCCCGACCAATTACTCAAGCGACCCCACTATTGGGTCGATCTTCGGACCAGACAAGTGTGCCTGATTAATCACGAGGTTCAGCGGTGAACGGACGGTGTGACAACGATCCGCTCGATAGAGCGGACAATGTTTGCGACAAGTGCGGCGGCGACTATTGCGACGCCTGCTTGCTCTACCCGAGAGGGAAGAAGCGGGCTCCGGTGTGCAAGGCGTGTGCCATTGCAGCATCCGGCATCCGGTCGACGAGTAAGAGCACAACGCCACAAGAGCGCAAGCAGGTACGCAAGCGGCGCAAAGAGCTTCAACAAGCCGAAGAGATCGAGGACAATCAAGGTTTCATCTTCTTCGACGAAGAAGGCTCCGACATCGTCATGCGGGATCCATCGGTTCTCGAACCAGAAGAAGAGGAAGCGCCGGCCCGCCGCTTTGGCAAGAAGTCAAAGACCAAGTCAAAGAGCACGCCAAAGGACAAGGCCGAGCCAGCAAAAGCTGAGAAGGCCGCCAAGAAAGACAAGAAGCTCAAGAAGCTGAAAAAGGCCGCAGCAGCAGACGCCGGCTCGGCAGAGAGCGGTGACGAGGCCGAAACCGAGGAGCACGTCAACGCGATCGCTGGCGCTGCCGCATCGGACATGCCTCCTCCTCCCGCCGCGGAAGACGCCGTGATCGATGACGAGGAAGAAACCATCGACCTCGGCATGGCCCTCGCCAGCTACGACTCCAGCGACGACGACGAACAGATCGATTCGATCGAAGAGTCAACGAACGACACATCGCTGGTTGACAAACTGAACGGCACAGACGACGCTCCGGCCAGCATCTCGCTCACGGAAGCACCCGTTGCCGAGACGCCGGTTGCGGGCGGCGGTTCACCGTCGGCATCCGAGCTCCTAGCACGGCTCAAGGAGGCGGAGAGTTCACGCGCCGCCGACCTCCCGGTCGACGACGCCCATGAGGAGCCAGAGCTACAGGCTCCGACACCCAGTTCAGCACCGACTGCATCATCGATTGGGGACGGCGCCTTTGACGCAACGGTGAACCCGTTCGCCGACGAACCACTCGCCCGTGAACCGATGGAGGCGTGGGTACCACCACCCGTGACGCCGGATCCTGAACCCGCTGCACTCGCCGAATCGAGCTTCCTCAACGAGCAACCGTTTGCGACCGAACACTCCGGATCGTTCGCACACGACCCGGCATTCGAGGACGACCGCTTCGACGCGAACGACTTCGCGCACGAGCCAGCGTTCGACAACGCGGTTGACGACGAACCGAACTGGTCCTCGAACCCGCTCGAAGTCGTGATCCACGCCCCCGAAGTCGACGCAGACGCCGAGCCGGCACTCGCCGATATGGCTACCGACTCTCCATTCGGCAGCGGGCCTTCGTCAGACACCGGCTCGGTTGCCACCGCAACGAAGGCGGACACGGACGAAGACGGGAACTGGGTGCCACCTGCCCTTCGCGGCATGTTGCCAAAGGAAGAGCGCGACAACGATGCACCCTTGCCCCGGCGTCGAGACGACGACTGACTGAGCCCTGCCCGCTGCGAGGCGGTCAGGACGTCCAGTGGATGAACTGGCTCCGGCCGGGCCCCGTCGACGCCAAGGTCACGGGGACACCAACACGGTCCTCAAGCGCTCGCAGGTAGGCCTGGGCGTTCGGATGGAGGTGACCGGGTTCGGTCGCAGCAGTCTGATCAGTTTTCCAGCCCGGAAACTCTTCGTAAATGGCCTTGGCCCGGTGAAGCTCTGACTGGTGGTAGGGAAGCTTCTCGACTCGCTTGCCGTCGATCTCGTAGGCCACGCACATCTTCACGGTGTCGAACGTGTCGAGCACATCGAGCTTGGTGATCGCCAGTTCGGTGAGGCCGTTGATCCGTACCGCATGGCGCAGCATCACAGCATCGAACCAGCCCGGCCGACGACGGCGCCCGGTGTTGGTTCCGAACTCACGACCAATCTCGACCATGCGATCGCCGTCGTTGTCACCATCGAAAAGCTCTGACGGGAACGGCCCAGCACCAACGCGCGTGACGTATGCCTTCGCGATTCCGACAACACGGGTGATCTCTTTCGGGCCAATGCCAGCACCGGCACACACGCCGCCAGCGATCGGGTTGCTCGACGTCACAAACGGGTACGTCCCGTGGTCCAGATCGAGGAAGGTGGCCTGCGCACCCTCAAACAACACGTGCTGCCCGGCATCGAGGGCGTCGTGGATGATGTTCACCGAATCCGCAATGTGTGGCGCCAGCGTTTCGAGACACTCAGACAGCACCTTGTCAGCAACTTGATCGGGATCAATCGGCAACCGGTTGAACACCTTCGTGAGCACCTTGTTGGTGTGTGACAGCGTGGCGTGGAGCTTCTGACGAAAGATGTCCTCGTCAAGCATGTCTTGTGCCCGGATCCCGACCCGCATGGCCTTGTCGGCATACGCAGGACCGATGCCTCGCTTGGTTGTTCCGAGCTTTGCTTTCCCGAGATGGCGCTCGTGCAGGGCATCGAGCTCCTGGTGGTAGGGCATGATCAGGTGGGCGTTCCCCGACAGCTTGAGGCGGCTCACATCGATGCCACGACGGCTGAGGCTGTCCATCTCTTTCAGCAAGACAAACGGGTCAACGACCACACCATTGCCGATGATCGGGGTGATGTGGTCGTAAAAGACACCGCTGGGAAT
Source organism: uncultured Acidimicrobiales bacterium (assembly GCA_937976305.1). GTDB lineage: Bacteria > Actinomycetota > Acidimicrobiia > Acidimicrobiales > SZUA-35 > CALEWY01. Next base: position 20,354 of record CALJSB010000005.1, read on the forward strand.
CAGCTGGATCTTGAACGTTTCACCATCGATCACGATGGTGTGTCCAGCGTTGTGGCCGCCTTGGTATCGGACCACAACCGACATTTCCTTGGCGAGAAGGTCGGTGAACTTACCCTTCCCTTCGTCGCCCCACTGCGTTCCCACGATCACTGTTGCTGGCACGTTGGTGAACTCTACCCGTGAGGCGCTTCAGCCATCGTGGGATTTTCGGAGGAGGTCTCGGTGTGATGACGGTCAGGCGATGTCGATGACGAAGTCGTCCTCGAGACTGTCGACCCGCACCTTGGCTCCCTCATCAACTTCGCCCTCGAGGATCGCAATGGCGATGCGATCGGCGACCTCTTTCTGGATCACTCGCTTGAGTGGGCGAGCACCAAACGCCGGGTCGTAACCCAGGTCGGCAATTCGTGACCGTGCCGCGTCGGTGACGTCAAGCGTCAGGCGACGATCGGCAAGGCGTCGCTCGAGAAGCTGGAGTTGCACGGTGACAATGCCGGTGAGGTCTTCCTTGGTCAGCTCGTCGAACCGCACGATGTCATCGACCCGGTTGATGAACTCGGGCCGGAAGAAATCCTTCGGATCACCTGGGAGGTTCGAGGTCATGATGAGGACAACGTTCGTGAAGTCGACCGTGCGACCCTGACCGTCGGTGAGACGACCGTCGTCGAGCAGCTGCAGCAGGACGTTGAACACATCGGGATGGGCCTTCTCGACCTCATCGAGCAGCACGACAGCGTAGGGCCGGCGTCGGACCGACTCGGTGAGCTGACCACCCTGGTCGTACCCGACGTATCCCGGTGGGGCACCGATCAAACGTGAGACTGCGTGCTTCTCCATGTACTCGCTCATGTCGATGCGAGTCATGGCTCGTTCATCGTCGAACAGGAAGTCCGCCAGTGACCGAGCGAGCTCGGTCTTGCCGACACCGGTCGGCCCCATGAACAAGAAGCTGCCGATGGGACGGTTCGGGTCGGACAGTCCGGCTCGAGAGCGGCGAATCGCGCTCGACACAGCGCTGACGGCATCGGTCTGGCCGATCACTCGCTGATGCAGCTCGTCTTCGAGTCGAAGGAGCTTGCGAGATTCAGCCTCGATCAGTCGCGAGACCGGCACGCCGGTCCATCGGCTCACCACCTCAGCCACGTCTTCCTCGTCAACCTCTTCTTTCAGCATCGTCTGCGTCGATTGAAGATCGGCAAGCGCAGCTGACGCTTCTTCGGTTTGGCGTTCGAGCACCGGCAAGCGGCCGTAGCGGATCTCTGCCGCCTTCTCGAGATCGGACTCGCGCTCAAGCTCTCGGCTGAGCTGGTCCTGCTCTTCTTTGAGCACACGAATGCGATCGATGGCCTCTTTCTCGTTTTGCCAATGCGCCTTCATGCCGGCCGATTGCTCTTTGAGGTCGGCAAGCTCGGACTCGATCTCGACGAGACGTTCACCAGATTGGTCGTCGGTCTCCTTGGAGAGCGCAACTTCTTCCATCTCGAGCTGACGAATTCGCCGCTCGACGACGTCGATCTCGGTCGGCAACGAATCGATCTCGATACGGAGCTTGGACGCTGCCTCGTCGACGAGATCGATGGCCTTGTCAGGCAGGAACCGGCCCGTGAGGTAGCGGTCAGACAAGGTGGCTGCGGCAACCAATGCTGCGTCTTGAATACGAACACCGTGGTGGACCTCGTAGCGCTCTTTCAGACCCCGAAGGATCGCAATCGAGTCCTCGACCGTCGGCTCGCCAACGAATACCTGCTGGAAGCGTCGCTCAAAGGCCGGGTCCTTCTCGATGTGCTTGCGGAACTCATCGAGTGTTGTTGCGCCAACCATGCGCAACTCACCGCGGGCCAACATCGGTTTGAGCATGTTGGATGCGTCCATCGCCGAGTCGCCGCCGGCGCCGGCACCCACGACGGTGTGCATCTCGTCGATGAAGGTGATCACCTCGCCGTCGGCATCGGTGATCTCTTTCAGCACGGCCTTCAAGCGCTCTTCGAAGTCGCCGCGGAACTTTGCCCCCGCCAGCATTGATGACATGTCGAGGGCAATGACTCGACGATTGCGAAGACTGTCTGGCACGTCACCTTCGATGATGCGCTGGGCAAGACCTTCGACGATGGCGGTCTTTCCGACACCGGGCTCACCGATCAGCACTGGGTTGTTCTTGGTCCTTCGACTGAGCACCTGCACCACCCGTCGAATCTCGTCGTCGCGACCGATGACCGGATCGAGCCGACCCGATCGAGCGTCTTCGGTGAGATCACGCCCGTACTTGTCGAGCGCCCGGAACTGGTCTTCAGGGTTCTGGCTCGTGACTCGGTGCGAGCCTCTCACTTCTTGCAGCGCCTCGAGCAGCTCGGCCCGGGTGAGGTTGAGTCGCTTTGCGGTAGCGCCGGCGGGGTCAGGATTGGCCAGGGCGACAAGGAGGTGCTCGGTCGACAGGTAGTCGTCACCGAGATCAACCCGGACGCTGTCGGCATCGGCAAGGACGCGGTTGGTCTGCTTCGAAAAGCGAGGCTCCGCGCCGTAGGCCTTGGACAGTTCGTCGAGTGCGAGCTCGGTGTCGACTCGCAGGGTCGTGGGCTGTCGACCGAGTTTGGTGAGCACCGGCAGAACGACGCCCTCGGGCTGGGACAGCAGGGTGCTGAGCAGGTGGTCGGGGGTGACCTCGGGATGTGAGTCGTTCTTTGCTCGGTCAATGGCGCCAGTGATGGCTTCTTGGGTTTTGATGGTCCAACGGTTCGGGTCGAGTGCCATGAGGTGGCTCCTTCATCAACTTCAAACGGGGTGTCTTGGTAGGGGGGTTGGTGTGGGGTTGGGTTCTGATGTCGGGTCAGCTTCGCCGTCGTCGATAGACGGTCACTTCGGTGCTGACGGGGACGAGATCTCGTCGATGTTCGCGACGGGCCGCATCGAGTTCGTCGCGATGTGATTCTTCGATCGCCTCGAGTTGCTGACGGTGGCTCTCACGCACGTCGCGCAGCTCTGCTGTGAGTCGGGCAACAGCCTGTTCGAGCTCGAGCACTCGCTTGACGCTTGCCAGATTCAGGCCATCATCGGTGAGCTGTTGGATCTGGCGCAAGATGCTGATGTCGGCGTCGCTGTAGCGGCGACTGCCACCGCCAGTGCGAGCAGGGCTGACCAAACCCTTGCGCTCATAGATCCGCAGCGTCTGGGGATGCACGCCGGCCAACTCGGCTGCAATCGAGATGATGTAGACGGCGCGGGTGGAGGGCTCGTGATTGCTTTGTGGCCCATCGGTTGGGCGGGCATTCACGACGACGCCTCAGCTTCGAGCACTTGGGCCATCGCAGCGATGGCCTCACGCTGCTCATCGGAGAGATCGGTGGGGACCGCTACTTCGAGGGTGACGAGCAAGTCGCCCGTCTTCTTCTTGGTGGCGATGCCCTTGCCCTTGACCCGGAAGGTCTTGCCGCTTGATGTTCCGGCCGGCACCTTAAGAGTCACCGTGCCACCGTCAATGGTCGGCGCCTTGATCTTGGTGCCGAGAGCGGCGTCTGCGAACGAAATCGGAAGCGTGACGGTGAGGTTCGTTCCCTTTCGCCCAAACACGTCGTGGGGTTTGACCTCGACATTCACCAGTAGGTCACCGTGGCCGCCACCAAACCTGCCCGGTCCGCCTCGTCCTTTCAGACGAATGCGTTGGCCATTCTTGACTCCGGCCGGGATGCGAACCTTGACTTGGCGCGGCCGACGCTCGGTGCCGGTGCCTCGACAGGTGGTGCAGGGATCGTCGATGACGTGACCACGCCCACCACACTGGGGGCACGGTTGGGAGAGGCTGAACAATCCTTGGTTGTCGTCGAGAACACCTCGGCCGCCACAGCGGGAGCACGACGACGGCCTGGTGCCGGGTCGGGCACCTGACCCATCACAGGTCGAGCACGCAGCGTCGGAGGTCAGGTGCACCGAGGTCGTGACACCGCTGACGGCATCGTCGAATGACAGGTGGAGATCGGCTTGGAGATCATCTCCCTTTTCACCGCGCGGCTGTTGCGGGCCGCGGGGCCTTCCGCCTCCGGCTCCACCGCCAAACACCCCACCGAGGATGTCGCCGAGATCAACACCGTCGAAGGTGAAGTTGCGACCACCGCCCATACCGGTGTCTGGCCCGAAGCCTCCCGGCCTTCCGCCACCGGCTCCACCGCCAAACATGCCCCCTACAGGACCGAGCTTGCGAACGTCGTCGTACTCGCGACGCTTCTCGGGATCGCCGATGACGTCATAGGCCTCGGAGATCTCTTTGAACTTCTCTTCGGCCTTCGCGTCGCCTGGGTTGGCGTCAGGATGGTACTTGCGGGCGAGTTTCCGATACGCCTTCGTGACCTCTTTGTCGCTCGCGTCGTCAGAGACGCCGAGCATCTTGTAAAAGTTCTTGTCGAGCCAGTCGTGCTGCATGTTTCACCTCCTTGCGTGGTGTCGTTTCGTTGCTTGGGACGGTTGCGTTGGGGATTTCGGGTTCGAGGTTGGTGGCGGTGGGGCGACGCAGGTGAGGACTTGGCCAGCGGAGCGAAGCGGAGCTGGACCCGCAGCGGTGTCGTACCGCCGGCATCAACCGGAGCGAGTCACCCCCGGGTCCGCACCATCGCAGGGCGAACGACATTTCCTTTCCAGCCGTAGCCAACCCTGAGGACTTCGGCGACAACCGGGCCGTCTTCGGCTTCACCCTCTTCGTGCATGACGGCTTCGTGCTGTTCAGGATTGAACGGCTCGCCGTCGGGGTCGAAGCGTTCGAGCCCTTGCTTTATCAGGGCATCGATCAACGATGTTCTGACTGGTTCGACATCGCTGGCGCCATTGGCGATCGCACTGTCGCAGGCGTCGAGCACCGGAAGGAGCTCGGCCACGAGGCCGTTGTTGGCTCGGGCAATGGCGTCAGCTTCACGCTTGGCCACTGCCTTGCGGTAGTTCTCGAACTCGGCCTGCACTCGGCGAGTCGAGTCGAGGTACTCGTCTCGTTCGTTGCTGACCCGTTCGAGGTCGACAACGAGGTCCTCGACCGAAATCGACTCGGCAGGGGCCTCTGCATCGGCTTCGGCGCCTGCATCAGCCACGTCGTCAGCGACCGTTCCCTCAGCCCCGGTACCGAAGGACGGTGCAGCCTCCTCGGCGACACCTTCTCCTTCGGATGGAGCCGTCTCGTCGGGTGTGTCGGACGGGTTGCTCACTCGGCATCCTCAGCGTCGGCGGCATCGTCGTCCTCTTCGATGATCTCGGCATCGACGACCTCATCGTCGTCAACCTGATCGGCATCGCCGGCTGCAGCGCCTTCGGCGTCCGCCTCAGCGGCTGCCTGCTCGTAGAGCTTGGTGCTGATCGCCTGGCTGGCGCCAAGCACGGCTTCGGTCTTGTCCTTGATGGCTTCGACGTCTTCGCCGGCAAGTGCCGTCTTCAACTCGACCAACGCCTCTTCGACTGGCTTGGTTTCGTCGTCGCCGAGTGACTCACCCTGCTCCCGCAGGAGCTTTTCGGTGTTGTACACGAGGCTCTCGGCGCCGTTGCGCACCTCGGCCTCTTCACGGCGTGCGGAGTCCTCTTCGGCGTGGGCCTCGGCGTCCTTCACCATCTGCTCGATGTCGTCCTTCGACAGGGTCGACTGGCCGGTGATCGTGATGGATTGCTCCTTATTGGTCGCTCGGTCCTTGGCGCTGACGTGGACGATGCCGTTGGCGTCGATGTCAAAGGTGACCTCGACCTGCGGGATGCCACGAGGAGCAGGCGGCAACTCGACGAGCTGGAACTTGCCAAGCGTCTTGTTGTAGCCAGCCATCTCGCGTTCGCCCTGGAGCACATGGATCTCCACCGACGGCTGATTGTCTTCCGCAGTGGTGAAGGTCTCGGAGCGGCGGGTCGGGATCGTGGTGTTGCGCTCGATGAGCTTGTGCATGACACCACCCTTGGTTTCGATGCCGAGGCTCAGCGGGGTGACGTCGAGCAAGAGGATGTCTTTGACATCACCCTTGAGCACGCCAGCCTGCACCGCAGCACCGACAGCAACCACTTCGTCGGGGTTCACTGACTTGTTCGCCTCTTTGCCCGTCAGGCTCTCGACGAGTTCTGACACAGCTGGCATACGAGTCGAGCCACCGACCATTACGACATGGTCGATATCTGAGTAGCTGAGGCCAGCGTCCTTCACCGATGCCTCGACGGGCTTCTTGACCCGGTCGAGCAGCGCAGCGGTGATCTCTTGGAACTTCGAGCGACTGAGCGTTTCTTCGAGGTGCAGCGGCCCGTCAGCCGTTGCGGTGACAAAGGGAAGATTGATGTTGGTCGACTGAGTGGTCGACAATTCGATCTTGGCCTTCTCGGCTGCTTCCTTCAGGCGCTGTGCCGCCATCTTGTCTGCGCCGAGATCCACGCCGTGGGCGTTCTTGAACTGATCGACGAGCCACTCAATGATCGCGTCGTCCCAGTCGTCGCCACCGAGGCTGGTGTCGCCCGAGGTCGACTTCACTTCGAACACACCGTCACCGATCTCGAGGATCGAGACATCAAAGGTGCCGCCACCGAGGTCGAACACGAGGATCGTCTGATCTTCGCCCTCTTTGTCGAGGCCGTAGGCAAGGGCAGCTGCGGTCGGCTCGTTGATGATGCGCAACACTTCGAGGCCGGCGACCTGGCCCGCCTCTTTCGTGGCGGTGCGCTGCGCGTCGTCGAAATACGCGGGGACCGTGATGACGGCTTGGGTGACCGAGTCGCCCAAGTACGCCTCGGCATCACGCTTGAGCTTCATCAGCGTGCGAGCGCTGATCTCTTGGGAGGTGTACTTCTTGCCATCGACGTCGGTGGTCCAGTTCGTGCCCATGTGGCGCTTCACCGAACGGATGGTGCGATCAGGGTTGGTGATGGCTTGGCGCTTGGCCACCTCACCAACGAGGACTTCGCCGTCGTCCTTTGAGAACGCGACAACAGACGGGGTCGTTCGGGCACCTTCGGAGTTTGGAATCACGACCGGGTCGCCAGCTTCAAGAACAGCGACGACTGAGTTGGTGGTTCCGAGGTCGATGCCAACGGCCTTTGCCATGGTTGATCTTCCATTTCTGGCCCGAGCCGGGCCGGTTACCGCAAGCGGCAAGAGAGCCGCGTGCTGAGGTTTCTTGCGGGGGGTCTGACCAAGCCTATCGGATGTGATCGGCAGTCACTACGTAAACCTAAGTCATAGACACTCAGGTTTATTCCCTTTCGACACGCAGGGTTTGGCACCGGCTGGACCGCCTAGGCACATCTTCCCGCCGGGACGAATCACTCTGACTCCTCAGTGTGACTGATCACTACTTTTCGTGAGGTTCGGTGCCGGTGGGGCCCGGACCGTGAGTTCATGGGCGACGGCCCTGAAGGCGGAAATGGTTCGACGGTTTTTGATCGCCTCGGCGATTGTCGTTGGAGTTGCGACGTTCACGCAGGGCGCGGCACCTTCTGACGTCTCGAACCAGATCACCCTCGGACTCACCGCCGAGGTGCAGGGCGACACCGCAGCAGACGATGCTGCATCAGCGAACGCCGCGGGCGAACTGCAAGGCGAAGGCGTGGCTCTCACACGCGGTCGGGCTGCAGTCGAGGCGCTCGAGTACGACTGGGCCTCCGTTCTGCCCGAGTGGACGATCGAGTTCCGTGATGGCCGCGACGACCTCTTCGGGCTGACCCATACCCAAGAGAACCGGATTGAGATCTTCGTCCGAGAAGAACAGTCAGACGAGTTTCTCCAACACGTCATCGCCCATGAGCTCGGGCATGCGATTGACGTCACGCTCAACAGCACCGAAGAGCGAGAGCAGTGGCAGCAGGTGCGCGGCATTGCCGAACACGACTGGTGGCCCGGTTCTGGGGCCACCGACTTCGCAACCGGCGCCGGCGATTTCGCCGAGGCCTTTGCGGTCATGTTGACCGGCCCAGATGACTACCGAAGCGAACTCGGCGACACCCCAACGACAGAACAACTCGAGCTTCTCCAAGAGCTGTCAGCCGGGTGATCCTTCGATCAGCAGTCAGGTGGCGCAACCCCGCCAAGAAGATGACGCCCGTCATGATGGTCGTTGGTGTTGTTCTGAGCGTCGTTTCCGTCGCTGCGACCGCTGACGTCACCGAGGTGATCGAACTCGACAGCGACTCACGTTTCGAAGTCGCTGTCGCAGGACGAGTGCAACTACCAGCCGGCGTCCAAGCCGACTCCGACAACGACTCAGACAACGACTCAGACAACACCACCGGAGGCGAAGCGGTCGGGCCCACCATCGATCCCAACGTCACAACGACCGTGGTGGCCGCGCCTTCCACGCAGGCGGCAAGCTCGTCGTCGGACGTTCGCATCGTCGTGAACAACCAGAACGCTGGCGTACGCGGCCAGGCAGCGCTCAACAAGATCAGCTACCCGTGGCGTCAGACCCTCGACGGCTGGACGATCTCGTTCAACGGCCCCCGCAGTGACATCTCGGGTTGGATTGACTTCGGAGAGCGGACGATCTACCTCTATGTGCGCTCAACCCACTCCGACACGCAAGTGGCCCATGTGTTGGCGCACGAGATAGGCCATGCGGTCGACTTCCTGCGGGTGTCACCGCAAGAAAAGACCCAGTGGTTGGAGCAGCGCGGGTTGAGTCCACAAAGCTGGTACCCCAGCGCGGGTGGCAACGACTTCGGGTCGCCGGCAGGCGACTTCGCCGAGGCGTTTGCCGTTTGGCAGGTCGGTGGCGCCTATCAGGCCTACATCGGAGGCAACCCAACGCAGGCTGACTTCGACCTGCTGGCCGCCATCACGAGCTAGACCGCGTCTGCGCCGATCTCACCGGTGCGGATACGAATGAGAGACTCGACTGGGGTCACCCACAGCTTGCCGTCACCGATCTTGCCGGTCTGGGCCGCGGAGGTGATCGCCTCGCTGACCTTGGCCACGTCGGTGCCGTCGACGACGATCTCGAGCTTGGTCTTTGGGACAAAGTCGACCTGATACTCAGCGCCGCGATATGTCTCGGTGTGGCCACCCTGACGACCGAATCCCTTGACCTCGGTGACGGTCATGCCCTGAATCCCGATGCCCCGAAGGGCTTCCTTCACTTCATCGAGCATGTGTGGCTTGATCACTGCCGTGACGAGTTGCATCTGCAGTTTCCTTTTCTTGTTGAATCCAGCTCAGCCTGCCGAAGCTGGCGGCATCGATGGACCGTAGTCCGAATCGTTGCGCTTCATCAGCGAGTGAGTGTGGAAGATGAGATCGTGAATCAGACCTGAAGGGCGTAGCCCCGTGAACGGACCGTTCGAAGGGTCACACCGAGGGGAGAAATGCGGCGCCGGAGCCGCATGATGTGAACGTCGAGCGAGTTGCGGTCAGAGGTTCCGTCCGGCCAACCAGCGTTCGTCAATGCATCGCGGGACACAACGGCGCCCGGCTCTTCGAGCAACGACAGGGCCAAGCGGGCCTCGAGGGGCGGCAAGGCCACCCAGCTCGAGCCCACCCGGAGAACACCGTCGTTGTCGAGAGCCGGGGGTGGCGGTGCCACGGCGTGCCCGAGAGCGCCCTCAGCGCGAAGGCGGACCGATTGTGTCCGCACATCGATCTCGAGCCGATCTGCGTCCGCGTAGACCCAATCTTCGAGCGGGTCAGCGCAGACCGGGGGGTTTGCGGACGACTCAACAAGCAAGATTCGGGGTCTTCCGGCGTCGCGCAGTGTCGCCCGGCGGGTGCGTTCTCTTGGCCAGCGGAGGGCTTCCACGTCCATCAGAGAGACGTTAGAAGGCGAACGTTACGGGACTGTTTCCTCAACGTGTCTGCTTGTCGAACCGACAGATAGAGGGCTCTTCGTGTTATGTACGTCAGCCTGCCGACAGAACAATTGCGCCAGTTTGGCTAGGGTCAAACCGGCGCTGGATACCCAACCGCCGACTGACCGTAGGAGGGTCGAACATGGGTTTGATGGACAAGCTACGCAACGAGCTCGTCGACATCATCGAATGGATTGATGATTCGCGAACAACGCTTGCGTGGCGCTTTCCTCGCTATCAGAACGAGATCAAGAACGGTGCACAACTCATCGTCCGCGAGGGCCAAAAGGCTGTGTTCGTCTATCGCGGATCGCTTGCTGACACCTTCGAACCCGGCCACTACGAACTCACAAGCGAGAACCTGCCGCTCCTGTCGACCCTGCAGGGTTGGAAGCACGGGTTCGACAGCCCGTTCCGCTCAGAGGTCTATTTCATCAACACCCGCCCCGTCACCGACCTGCGGTGGGGCACGCCGACTCCCGTCACCGTCCGTGATCCCGACTTCAAGATGGTCCAGGTGCGAGCGAACGGCTTGTGTGTCGTGAAGGTCGACGATCCAGAGATCTTCCTGCGCGAAGTGATCGGGACCGACAGCTCGGTCGACATTGACGAGATCACCGAGCTGCTGCGCCGAGTGATCACGCTTGCGTTCTCCGACATGGTGCTCGAATCGGGGCTGGGCGCCATCGATCTGCAGGGCAAGCAGATCGAGCTATCGGCCAAGCTTCGCGATTTCGTGGCCGAACGGGTCGACGACGAGTACGGCCTCGCCATCCCCGACATCACGATGAACATCTCGTTGCCAGACGAGATCACCCAGGCCATGACACGCGGCGTCGCCAAGGGCGTCGAGGAAGCTGGCTTCCTCGACAACGTGGGCGACCTGAATCGCTACCAACAAGCCAAAGCCGCCGACGCAATGGTGATTGCCGCCGGCAACGAAGGTGGCAGCGCGATGGGCGACATGCTTTCGATGGGTATGGGTGTCGCCATGGCCGGCCAGATGGCCAACACCATGGGCGGGGCCATGCAACCTCAGCAGCAGCAGGCCCAACAACAAGCCGTCCCACCACCATTGCCGAACCAAGGACCGATGTTTCACGTGGCGATGAATGGCCAGCAAGCAGGGCCGTTCAGCATCGAGCAGATGCGCGCCGGGCTCGCCAACGGTCAGATGACCCCCGAGAGCCAGGTGTGGACTGCCGGCATGGCTGGCTGGGCAGCCGCCAACACGGTGCCGGCGTTGCAGACGCTGTTCGCTACCCCACCGCCGCTGCCAACCGACGCGCCGCCAACACCGCCGCCTGCGGCCGAATAGAGGTGTCGTGATGGAGGGAACGTCACCGCCACAACCGCCGAGCCGACCGGGCGAACCACCACAGACTGCCGCGCCGCACGCGCCACCACCCGCGCCGCCAGCAGCGTCGCCGCCACCTGCGTCACCGGCACCGCCGCCGCTCCCGGCTCAGGCCCCGCCGGCCCAGCCAGCGGCAGCCCAGACAGCGGCAGCCCAACCAGCCGCAGCCCAGACAGCGGCTGCCCCGGAAGGTCAGCGCGACTTCAGCTCATTCAACGCACAGCAAAAGGTCGACACCCGACCCTGCGGGAACTGCGGCGCCCAACTCGAGTTCCACATCGGCGACCAAAACCTGACCTGCCCCAGCTGCGGCCATGGACAAGAAATTGTGCACGCAGACGGGGCGGCCGTTGAGGAGAACAGCTGGCAGTCGCTCCAGATGAACATGATGTCTGGACGGGCGATGAGCCACGCCGAGGGTGAAAAGGAAGTGATCTGCCAGAACTGCGGCGGCCACACCACCTTCGTCGGGACCATGACGGCCACCCGGTGCCCCTACTGCGCAACACCGATCCAACGCACGGACATCCACGAAGCACCCGACCGCCTCAACGTGGACGGTGTGCTCCCGTTTGCGGTCACCGACGACTCTGCGGAAGACATCGTCAAGCGATGGATCAACAAGCGTTGGTTCGCTCCCACTGAGTTCAAGAAGTACTCGACCGCCGGTTCGTTCGAAAGCGTCTACGCCGCGTACTTCACCTACGACGCTCAGGCCACCACCGACTACCGGGGCCAACGCGGCACCAGGCACACCCGCACCGTCGGCCACGGCGACAACAAGAGAACCGAGACGTACACGACGTGGCGTGGCGTGAGTGGTCGAGTGTTCGACAGCTTCGACGACATCACGATTCTCGCCAACACCGGCTTCACAACGAAGTACGTCGACAAGCTCGACCCGTGGCCCACCCAACAGCTACAGCCGTACAACCCCGACTTCATCGCCGGGCACTTGTGTCGGACCTACGACCGCGAAGTACAGACCTGTTTCCAAGATGCCCGGCAGATCATGGACTACCAGATCGACTCGACGATTCGCCGAGACATCGGTGGCGACGAGCAGCGAATCGATCAGAAGCAGACGCACCTCGCCAACGTCACCTACAAGCACGTGCTTCTGCCGATCTGGCTTCTGACGGTGATCTACGCCGGTCAACCTTGGCAAGTCTTCATCAATGGCGCCACTGGCGAGATCCACGGCGAACGGCCATGGAGCAAGGTAAAGATCATTTCGGCGATCGTCGCTGTCATACTTGTCATCGTGCTGTTGGTGGTCTTAAGAAACGTCCTTTGACACATCGTGGTGCTCCCTGACATTGGCTTTCTGACCCGACTGCGGCGCCGAGCAACGGACGCTCAAGCTGCTGTCACCATCTTGGGTGACGCCCGAACGGCACCGGTGCGAACGCTTGCCTACACCGATGGTCGACGCGCCGTGAGGCTTGCGTTCCTTGCTGGGGCGGCCAGCAATGGCTACCTCGCCCACCTGCCCGGCACCGTGGCGGAAATCTCCGAGTCGATCGGAGCTCAACAACCAGATCGACTCGACGCTTGGTTGCGCGTCGGGCAACAACTGGGCGAGCTCAGCGAAGTAGACGGACGGCTGGTGATCTCGGGCCGGAGAGCTCGGGCCATTGCCAACAACGATCCAGTCGTAACACCGTTCTACCGCTCGGTCGCGGAGTACTACTTCGGCCCCCACCAAGATCTGCCATCCCTCATCGGCTCAAGCCCTGGCCGTGATGACCTCTCTCGCTCAGCAACCACGATCGCCGACGTTTCACGGGTCACCGAGCCGCTCATCGCGGGAGCGATCCACGACATCGTGCGATCGGTCGATCCAAGCACGTGGCTCGAGATTGGTTGTGGCTCTGGCGTGCACCTCGAAACAGCGATGACAACCCACCCGACCCTCACCGCCGTCGCCATCGACCTCGATGCCGGAGTGATCGATGACGCCGCGCTCCGCTTTGATGCCCTCGGATTGAGAGATCGAGTTGAGTTTCGCGTAGGCGATGCCTCGAGTTGTGTGGCGCCTGGCGAGCAGTTTGACGTCGTCACGTTTCTCAACAACATCTACTACTTCTCTGAGACCAAACGCGCCGACTTGCTTGCCCACTTCGCCGACATGGTGAGTCCCGGAGGCGAGTTGGTCGTCGCATCGCAGTGCGCGGCTGAGCACGGCGGGCGAGCAAGCGTCGCTGCCGCCCAGCTCGACTTTCTTCTTCGGGTACAGCGAGAAGCCGACGCCTCGCTCCCGACGGCATCACAACTCGAAGAGCTTGTTTCCCAGGCGCCCGGGATCGCCAAGGTCGATCTATGGCGGCCGTTGCCCGGTGAGCCCTACCTGATCCTCCGCGGGACCAAGCAGCCCGAGTAAACGACCACCGCAAGCAACAGAACGACATGAAGTGATCGTTCCCAGTAGTCTGTTCGCCGTGTTCGCCAGGGTCGCCATATTCGTCATCACGCCGAAGACTGTGAGCAACTGAGGTGGCGCTGTTCGGGCTCGCCATCGTCATCGCGGTCGTTGCCGTGGTCGGGCTCGGCGTCGCCCTCGCTGCGGGAGCGATCTCGAAAAACGCGAAGAACAAGAATCAAGTCGTGCCGGGACTGCTCACGCCGGCTCCCGACAACTGGTTCGGTTCACACGAGCCCGAGGCAAAACTGCATCGACGCGTTCGTGATGCTGCTGCGGGCCTCAGAGCAACCGCCGCGTCTGACCCGACCATGGCTGACACAACCGCATCGATCGATCGCGAGGCAGCCCGGCTCGATGAGCAGATCGTGGCTGCCTCCCGCATGCCGGAGCGTCACAAGGCCGAGGCGCTCGAGTCTCTCGAAGGCGCAGTCAAACAATTCGAAGACATGACGGCCGGCCTCATCACGCGCACCAGTGGTATCGGAGCCACCAACGTGACGTCCGAACTCGACGCGCTCGCCGAGCGGCTCGATCTCGTTGCTGAGGCACGCGCCGAGCTCGATGATCAGGACGATTTCCCTCAATCGGACCCGTTTCCGACCTGACAACTTCCATACCCCGGGGAAAAAGACGCATTAATCTGGGCTCTTTGACCGCAGGCCACTAGCTTGGCGGGAGCTATGGACGCTCCAGCAAGTGAAGATCTCGCCCTTGAAACGCCCGCCAATCGCCTGAAGGCCAGCCACGTGTGGCTTGCCGTTGGCGCTGGCATCGCTTTCGTGACGGTGCTCTCGGGCATTGCCGCGGCCGTTTTCAACTTCCACGACGACTCAGAGATTCAGCGCGAGCTGTTCGAGAACATCCCGTCGTCCTGGAAGCTCGCCTTCTACACCGTGATCCCGATCATGCTGCTGTGGGGATCGGTGCAGATGTCGTACCGGGTCAAGAACTGGGAGCGGGGAGCACCAGACAACCGGGCCACGACACCGAAGAACTTCAAGCGTCGCCTGGCTGATTTCCGGGCCGGCATTTACATGCAGACGCTGATGCGTGAGCCGGGTGCGGGCATCATGCACGCCCTCATCTACTTCAACTTCTTGATCCTGCTCGCCGTCACCACGGTGCTCGAGATCAACCACCAGGTGCCCGAGTCGCTCAAGTTCCTCAACGGCAACACCTACAAGGCCTATGCCTTGATCGGTGACCTCGCAGGCGTCGGCTTCCTCGCCGGGATGGTGCTCGCCATCATGCGCCGGTATGGCCCGAAGAAGTGGCGGCCCTATCGCATCGCCATCAAGAGCCGACCCGAGCACGCCATCATCAACGGTGTCTTGTTCTCGATTGGATTCACCGGCTTCGCCGCCGAGGCCTTCCGTATCGCCGAGCAGGACTTTCCTGAGTTCGAGCGCTGGAGCGTCGTCGGCTACCCACTGGCACAGGTCGTCGATGGCCTCGGCAACACGTCTGGGTGGCATCAGTTCTGGTGGGCAGCACACGTGCTCACGTTTGTCGCCTTCCTGGCAATCATCCCCGGCACGATGATGCGTCACATGTTCACCTCACCGGCGAACATGTATCTCAAGGATCGCGAGCGTCCCAAGGGCGCCATGCGGGCCATGCCCGACCTCGACAACACCGAACTCGAGACGTTTGGAGCATCCACCGTCGAGAACTTCACCTGGAAGCAGCTCATGGACACCGACGCATGCACCATGTGCGGTCGCTGCACCTCCGTCTGCCCAGCGCACGCAACGGGCAAGCCACTTGATCCCCGAGAGATCGTGCTGAAGACCGGTGAGGTCATGGCCCGCAGCGGCACGCCGGGAGTGAGTCCACCGCTCGGCGTCGTGGCCGAAATCCAAGTCGAGTCCGACTCGGTCTTCGAACGCATCAGCACCGAAGAGGTGTGGGCCTGCACGAGCTGCAAGGCGTGTGACGAGATCTGTCCGGTCAACATCGAGATCCTCGACAAGATTCTCGACATGCGTCGCTACCTCACACTCATGGAAAGCGACTTCCCCACCGAGCTCGGTACAGCATTCCGAGCGATGGAAAATTCGTCGAACCCCTGGGGCATGAGCCAGAGCACGCGAGCCGACTGGGCGAAAGATCTCGACGTGCCCATCATCGACGGCTCCAGTCCACTCGATCACGAGTACCTCTACTGGGTTGGTTGCGCCGGCAGCTTCGACGACAAGAACCAGAAGGTCACCCAGTCGATGGCAAAGCTCCTCGACCGAGCCGACATCGATTTCGCGATTCTTGGCCCGTCGGAGCTTTGCACAGGCGACTCTGCTCGCCGTTCGGGCAACGAGTACCTCTACCAGATGCTGGCCAAGCAGAACGTCGAGACACTCAACGGCATTGGGGTCCAGAAGATCATCACGCAGTGCCCCCACTGCTTCAACACACTCCAAAACGAGTATCCGCAGCTCGGTGGCAACTACGAAGTCGTCCACCACAGCCAATTCCTCGAGTGGCTCATCGATCAGGGCAAGCTCGACGTGTCGAGTGCGACCCTCGAGGAGCGGATCGTCTACCACGACAGCTGCTATCTCGGACGCCACAACGACGTCTACCTCTCCCCTCGCAACGTGATCGGTTCACTCAAGGGTGTGCAGGTCGTCGAAGCTGGGCGAAACGGTACGCAAGGGATGTGCTGCGGCGCCGGAGGTGCCCGGATGTGGATGGAAGAAGACACCGGTTCGAAGGTCAACGACGAGCGATCACTCGAGCTCATCGACACCGGCGCCAGTCGGGTCGCGACAGCATGCCCCTTCTGCTACGTGATGATGGACGATGGCGTGAAGGGTCACGGCAAAGAAGAGTCAGACGTTCGTGTCGCCGACATCGCCATGCACGTACTCGAGGCGATTGAGAACGGCGAGGCCAACGAAGCAGCTGAAGCCGCCGCCCGTCGGGCTGAGATTGAAGGCTGACCCGCCACCCCCGGCGTCCTCAGGTTTCGCCCCCCAAAATTTCATCCCCCCAAAGTTTGGGTTCTCCCCACATGTAGGGGGGATCGCAACCGACAATCACGACATGCAGAGACTCGCCGACAACATGCCAAAGGCTTCCGTCTCACGGTCGAATCGTCCCACTGGACTCATTCGCCCCGTGTGGCGAGACATCGGGCACGGTCTCGACGTGAGCGAGCATGTTCTCGATGATCACAGCCGGCAGGTCGACGCTCTTCTGTCTGAAGGTGTCGCCCCGGTCGTCTGTTTGTTTGAGGGCTCTCTGCCTGGTGAAGTTGCAACCTTCGGTGGATGGACCAACCGTCAAACCGTTGACCAATACCTCGACTTCGTGGCTGTCGTTGCGGCCCGTCTTGGAGACCGCGCCGAGCGGTTCGTCACCTTCGCCTCACCCGTGCGTTACCTCGACGAGATCTTTCGATCCGAGAATCAGACGCTGCAGGACGCCGCCAGCAACGGCATGCTCGCCGCCGCTCACCACATTCTCCTGGCCCATGGCCGGGCCATCGACATGATCAAGGCCCACTCACCGATGGCGCGGATCGGCATCGGCCTCGAACCGAACCCGACAAAGCCCGACCTCGCCGCATCAGACCTACTCGAAGAGGGTTGGGCTGACCGCTGGTTCCCTCACGCTCTGTCCTGGGGCACCTACCCGCCCGACGTCGTGAACGAGTTTGGTTGGGATCAAGGCATTGTCCGTCCCGGAGATGGTGCAATCATCTCCAACCAACTCGACTTCATCGCCATCAACGCAGAGCATCGCCCCGGCGCGATGATCGACTTCCTCGCCCTCGAGTTCGGACACGATCGCTTCCACGTCCAGAACTGCTGAGCTACGACTCGAAGTTCTCCCAGTAGCGGCTCGGGCGCGGCCCACTTTGGCCCTGATACTTCGAATTCAACGCGCTCGACCCGTAGGGGTTGTCAGCCTCGGTGGTCATCTGAATGAAGCTGATCTGACCGATCTTCATTCCTGGATAGAGCGTGATCGGCAGGCTGGCGACATTCGAGAACTCGAGTGTGAGCTGCCCATCCCACCCCGCGTCGACGAAACCAGCGGTGGTGTGGATCAACAGACCAAGGCGCCCAAGGCTCGACTTGCCCTCGATACGCCCCACCAAGTCTGACGCAATGGCGACGCGCTCAAGCGTCGAGCCGAGCACGAACTCGCGGGGGTGAAGAATGAAGGGATCGTCGTCTGTGACCTCGACAAGTTCGGTGAGCTCTTCGATGTTTTGCTTGACGTCGATGTGGCCGAGCGTGTGGTTTCGGAACACACGGAAGTACCGATCGAGGCGTAGGTCAACGGAGCTCGGCTGCACCGCAGCCTCGTCGAATGGCTCGATGATGATGTCGCCGGATCCGACGCGCTCTTTGATCGTTCGGTCAGAAAGAATCACGGTCACGGAGGCTACCGCGACCAACGACTGTCAGGACGATGAGAGTCGGTTGGGTTCTACCAGCTCAACCCAGGTGACTCCGGGTGTGAGCTCGATGATCGACCCATCAGCCGCTTGGAGCACCGCAGGATCGACGAGCCGTGGACGCACCCACTGGCCATCGATGCGCTTCCCGTCAGTGAACACGGTGACCGCTCCGGCCCCGGCCCAGACAAACTCGGGGATGACCCCGCCGCCTGAATCGCGCAGGCCGGTGTCGAACGAGGGAACCTCGGCCACGATGACATTCGCGGCGGTTACGCGCTGGCCGGTGTCGGCAACGTGAGCGGACCCGTTCTGAGATCGCAACCACGTCGCGCCATCCCACGACCAGGCAGCTCGGGAGCCACCGAATCGCACGTTGACCGACGTCGTCGGCGTGCCGGGTGAAGCGACACCACTGGCTCGGTAATGGAACCACGCGGGTGGTGAACTGCCGGTGTTGTTGAAGCTGTTTACATCGGCGAACACGTTCGAAGGTGCCCGGCGACTGGATTCTCGCCAGAACCCGCCATTTCTGGAAGCGCTGAAGTTCTGGACCTCGCTACTCGACAGGATCACGTCATCGGTGATCTGGTTGGCTCCCGAATACACAAACGCCGGATCACCAAGGGCACTGATGAACGACACATCAGTGCTACGAGCTGAGCGGATCGGACCCACGGTGGCGTCGTTGGTGTGGAAAATCGCGGCCAGACGCGTGACTCCACCTTCAACCTCTTGTTCGATCACGATGTCGGCCAGTGCCACGCCGGCCTGGGGGCGAGCCTTGCTCGAGTTGTCGATCTTGACCACCACGGCCGGACGGTGAGGAATCGATCCTGCAAGCCCTGTCAGCGGAGCGGTCCCTGGAGTCACAGAAGGAAGCGGAACGATCGTTTCAGACAGCACCTCGGTGAGCCCCCAGCCACCAACTGGTCCCTTGTAGCCGGCAGCGAACGGATCACCGGATGGGCCGGCAGGGGTTTCGGTCTGCGGTCCCTTGTTCTGGGACGCGATCGGACGCGACCCACTTGCGACTGGGTCGTCGGCCCCCGTCGTTGGTTCGGCCTGAGCGTCGGCTTGGGCGGACGGATCGGCAAAGCTCAACTCGCTCGGAATCTCAGGTGCCGGGTCGTCAGGAAAGCTCTGCTCATCGGCACCGTCATCTGCGCTGTCGTCGGTGCTGATCGGCTCGTCAGACATCATCGTGGTCTCGGTGGCCGAGGCGTCGACAACGTCAGATTCCGCAGCGCTTGTCGCCTCCGGTGATGGCGAGCAGGCCGCAGCCACCAGCGAGACGGTGAGCGCAGCGACCATGGGCGCGCTGCGGATGTAGGGCGAACGAGAACTCACCTGGTTCTTTCGGCCTATGCCGGCCGAAATCAACTGGTCAGGACAAGCTCAGCATCCGGCGTCAACCAACGCAGGCAGTTCCTCGCAACTCGAGCTCGGATGTATCGAGTTCGGATCGGTTGATGCCTTGCAGTTCGAATTGTCCGTTGACGATACGGAAGCGCTCGCTGGTATGGAGGAATCGGGCGGGCTCGGTGCCCTGGATGGCTGAAGAAGCCGACATCACGATCTCGGTTTCGCCGACCACCTGCAGACATCGGTAACCCGACTCGACAATTTGGTCGCCCGATTGGGTCACTTGGCCGGCAACAACCCAACCGCAGCCTGACCGACTGAGGACGAGGTCGACATCTCCTGCCCCCGTTGTCATCGTCACAAAGATTTCGTTGAAGCCGTCTGCATCGAGATCGGCGACTCCCAACGTTCCGTCGACGACCGGAACCGCTTCGCTCAGACCTGATTGATAGGACGCTCCGCTGACGAGATCGGCCCGCACGAAGGTGACGCCATCACGTCGGCGGAAACTGAGAACGTCGCTCTGACCGTCGAGATCGACATCGACGATTCGGTGTGTGATCAGCTCGCTGTCACCCAAGGTCGCTTCGCCAGCTACACACGCCGCTCGCTCGTTGGGTGGGAACACAGCGGGCCAATCCAGCGGGTCAAAAATGACCTCGGGTGTGCAGTCGAAGCGACCCGCCGCTGCCGTGAGCTCGAACCGCGAGCCGTTCCACTCAGCCTCATGGCGGGTACCACAGTCGGCACTGGCCCGGAATCGGTTCACCACGGTCATATTCCCGAGGTGATCGAGCGTGAGATCGCCCGAGATGTCACCCGCTTGTTCGATGACTCGTCCGGTCCGGTCATAGAGCTCGACGAGCAGTGGGCTGAGTTGCAACTCGCCATCGAGGAGCGCGACCTCGACCACCCGTGTGCGCCGAGCCTCACAACTGACAACGCCAACCCGAATCGTGGCCGGAAGATCAACCACCTGCACCGTCTCTGGCGGAGCAACCGAACCGCACAGTTGTTCGCGACGAGCCTGATCACTCACGAGCACGGCGAGCTCTTCAGCGGACACATCGGTCGTTGAGGGGGCGGCCGCAGTGGTTGTTGTCGCGATCGTGGTGGACGTTGTAGTTGTGGGCTCATCGAGCCGTTGGACGGTTCCTGCCACGGCAACACCATCAGACGCAGTCGCAACGTTGGCGTCACCGGCCTGACCCTCGCCGAATTGCGTTACCCACACGGCAAAGAGGCCGATGACCAGCAGCAGGCCGGCGATCGCTGCGACCCACTCCCCAACCGCAGGTCGTTCATCATCAAAGCCGGGGTCGTCATCACCGGAATCCTCGGCCCATGGGGGCTTCGATTGTCGGGGCGACGACACGGGGAAGATGATGCCAGAAAGCCATCCCGGTTCATACTCGCCCCTCCGATCAGATTGGACACTACGACCCAATCTCGCCTCTGCGAGCTACGTACCGCCTACGTTGTGACCATGAGTGACAATCTCCGTTCGTACACGAAAGCTCTTTACGCCCTCGACGGCGTCGTTCGCCGCGTCAAAGATGACGCTTGGGACAATCAGTCACCCAACGACGACTGGTCGGCCAAGGAGACCCTCGGGCATGTGATCTGGGGCGTCCGTCGAATGGCCAACGCCATGCGTGATGAGGGCCCACCGCCCGAACAACCCGAGGCTGAGGTAGCCGGCGAGTCGCCAGCCCTTGCCTGGGGTGAAGCGCTCGATGATGTGATGGAGGCGCTCGACCAGCGTGGTGCCCTTACCAAGGTCGTGTCGACACCGTTCGGCGAGATGACCGTCGACGATGCGATCGGCATTCTGTTTGCCGACCCGCTCACCCACGCCTGGGACATCGCTAAGGCGGCGGGCATCACGCCAGCGCTTCCAGACGATCTCGCCCGAAAGGCGTTCAACATGCTCAACGCTGCCGGCGACGCGATTCGCGGGCCGGGCATGATGTCAGAAGCGATCGATGTCGAAGAAGCAGCCACTGATGCCGACAAGTTCATCGCTGTCACCGGACGCAAGCCCTAGCTTCGCTCCCTCGCCACATGCCTTAGCCACACACGGGGCTCGCCGCTACTGTGGAGGGTCCTGCGGGTGTAGTTCAATGGTAGAACATCAGCTTCCCAAGCTGAATACGCGAGTTCGATTCTCGTCACCCGCTCCACACATATTCCCAGGTCGGCGCCTGTCGGACCGAACGCCCTGAATGATCAGCGCAGATTCGTGCCTAGAACGTGCCTAGACGGCGCTGGTCCGGCTCCAAAGTCGCTCCATGGCGAGACAGGAGCTCAGCATCATCCCTCAGGATTCCGATCGGTGTTCTGTTGTGAGGTCTGTGTACGGGTCGAGCGGTGACGGGCACCGGTTGCAACTGAGCAGCAGCGCTCCAGCAACCCCTGTGACAGACCACTGATTGCGATCAGGAATCGTCATGGGACCACCCACCGCCAACTCAAGAGATCTTGCGAAATGGTCGATCACATCGGTACTTGAAAGAGGCAGTCGTGAACGTCTTCACCAAATCATGCTTGTTCGGTGCCATTCTCGGAATCACCACCACAGCGTGTTGGGACCCTCCCCTGAGTGAGGACGCCATTCCCTCAGAATGCGAAGTTGCCGTGCAGATCGAGGGCAGGATCTTGAGCGACGAGCTATTCACCGTGAGCGAAGGCGAAGTCTTGGCTGTCAACATCGAGGATCAGCCACCGAGCGGCTTCGGAGTCGAACGACGAGTCGCCGCCTACCGAATCATCGATGCGTCCCTCGACAACTCGCAGGGCTACCCCGCACTGAGCACGACACCAGGTCAGTTCAACCAGCAGTACACATCCGAGTTCGGGCAACTGGTCACGATCGCCGTGCCACCAGGCGAATACGAACTGCACCCCGGCGCACTCACCGGCGGCACCGTCGGGACGTGCGATCAAGCTTGATGGTCTGCGACAGGCAGTCTCAACTCGCCATCCCGGTCCGATAATCGGCTCCTGGCGCTTCGATTGGGGGGTACGTGCCGGTCGCTTGGCCCGAGACACCGCCCAAGTAGTCGCCTTGCCAACCTTGGCGTCCGCATACTCCCAGGTCAGAGCGGACAGATTCTCACCCAGTTGGTGCGAACGCCTCTGTCACAGCGGGACGAACGGTGACACGATCGCAGCATGAGTGAGGGTCTCGAGCAGGCAGTAGATCGCTTCTTTCGACTGACTTCGGACAAGGGGATCGAGCGAATGCGCTGCGAGACCTCGGCCCGGCCGACTATCCCTACCCACAACCGCTCATGCCCATCGCCAACGCTGGCCTCGGGTTCCTCGTCATCGATCTCACCAGCGATGACCTCGTGCCAGCCGGCATGATCCATGAAGTGTGGGTGGACGAAGGCGTTTTCAAGCCCGTGGCCATGAATGTTGCTGGGATCTTCGAAGCAAGTTCAGATGCCATCGAGTCGGGATCTCCCGACGACCCGTACGCACCCATCGACTTCGACACACACCTTGTGCTCGATGGGGCAAGCAGCCATCAAGTCAAGAGGCTGCGTGGCCCCGGGGCGATCAGCGAATGGCCAAAACGATGGTTGGAGGCGCAAGGAATTTCAGACGACCAGTTCGCGCTGCGCGGCGCTACCCACACAATCGCCGAGTTCGTCGAAGCCCGTCGCTATGGACCGGTCACCGGCACAGTCATCGCCAAAGGCGGCATCGGACATTGGATGGTCGGCGTCGGATCCCGAATGGAGATCCGAGATGAGAGCGGATCCATGGAGGTCACAATCCCACCGACGGTTCTCGAACCAGGCCGGGGTTCAACCGCGTACTTCGAGTATGACGTCACCGCGACCGCATGGACCGGGCCCGAACCCTCGATACGAGAACTCGATCAAGCTGGGTGTGACGTGACCAAGCTCGCCCTCCAGGGTCGCTTCGACGAACTACGTAACCTGATTCCGAATCCTCGGCCCTACATCGAAGGCGCACAACCCATCACGGTCACCGCCAAGCGGCCCATCTGACCGAAGGACGGCGCCTCCAGGTACGTCACTCATCGCATGCGTTGCGCCTCGCATTGCTCGAGAGTGGGCGGGGTGCCCCACTGGAACTTGGACTACAGACGTGTAATTCCAAGTTTCACGCGCGAGACTTGGCAAGTGGCAGCAGGAATCCAAGTCCCATGAAGTCGCTTGCCAACTCGCCAATCGGAGACGTGGTCAGCATCGCTGGTCATGACGCGCGATTCGGCGAGGACTACGAAGTAGAAGCCTTCTTGCCACATGACCTACCCACGAAAGTCGATCTTCCAGGCTCTGCGTGGATGGCGATGAGCCAAGCTGCTGCCGATCTTGGACGCTTGGATGCAGCAGCCCAGCTGATCCCCAACCCGCAACTCGTAGCGCGAGTCGCAACTCGCCGCGAGGCGATAGGCACCTCGGCACTAGAAGGAACGTTCGCTGATCTTCCTGAACTCTTCGCAGCAGAGACTCAGCCTGACCATGACGTAGGTGGTCAGATACCTCCCAACGTCCGCGAGGTAATGAACTACACCAGAGCAGCGGACAGTGCCTTCGACTGGATCGCTGACCGGCCGATCACGCTCGGCTTGTTGAGCTCTCTCCAGGCACAAATCGTCCGAGGCACACCGACTGACGGGCCCGAGGCCGGATCACTTCGAACAACCCAAGTCTTCATCGGCGCCAAACACAAGAGAGTTGCCGAGGCACGATTCGTCCCGCCGCCACCGGGCGACAGCTTGCGAGCGATGTGCGAGCGATGGATCAGCTGGCTCACCGGTCCAGAACCGCAACGACACATACAGCTCGTCGCTCGTCTTGCGATGGCGCACTACCAGTTCGAAACACTGCACCCCTTCACTGATGGCAACGGTCGACTAGGACGGCTCGTCGCCGTACTCCAGATTCTTCGAGAGGACGCCCTGCGGTCTCCTGTACTTGCCGTCTCGCCTTGGCTTGAAGAGCGGGCCGACGAGTACCGGGACCACTTGTTTGCCGTCAGCCAGTCGGGTGACTGGGCACCGTGGATCGAGTTTTTCGCGGAAGCGATCTCCACCGAGGCCAGCACGGGACACGACCGAATCATGCGGTTGCTGTCACTACGAGAAGAGTTCGGTGACGCCGTTCGCACTGCTCGCCCCCGCGCTCGGATAGCCGTTGACATCGCCGAACAACTCATCGCCTACCCGATTCTCACCGTCGCAGACGCTCACAGACGGCACGGCCGCTCCAACCAGGCAAACCGAGACGCGATCAAGGTACTGGTCGATCTCGGTCTGCTCGAACCCTACGGCGAGGATCGATACGACCGGATGTATTGGAGCCCAAGGGTCTTCCAAGTCATTTGACCAGAGAACTGCTGCGAGAGATCCCAGACGATTCCGTGCCCAGAACGTGCCTAGAAGCACGCGAAACAGGGGGTGAATCAGGATAGGCACCCGGCGTGCCTAGAAAGTCGGCGATCTCTAGGCACATGGCAAGCAGCAGACCCCGGTTCGAGCGACGGGGTCGAACAACCGGGTCGGACGGCATTGTGGGCCTAGTGCTGTGCCCCTGCGTACGCACATGGCCAACCGAGTTACATTGTTGAGATGGGAAGTGCAGCCGAGCCTTCACGCAGCGACTATCTCCGTGACTCTGCGCTGAAGCACGCCCAAGAGGTCGCAGGCCTCACCGACGAGCGCATGGCTGAAGTCGACGAACGATTCGACGAGCTAGCCGATGCCCGGAACGACGCTACGCAGGCTCAACACCCTCGATATCCAATTCGTCGTCGTCGCAATGCGTGAAGATGATCAGCGAGGGTCGTTCTGTCCCCGAGGGGTCCCGGCTCGAAGGTAGCCACAACGCGTGAGACGGTTCGGGTACCGACTTCGATCGCAGAATGATCGATCCTGCAGGTGGCCAGGCCTCGGAGGCGAAGAAGTCTTGCAGGTCGGCACCAAGTGACGCTCCGAGACTGTGTGCATCCAAGTCATCGAGCGCAGAGTTCTTGACCCTTACCGCCGTCGGCGGACCGCCTAGGACCATGTCGTGTTCCCGATTCGCGACGGCGGATCGAGCTACATCCCAGCCAAGTTCTGTCCGTGGTGTGGCAATCGTCTGGGCGACCACAACTAGGCCGCTGCCCGGTGTCGGGCTCGGTGGCATGGCGCACAACGCAGCTCGAGTTCGGTGGTAATCGTGTGGCCGGTCTGCTCATAGGGCGGGTTGTGGTCGAACTCGATCAGGCTGGTTGATTGGCACTCGACACACTCGTGGTTGAACGTCTCCGCCACGACTCGCTTCTGCCGAGTCGTCGGATGGCGCCGCCGCGCTGATGCGTTGACCGGGCGCTGCTGCGCATCGTGCAGCAGCAACCGAATGAATGCCCCGTCGAGTTGGCGAGCAACGGCACTGGTCGTGAGTGGTGTGCCATCGTCGAAGGTGTTGCCATCCCCACGAACGTGGATGACGACCTCGGTGGTTATCTTCGCCCCCGACCCGCAGAACAATGCAACAAACGCATCGGCTCGCTGCTGAGCAAGCGAGGGCAAGCTGCATTCGCCGCCCGCTGGCCGCTGGCGTTCGACCTCTCGAAGCAGGCGGCGAACATCGCCATCCGACGATCCGCCCGCGGGCGGATTTTGGCCACGTTCCGTGGTGGCAGCGCCAGAATCAGTCACTATGCGTTGATCAGATGCGTCCGCGGGCGGATCCTCCGCATCAACAGGGGTGCGAGCAATCTGGCTGACGAGCTCCTCGACGGCGGCCACGACCGGCTTCGCTGATGCCGGCGGAAGCACAACGCGAATCACAACCATGCCATCGCCGTCGGTGTAGCTGCTGAAGCTCCGCCCCTCGTGGAGTCGTTGGTCTCGCTCTTGGTCGCTCTCCTCACCGTCGGCAAGCAGCCGGGCGATCGCCGCGGTGAGCCGATTGGCCGACCGCTCACGGGCCAGCGTCAAGAGACGCTCCTCGGTGTGAGGTTCGGCCCAGCGAGTCACAATCCGCACCTTGGCGTAAGAAAGCTCGTTGGCCGCAAAGGCAGCGTCGATCAGCGGCAACTCACGAAGACAATGGCCAATGCGGATCCACTCCCTCGCCGTAGACGTGTGCATCTGCAGCCGACGAGCAATCCCCATTGCCCCGTTGGGCAGACCCTGATGAAACCACTCGAGCTCATCGTCATATCGAGCGGCGAGATGGACCGCTTGGTAGTGGCACGAGTTGAGCTCAGA
The DNA here is from genome assembly GCA_937976305.1 of uncultured Acidimicrobiales bacterium. Classification (GTDB taxonomy): domain Bacteria; phylum Actinomycetota; class Acidimicrobiia; order Acidimicrobiales; family SZUA-35; genus CALEWY01. The sequence continues at coordinate 46,914 of CALJSB010000005.1, forward strand.
CCCGAGCGCTTCGAGGGCGTCGACCGCACTCGCACGTGGCGTGACGTTCATGGCAGTTCCTCCGCATTGCAGCCCCGGCGAACCGGGGAAAACTGATTGAGCGGACGGCCAGAACGTCGGGTGAGGCTGTCGAACACCACCGCCACAACAGAGGTGTGAGCGGTAGCAATCACACTAGTGATGAGGTGTGACACTGAAGCGAGCACCGCGGCGGCCTCCTCAAGGACTCGATCAAAGGCGTCGACGATCAGACCATGATCCGCAATGCCTGGGTGACGTTCAATGGCCTCGTGCTGCTGTTCGGTCTGCACACCTTTTTGGTTCGCGGCCTCCTGAATGGTCGAATGAGTCCGCGGCTGTGGTTCATCAGCTCACTGCTGATCGCACTGCCAGCCGCAGCCCTCTTCGTGTGGCATCGCGGTGTTCATCGTACCGCTGACATGATCGGCGGTCTGCTTGGTGCTGGCACCCTTCTGCTCGGATTCGACTATCCAGTCGTCGGACTTCGAGTGGTGCTGTGGGGTCAGGCACTGACCGCCGTCGTTCTGCTTTTGGAAACCCAAGGCATCAAGCCGACGAAACCCACGGCAGCAGCCACACAACCAACGATTCTTGGAGCAGCGACGCCGCAACCTACGGCTGCATCTGAGATCCGCTCGTCGTCGGCATACCGGTGCTGGCAAGTCTTGACGCTCGTGCCTCTGATGTTCGCCCTGCTCATCGCGGGGGCAGCTGGGCTCATCTTGCTTGTGGCATTCACGCAGGAGTCTGATCAGTTCGATGAATGGGGTGGACTCGGCCTGTTGTACGCGATCGCGTTCGGAGTGATTGCCATCATCGTCATTGTCGTCGGGCTCGTCCTTGTGTTGCTTGCGAAGCGGCACCCGAAGGTCGGTGTCGGGCTCAGCCTCGTGTTGCCACTCGCTGCGCTGGTGGTGTTGATCGGCGTGCCACTCGGCCGCTTGGGATTCGTTCTCGGCCTGTGGGCGCTTGCCTACGCCATCAGCGGCGTCGGTGTCCTCATCGATCAAGGCCAACGCAAACAGCTCGTCTCGCCAACACCAGCGCCCACTCACTAAGCGTCGCCACCACGATCACCCCACGGGGTGACGCCGCAATGCCACCGGTGGGTGACGACAGATCACACCGCTGTCTTCACACTGAGACGCATGACATCGACGCTGATCTCGACGCCGAACTCCTCGCCCATTGCTCCTTCCACCTCGCTCGCAGCAGTCCTCGACGACCTCCGCCCACAACGGCCGGCATCCCGACTGCTGGGCCGTCATGGATTGTTCTGGCTTGCCTCGACGGTGTTCCACACCATCGTGTTCTTCATCTCGGACACGCCGTGGGTTGGGTCAGTCTCATGGCGCAAACCGATCGTGTTCTCCATCTCGTTCGCTCTGGTGTTTTGGGCGTTCGGGTGGGTACTCGATCGCCTCCCTGATCGTCCAAAAATGGCTGGCCGACTGGCCAAGACCTTTGCCTGGTCGTCAGCCTTCGAGATGGTGCTGATCATCGGGCAGGTATGGCGGGGCCGTCCCTCACACTTCGCAGACAGCGGCGCAGACGGCGTCGTGTTTTCGCTCATGGGAGCGACGGTTGTTGTGATCTCGGTCTGCATCATCGTGCTGTTCGTCTGGTCCATCCGTCGAGCCCGCACCTCGAACGTCGAACGGCTCGTCATCATCGCCGGTATCGCAATGATCATCACCGGACTGGGTGTCGGGCAGTGGCTCGTCGAGCTCGGCAACGACTATGTGACACGAAACGGCATCGTCCCCGAGACAGTGATCGCCGGCGAAGCAGGCGTGGCGAAGTTCCCTCATGCCGTTGCCTTTCACGGAATTCAGGTGTTCATGATCGCCGCTGCGCTCCTCCGTCAGGTCGGGGCGAGCGTTCGCCGAGCGACCACCACAATGGCGGTGATCGTCACGGCCTATGCGGGGGTACTCGTCTTCTCGATCACCCAGGCGTACGGGGGCCGAGCCCCCCTCAACCTCGAAATGGTCTCTGGTGGGCTCCTCATTGCGAGCGTGCTCACGATCGTGGCCTCGTTCGCATCGATGTTTGCGAAGCGAGTTCCCTCGTCGAGCAACCCGGCACCGACCGGCACTACGTTCCAGGCGTGAGCTTCGTTGCACCACAACCCGGGATCGATGATGCTCGCTCGGACATCGTCGCCTCGGACCAACCACTCACCGCAGATCCCTCACTGCGGCTAGGCGACATCGCCGTTGCAGCGGTGTTTCTCGTCGCCATCGTCGTCGAGATCTGGTTTGTCGTCGACCTTGACTGGGCCCGGTGGCAGCAAGTAGCGGCTACGGCGACGAGTGCACTGATCGTCGGGCCACTTGCCTTCCGTTCGAACTGGCCACTGCCAGCGTTCGTCGTGAACGCCGCCGCCACACTCGCCATGGTTGCGATCGGGTACGACAGCGACGTCTACCAATGGTCCAACCTGCTGCTGCTGTTCTCGGTTGCGGTCGTGCTCGCCAATTGGCGGTCAGTCGCTGCGCTGATGCTGAGCTGGATCGGCGTCATCTACTTCATCGCAACGTTCGAGGACGCGGATGTTGGCACCGGCACGCTCGTACTCGGTTTGTGGTTCGTCGTGTGGTTGCTCGGTCGTATTCACGGTGCTCGTCAACGAGAACACGCGCTTCGAACCGATCGCGATCTCGCTGCGGCGCTCGCCGAAACCAAGCAGGCAACACTCGAGCTCGAAGAACAACGAACCGAGATGGCCCGCGAGCTCCACGATCTCATCGGACACACAGTCAACGTGATGGTCGTACACGCGGCAGCGGGTCGTCGCGCCATCGCCGACAGCCCAGAGACCGCCGTCCAAGCGTTCGAGACCATCGAGAGCACGGGGCGCTCCGCTCTCGACGAGCTCGACCGAGTGCTCGGCATTCTGCGGGACAAGCCAGACACGCCGCTGGCTCCACTGCCGGGAATCCCAGCCCTTCCTAGTCTGGTGGCCGACATGAAGAAGGCCGGCCTCAAGGTCAACCTGATCACAACGGGAACGGTCGACAACGTGCCGGGCGGGATCGGACTCACGATCTATCGCGTTGTTCAAGAAGCGCTGACCAACACGCTGAAGCACGCCGCGGCCACCCACGCCACCGTCGAGGTTTCTGCCGATAGCCATCACGTCATCTCGACGGTGATCGACAACGGTCGGGGCCAAACAGCCGAGCTATCACCAAAGCGTCGAGGACTCGCCGGCATCGCCGAGCGAGTGCAGCTTCATGGGGGCACAGCCGAGTTCGGAAACGCAGCAGACGGCGGCTTTCGCGTGACCTGCGCCATTCCCCTCGCCACGAACGGAGCACCCCATGAGTGACGAGACGCTCCGAGTCGTATTGATCGACGACGACGCGCTCATGCGCGCTGGCCTCCGAATGATCATCGACCAGAGCGACGACATGATCGTGGTCGGCGAGGCCGATGACGGTGCCCACGCCGTGGCAGTCGTTCGAGAGCACCGACCGGATGTCGTACTCATGGATGTGCGCATGCCAGAGGTGAACGGCATTGATGCAACCCGTGCGCTCCTCGACGACCAGCCCAACACACGAGTAGTGGTGCTCACGACGTTCGAACTCGAAGAGTATGTGTTCGGCGCTCTGCGGGCCGGTGCGAGCGGCTTTCTGTTGAAGCGAACCGAACCAGAACAACTGCTCGATGGCATCCGTTCCGTCGCCGAAGGAGATGCTCTGTTGTCGCCCTCGGTCACCAGACGCTTGATCGAAGAGTTCACGGGCGCAGGGACGCCGCAACGAGAGCCGGATCCTCGCCTCACCGATCTCACCGATCGGGAGAGTGAGGTGCTGGTCGAGATGGCGCGCGGTCGGAGCAACGAAGAGATCGCCGACGTGCTCTACATCGCCGAGAACACCGTGAAGACCCACGTCAAGCGGGTGATGTCCAAACTGGGTTCTCGAGATCGGGTGCAGGCCGTTGTCACGGCATTCGAGGGCGGGTTGATGGACGGTGTTTGACGCCGTTTCGACGCGTGCCGGTTGCGTGAGTAATGCTCGCCAAGAGCACCCAGCAGCAACTCCGAGGGGGAGTCATGGCCCGAACAATCGAAACCGGAAACGAACATCTGCACGCCGAAGTTGATGATGCCGGCGTTGCCGTCATCACGATGGATCGGCCCGAGGCCCGCAATGCGTTGACCGGCGGCATGCTCGACGGCCTGGCCCTTGCGCTGGCCGACGTCGAGGTGGCAACCGATGTGCGTTGCGTCGTGCTCACGGGTGCCGGTGGCGCCTTCTGCGCAGGCGGCGACGTCAAGGGGTTCGCCGCTGGCGACGGTGCTGGCGGTGGCTCATCGTCGTGGGATGCGGGAGTTCACGAGCAACGCCTGAGCCACAAACGAACGTCCGGCGTGCTCTATGGCATGCCCAAACCCACGATCGCGGCGATTCCAGGGCCAGCCGCTGGCGCCGGTCTGTCGCTGGCGCTCGCCTGCGATCTTCGGGTTGCCGCCGACACCGCGATCATGACCACCGCGTTTGCCCGAGTTGGATTAGCTGGCGACTACGGCGGCACCTGGTTCCTCACCCAACTGGTCGGACCGGCCAAGGCGAAAGAGCTGTACTTCCTGCCCGAGCGGATGGACATGGCCACCGCAAAGGACCTCGGCATCATCAACCACGTGGTGCCCGCCGACGACTTTGAAGCAACGTGGCGCGACACGGCAACCCGCCTTGCTGCCGGTCCGCCCATCGCGTTCCGGTACATGAAGGAGAACATCAATCGCTCGGTGACCGGCGAGCTGGACACCATCCTCGAGCTCGAGTCGACCCACCACCGCCACACCGGTACCACCGCTGACCACAAGGAAGCATCGAAGGCTTTTGTCGAAAAGCGGGAGCCAGTTTTCAAGGGGATCTGAGCGCTTCGAGGGTCGGCTCTGAATACGACCTGCACTGCCAATCAAGCAACAAGTGGAGAGAACCTTGTTGTGACAACTAGTGCCAAAAAGGGCCCTGATTGAGGGACCCCAACATGAGGCAATTTTCGGCCAACTTCTCTCTATCTAGGCCGAAAGGCATGTCGACGCGACGTCAGCTTCTCAATCTCTGCCGCCGTCCTCCGAAAGAGAGTCACGTCGTGATTCCGCGACGGTTCGGAGGAATCTCAATGACATTTCAGGGCGACCACGCGCCAGCTTCACGGACTGGGCGTTCTTCACAACGGCTCAGGCACGCTGTTGTCGCTCCCTTTGCCGCGCTCGCTGCGATAGCTGGGCTTCTTGCCATCGCTCCGACGGCCGCCGAAGCACAAATCGACAGCGGTTTCGTCGACCACTGCTGGATCGTTGCTGACGGTAGCGGCGGTACTGCCGCCGACTGGCTCTCCGAGTACGACCTCGTCACCGACGCCGAAACTCCAGCCGGCAACGGAACTGGCACAGACTTTGTGGAGGCCATCGCCTTCCACTACCCAACCGGGCAGCTCTTCGCCACGAACGCCGGTCAGTTCGGCGTCATCGATCTCACGCCAGGTAGCACCTTCGGTACGTTCTCACCGATCGGTCCAGGTGGCCTCGGCGACGTCGACGGTCTTGCCTTCGACTCAACAACCGGACATCTCTGGGGCTCGGTCCGACTCAACGGCAACAACGATCAGCTCATCCGCATCGACTTCAACACCGGCACCCAGGTTGGCGCGACGGTGACTGTCGCAACGACGGTCTACTCCGGTCCGTTGAGTCCTACGCCGACGAATCTCCTCGACATCGACGACATGGCAATCGACCCGGTCACCGGCAACTTCTATGCCATCGCCAACGGTGCCGGTTTGCTCGACATGCTCGTCATCATCGATCCAGTCACGGGCGCAACGACGCCGGTCGGATCGCCAGCTGACAGTGGCGTGCAGGACATCGAAGGCCTCGGGTTCACTCCGGCCGGAGATCTCATCGGTACCTCGGGCAGCGGCGGCGGTCCCGTCGCCAACTCGATCGTCGACATCAACCTGAACGACGGTTCAGCATCACTCCGCAACGACATGCTCACCTACATCGACCACGAAGCTGTCGACTGCTTGACCAACGCCTACCTCGACCCAGGCATCTCGCTCGAGAAGGACACCAACGGCGACGACGCCGACTCACCAACCGGTCCATACGTCGACACCGCCACCGGCACCGTCACCTGGACCTACGAGATCACCAACACCGGCAACCTTGCATTGTTTGACCTCACCCTCAGCGACGACATCGAAGGTGCCGTCACCTGCTCACACCCACAGCCACTTCTGCCCGGCGACTCGACCACCTGCACGCTCACCGCAGCCTCCTTGAGCGCTGGCCAGTACGCCAACGTTGGCACAATCGTTGGCACGCCCGTCGACCTGGTCGGCAACGGCTACATGATCGATCTCGACACCGGCGAGTGGATTGACCCCGCCACCGGAAATCCGGTCGACTTCAGCACGTTCGACGTGGCCGGCAGCTCGCCCTTGCCGAACATCGACGACACGGATCCGTCGCACTACTTCGGCGCCGACCCAGCCATCGAGATCGAGAAGGCCACCAACGGCATCGACGCCGACACACCGACCGGCCCAACGGTCGCCCCAGGGTCAACCGTGACCTGGACCTACGAGGTGACCAACCCGGGCAACGTCCCCCTTGCGAACGTCACCGTTACCGATGACAACGGCACCGCAGCACCCGCTGATGACTTCCTGCCGACCCTCACTGGTGGCGACACCAACGGCAACGGCCTCCTCGATACCAACGAGACCTGGACCTACACCGCCACTGGTACCGCCATCAGCGGCCAGTACAGCAACAACGCTGTCGTGACTGGCGACGGCCCAGAGACGACCAACCCGGACGGCACCACCAACCCGGGTGAAGAAGTCACAGACGACGACCCGTCGCACTACTTCGGTGCTCCAGCAGCAATTCCTGCGATCTCGCTCGAGAAGGCAACGAACAACATCGATGCAGACGCACCAACCGGCCCGTTCATCGACACCGCCACCGGCACCGTCACCTGGACCTACGTCATCACCAACAACGGCAACGTCCCGCTGTTCGACCTCACCCTCAGCGACGACATCGAAGGCGCCGTCACCTGCTCACACCCACAACCACTCAACCCGGGTGACAGCACGACCTGCACGCTCACCGCGGCATCAGTTGTTGTCGGCCAATACGCCAACATCGGCACCATCGAAGGTACGCCCATCGACCTGGTCGGTCAGGGCTACACCTTCGACCCGGCAACCGACACCTGGACCGATCCCGCTGGCGACCCCGTCGACTTCACCACCTTCGACCCGGCAGCCAACTCACCATTGCCGAACATTGATGACACGGATCCGTCGCACTACTTCGGCGCCGACCCAGCCATCGAAATCGAAAAGGCCACCAACGGCATCGACGCAGACGCCCCGACCGGCCCGACGGTCGCCCCCGGATCAACCGTGACCTGGACCTACGAAGTCACCAACCCCGGCAATGTTCCGCTTGCGAACGTCGCAGTCGTTGACGACAACGGCACCCCGGCTGCTGGCGACGACTTCGTCCCCACCTTCGTCAGTGGTGACACCGACGGTGACGGACTCCTCGATACCAACGAGACCTGGACCTACACCGCAACGGGTACCGCCATCACCGGTCAATACTCCAATGACGCAACGGTCACCGGCGACGGCCCAGAGACGACCAACCCCGACGGCACCACCAACCCCGGTGAAGAAGTCACCGACGACGACCCCTCCCACTACTTCGGTGCTCCAGCAGCAATTCCTGCGATCGCGCTCGAGAAGGCCACAAACGGTGTCGACGCTGATACGCCAACCGGTCCGTATGTCGACCCGGTGACCGGCTCGGTGACGTGGACCTACGTCATCACCAACACCGGCAACGTCCCGTTGTTCGACCTCACGTTGAGCGACGACATCGAAGGTGCCGTCACCTGTACGCACCCACAGCCGCTCAACCCTGGCGACTCGACGACCTGCACCCTGACGGCGGCCTCCCTCGTCACGGGTCTGTATGCGAACGAGGGCACCATCGAAGCCACGCCAGTCGATCTTGCTGGCCAGGGCTACACCTTTGATCCGGCAACCGACACCTGGACCGACCCGGCAGGAGATCCGGTTGACTTCACAACGTTCGATCCGGCAACCAACTCGCCGATGCCGAACATTGATGACACGGATCCGTCGCACTACTTCGGTTCTGATCCAGCCATCGCCATTGAAAAGGCCACGAACGGTGTCGACGCAGATGCCATCACCGGCCCCATCGTTGCCATTGGCAGCACGGTCACCTGGACCTACGCAGTCACCAACCCCGGCAACGTCCCACTCGCCAACGTCTCTGTTGTTGACGACAACGGCACCCCGGCCGCTGGCGACGACATCGTCCCGACCTCCACCGGTGGTGACACCAACGGCAACGGACTCCTCGACACCAACGAGACCTGGACCTACACCGCCAGCGCCCCGGCGATCGATGGCCAGTACAGCAACAACGCTGTCGTCACCGGTGACGCTCCCGAGACGACCAACCCGGACGGCACCACCAACCCCGGTGAAGAAGTCACAGACGACGACCCGTCGAACTACTTCGGCACGCCGGAAGCGACTCCCGGAATCACCCTCGAGAAGGCAACAAACAACGTTGACGCAGACGCGCCAACCGGTCCGTTCGTCGACACCGCCACCGGCAGCGTCACCTGGACCTACGTCATCAGCAACACCGGCAACGTGCCGCTGTTCGATCTGACGCTCAGTGACGACATCGAAGGTGCCGTGACCTGTACCCACCCGCAGCCGCTGAACCCCGGTGAGAGCACCACGTGCACGCTCACTGCGGCATCAGTTGTTGCCGGTCAGTATGCGAACGAGGGCACCATTGTCGGCACCCCGGTCGATCTTGCTGGCCAGGGCTACACCTTTGACCCGGCAACGGGCGAATGGACCGACCCCGCTGGCGACCCGGTCGACTTCGACAGCTTTGATCCAGCGGCCAACTCACCGCTGCCAAATATCGACGACACCGACCCGTCCCATTACTTCGGTTCTGATCCAGCCATCGCCATCGAGAAGGCTACGAACGGTGTCGACGCAGACGCTGTGACCGGCCCCGTTGTTGGAGTCGGCAGCACGGTCACCTGGACCTACGCAGTCACCAACCCCGGCAACGTTCCGCTTGCGAACGTCTCTGTTGTTGACGACAACGGCACCCCGGCCGCCGGCGACGACATCGTCCCAACCTTCACCGGTGGCGACACTGATGGTGATGGACTCCTCGACACCAACGAGACCTGGACCTACGAGGCCACCGGCACCGCCATCGAGGGTCAGTACACCAACAACGCCACCGTCACCGGCGACGCTCCCGAGACCACCAACCCCGACGGAACAACCAACCCGTCCGAAGAGCTCACCGACGACGACCCGTCGAACTACTTCGGCACCCCTGAGCCGACTCCGGCAATCACCCTCGAGAAGGCAACGAACAACGTTGACGCAGACGCACCGACCGGTCCGTTCATCGACACCGCCACCGGCACTGTCACCTGGACCTACGTCATCACCAACAGCGGCAACGTCCCGCTGTTCGACCTCACCTTGAGCGACGACATCGAAGGCGCCGTCACCTGCTCACACCCACAACCCCTGAACCCGGGTGAGAGCACGACCTGCACCCTGACGGCCGATTCGGTCGCCGACGGCCAATATGCAAACGTCGGCACCATCGAAGCGACCCCGATCGACCTCGCTGGCCAGGGCTACACCTTCGACCCCGCGACCGGCGAATGGACGGATCCGACCACCGGCAACCCGGTCGACTTCGACACCTTCGACCCGGCAGCCAACTCACCGCTGCCCAACATCGACGACACCGACCCATCCCACTACTTCGGCGCCGACCCAGCCATCGCCATCGAGAAGGCAACGAACACTCTCGATGCCGATAGCGCACCCGGCCCGTCCGTCGTGGCCGGTGAAACCGTCACGTGGACCTACGTCGTGACCAACCCGGGCAATGTCCCGCTCGCCAACGTCACCGTTGTCGACGACAACGGCACGGTCGCACCGGGCGACGACATCATCCCGACCCTCACCGGCGGCGACGCCAACGGAGACGGACTCCTCGACCCAGGTGAGACCTGGACCTACACCGCCAGCGCATCGGCGATCGAGGGTCAGTACAGCAACAACGCCACCGTGACCGGTGACGCCCCGGAGACCACCAACCCCGACGGCACCACCAACCCGGCCGAGGAAGTGACCGACGACGACCCGTCGCACTACATCGGAACACCGGCGCCCGTTCCTGGAATCACGATCGAGAAGGACACGAACGGAACCCAGGCCGACGATGCGGCTGACAACCCCTCACTCGAAGAGGGCTCAGCAATTGTGTGGACCTACGTCATCACCAACTCGGGATCGTTTGACCTCATCGACGTTGTTGTCACCGACGACATTGAAGGGCCGGTCTGCACCATTGCCTCGCTCGCAATTCGCGAGTCGTCCACCTGCACCCTCAGTGGCGTCGCCGGCTCAGCTGATTACCGCAACGTCGGCTCAGTCAGCGGCCAGCCCGTCGACGATGCCGGTGCGCCGGTCGGCGATCCTGTCACCGACAGCGACAGCAGCGGGTACGACGTGCCGGGGACCTCACCCACGCAGATCACCCCGAACGTCGACCTCTCGATCACCAAGTCGATCGAGGGAACCCTCCAGGCAGGAGGCTCGGGCGTCTACGTCCTGAGCGTCAGCAACCTTGGCCCGAACACGGCAACCAACGTGACGATTACCGATGTGCTTCCGACAGGCCTCACCTACCGCTCCGCCACTGGAGACGGATGGACCTGCTCGGCTTCCGGACAGACCGTCACCTGCACCAGGGCATCGCTCGGTGTCGAAACGGCACCGTCGATCCGTCTTTCCGTTGCTGTCGCAGCGAACACAGCAGGACAGACGATCGTCAACTCGGCAACTGTGTCGTCACCGGACAACGACACCAACTCGCCGAACGACACCTCAGACGTGTCGTCGACGGTGACATCGACCCCAGTGGTTCGCTCGACAACTCCGCTTCCCGTCACCGGCTCGAACACGGCCACCGCCGTCTTCCTTGCCTCGCTGCTGCTGGCGTCGGGCCTCATGCTCCTCATGATCTCGGTTCGCAGGCGACGCTCCGCCTGACGCAGGCGAAGGTTCAACAACGCTGGCCCAATGCTCTTGCGTGGTCCAATGCTCAAGTGGGTCAGAAGTAGTGTCGACAACCAGATATGCGTAAAAGTGTCTGTGCCCTCTCACTCGGCCTTGTCCTGACTGCCTGCGGTGGCAGTGACGGCGACGCCGAGGAAGCTGTTGTTGCAACGGTCGTGCAAACGACGACAACGTTGATCTCGGCTGCGCCCGAAACAACGGCAACAGTGCCCGAGACCACCACCACGGCCGCACCAGAAACCACGGCTGCTCCGGAAACGACAGAGGCCCCAGCAACCACAGCTGCCCCGGACACCGACACTGATGGCGACGAATCGATCCCTGACCTCAACGATTTCGTCGATCCAGACGGTACGTACCAGATCTCACTCGCCGACGGCTGGGAACCAACAACCGACAACGTGCCAGCGGGAATCGAAGCCTGGTTCGTGGGTGATGCCCAAAGTGGCTTTCGGCCGAACGTCAACATTCTGACATCGACCGGCGCCGTCGGGATCACCGTCGAGAACTACACCGAGCTCGGCGTCGAAAGCCTCGAAGCGACCCTCGACGACTTTCAGCTGATCGAGACGAAGATCATCGATCGAGCCAATGGCATCCCCATGGCGGTCATCGAGGTGACGGGCGGCGATCTGCATTTCGTGCAATACACCTTCATCGAAGACGGCACCGCCGTCATCCTCACCCTCACGGCCCCGCCGGACCGGTTTGTCCCGATTCACGCCGAATTCGAATCGAACTTCCTGACGCTCAACCCAGTCGGTTCATAGCGTTCGCTCTGCGAACCGGCTCATTTCAGCCATACTGGGCTTCAGCAATACTGGCGCACAGCAGATTCTGTCGCCGCCGCGTAGCCACCGCCGAACTTGATCGCGTGCACCGCCAAGGGTGCGAGTTGGTGCAGGGCCACTCGGTCTCGCCACCCATCGGCGAGCGGCGAGACGTCGTCGTAAGCATCAAAGACGTCGGGCGCCCACCCTCCGAACAGCCGCATCATCGCCAGGTCGAACTCGCGATGGCCACCGTGAGCAGCAGGGTCAATGATCCAGTCTCTGCCCTGATCGTCGACCATGCGATTGCCAGCCCACAGATCGCCATGTAGGCGGGCCGGCGGTTCATCGTGGCCGCCGAACATGTGCAACCGGTCGGCCGTTGGCTTGCTCGATCCACTCGAGAACCAGCAACGGCGTGTCGATTCCAACCGCGAGCACCTCTGGAACCAGCAGCGCTTCCGCATCGCGTAACCACCGAAGACCTCTCGCTTCGGTCTCGAAGAACTCTGGCGACGCACCGACACGAGTCTTGGCAAACACGACGCTGCCATCACCCAACGCAATGCGGAACGATGCAGCGACGTCGCCGCCGCTCATCGGCCTTGCTTCCTTCACCTCAATACCGAGCGCGTCTCGGACTGCGGGTCCGACAAGGTGCTCGACCTGTTGGTCTTGGGCCATCTTCGGCAAGGTAGTCGCAGCGGAAGGACGTCGGTGCTCCCGGGGTTGACGATGCATGAAGCTCCTCACTGCGGGCATTGCATCGGCGGCAGCAGCCGTGCTGTGGATCGTGCTTGCCTGGAACAATCCATCGAGCACCTACCACTTCGCGCCGTTCATCGTGGCTGGCGCATGGCCGTGGTTCGCTCGCTCGAGTCTCGGACCAGTGCCGGTGCGAGGCGCTTTGCCCTCGGTGGTTGGTGGCGCGGCACTCTCGCTCATCGCGGGCTTGGTTCTTCTCGGGGCCGACAAGCTGCAGGGCCCGACGTTTTGGAGTGAAGCCGGGCAACCAAGCCAGGTTGTGCTCGAGATCGCCATTGCAACGGTGCTGGGCTCGGGTCTTGGTCTCTTCAGCCGAGTCCAGGGAGCCTCCGTCGAAACTCCGGTGTCGTCACGTGACGCGTCGTGACACGCCGCCCATCAGTGGCTTCGCTGCGCAAACGTCAGTCGCTCGCTGACCACCAGCGCTTGGGTTTGGCCCGCTTGCCACCTTCGAGACGATCGTCGATTGCCAGCGCGAGGTGTCGCCAACGTGTGCCGGCAAGCCGCTGCCACCAGCGGTTCCAGGGCTTCGAATAGTCACGGCTGTAGGGACAGACCCGTACGCAGATTGCGCAGTCGGTGTTGATCTTCGACCAGTAGCCAAAGCAAGCCTCGCCGTCGACCGACCACTTGGTCACGCCTTTGATTCCCGACCGATTGAGCGCCACCGGCACTGGCCCAGCGGACGGGATGGCGCTGGCCGGACAGGCTTCGCTGCAACGATCGCATTGCTCGCAGAACTGCTTCACACCGAAGCTCTTCGGCTCATCGTGAGCGAGCGGCATGTCGGTGAAGATCTTCCCGAACCGCAGCCGGGAGCCGAACTCTTCGGTGATCACCATGCCGTGACGACCGTATTCGCCGAGCCCAGCCGCGATGGCGTAAGGAATCGCAAGCGCGGAGTCGTTCATCGAAGGCACGGCTTCGTAGCCAAGGTTCTTGATGTATTGGGCAAGACCAAGCAACACGGCGGCGTCCTGGGAGTAACCGAGCCCTGTGGCGGCACCGGACAGGGCGGACGGAGCGGTCTGGATGAGCTCGGCGTCCATGGCCTGGCCAATGACAATCACACTCGTCAGCCCTTCGGGTAAGTCGTTGGGCTTGGCCCCGCCGGTGATCGAACTGAAACGTTCGGTGTAGATCCACCGCTCGTCGTATGCCGTGATGCCGATCAGATCGGCCCCGAAGACGTCACCGACCTTCTTGATCTCGGCCGCGGCCTCTTCGGGAGATGTCGACTCGAGCTGGTCTGGTGGGCCATCGCGCAGCATCGAGAGCGGGTCTTGAAACCCATCGCGCCGGCCCTGGTCTTCATACATCTCGGTGAACACATCGCTGACGTGCCATGCCGCATTGCGAAGGGCATAGTCACGCTGGGTAAAGCCGTTGGCCTTACGCCACTGCTCGAGGGGCCGGCGATACGTGGCGTAGAAGCGCTCCGATTTCTCGTCGCGAATCGACTCGTCCCACCACGACCGTGAGAACACATCGTCGACCTGGCTGAATCGCTCGAAGTCGGGGCCGACGTTGAAAGGTTCTGCGTCGAAGGAATCAGCGTTGAAGGGATCGGCACTGTCAGCCATCGGATGCAGCCTCGTCGGGTTGGGCCTTGGCGACATAGTCAGCAGCAAACGCCGCGAACCGCTCTTGCAACTCAACGGTCACGACGCTTGTTGCCAGCTCGGTCAACTGCCCGACTTCGTCAGTGAGGCTGGCAACCTCGACGGTCGGCATACCTCGCTCGGCAAACGGAGCCCAGATGTGCTCATCGAACACGGCTCGGAACCGCTCCGCGATTGCATCTACTGCTTCGCCCAACGCCTCATACTCATCGAGGATGTCGCTCACCGGCACGCCGAGCCTCGCAACGGCGGGGCCAATCTCGGCGAAGGCCTCATGCTTGATAATCACATCGGACCCGTCGAGGGCGATAAGCCCGATTGCGGCCGCTCGTTGTATCTCGCTCTGAGACAGACCAATGCCATCGAAGCGTTCGGCGAGTTCCGACAAGGTCAGCCGCAACGGCGCCCGCTCGAGCGACGGCGCAATCGCGCCAACGCCGAGTAGGTGGTTGAGCGAACGACCGGCATTCCACGAATCGAGCGCTTCCTTGATGGCAGCGAGCGAGAAGCCGCGATCTTGCAGGTGCGCGATCAGACGAAGGCGGGCGGCATGGTCAACCCCGTAGTAGCCGACCCGTCCACGCTTGGTCGGCGGAGCCAAAAGGCCTTTGTTTTGGTACATCCGGACGGTTGAAACGGGGATGTCGGCATCACGAGCGACCTCGTCGATGGTCATCTCGACCGGCCCCGCTGATGCTGGCTCGGCCGACGCTGTCGTCTGGTTCACGCCCACAGTATGCCTCACGTCACGAATGTTTATCTTGCTAATGTTTACTCACATAGTATACATTATCGATATGAAGACGGGAACAACGACAACAGCTGCCAGGTGGCGAGTGCTCGCGGCGGTCGGAGCGGCCCTGTGGTTGATCTGGGCCATCGCCGTGCGACCAGAGTGGACCGCTGTGCTGCTCTTGCTCTCGCCGTTTGTGATCCTGCCCCTCGGCTTACGGCTTGCCTCCGTCGCTGCGTGTGGTCCCGAAGCGCCAATCCTCGAGAAGCTGGCGGCCTTCGCACCGGCGGTCGCCATCACCGCTGCTCTCAGCTTCATCCCCGATGTTGGCCTGGCCGCGGCAACCATCAGCCTCCCGTGGCTCGTCTTCACTTCGGCGGTCGCTCTCGTCGGGCTTCGACGTCTGCTCTCACGAGCGTCGCTGCTCGATCCAGGTGTTGCCGTCGACGCCGGTCTGATGTTCTTGGTGGTTGGCGGGAGCTGGCTCACCATCAGCAGGGCCGGACTCAACCCGCTTGGCTTCAGCGATGCCATCGTGCAGCTCACTGCGGTCCACTTTCACTACGCTGGCTTTGCGTTGCCGATCGTGACTGGCTTCGTCGCCAAGCAACTCAGTCGGGGCCCAGCCGTGCCGTTGGCCATCATGGCCGGCGTGCCGCTCACAGCGATCGGCATCACCGCCGGCGGGGATCTCGAATGGGTCGCCGCCACATTCATGGCGATCGCTGGCCTTGCCACTGCCTTCGCCATGCTGCGTCTCGGGATGCAGAGCCGTGGCCTCGCCCGGGCCCTCACCCTGCTCGCCGGCGCTTCGCTCACCGGTGGTATGGCGCTGGCACTGGGATGGGCGTGGACCATCAAGTTCGAGACCGACTACCTCGGCCTCGAAGGCATGGCGGCCACGCACGGTTCGCTCAACGCACTCGGCTTCGGGCTTGTCGGACTCATCGGCCTCAACCTGATCGCCAGGGTCGACGAGAAGCCCGACACAAGCGTGGCCCTCTTCACCGGTCGACCGAGCGAGCATCACTTGATCGACTTGGCTCGACGAGCTGCGACCCACGAAACGACCAATGAACCCGGCCTACTCAACCGCCCCGTCCCAGACGGATTCCGGCACAAGGTGTGGCACACACCGGTCGAGCACGACGACTTCGAACGAGCGAAACGAGCCATCCAGCAGTGGGCTGGCCACCATGCCGCCGGCATTGTCCGTTGGCCCGAACGCCCACCGATCACCGTGGGCGAAACGCTTGCCATCGCCATTCCGGTGGGGCCGCTGTCGGTCTCGGCCACCAGCCGAATCGTCGATGTCGTCGACGAGCCCAACCGCTACGGCTTCACCTACTCGACCCTTCCCCATCACCCCGCTGACGGCGAAGAGAGCTTCATCGTCGAGCGCCACGACGATGGGACGCTCGACATCACCGTCACTGCGGTCTGGAAGCCGGCAACCCTTGCCAACAAGGTGTGCCCACCGCTCAGCGACTATCTCCAGGGTCGAGCCATCGGCATGTACCTCGATGGCATCGCCGGCGGCGGGCTCAGCCACGACGAGGCGATGGCAGCATCGTGAGGAGTCCGATCCTCACCGGCATCACCGGAGTGATCGAGCGGCGGATCTTGGTGAACTACCGAGTCGACCCGACAGCGATCCGATCTGTTCTCCCAGCCCCGTTCGAACCCCAATGCGTCGACGGATACGCCATCGCCGGCATCTGCCTGATCGAACTTCGAGTTCGCCCATCGTGGGCCCCCGCCTTCGTCGGAGTTCGCTCACGGAACGGAGCTCACCGGGTGGCGGTCACGCTTCCAGACGGCTCACCCGCCGTGTATGTGCCCCGTCGCGACACCGATGCCCGGCTCAACGTCGCCGTGGGCGGTCGGCTGTTTCCGGGAGTCCAAAACCACGCGATGTTCGAGGTCGACGATCGCGGCCACCACATCACGATGGCGCTCGCCAGCGACGACGGCTCGACACACCTCAACGTCCACGCCGCCGCGGCTGATCGGCTTCCTGCTGACTCCGTCTTCGACGATGTCGCTCACGCATCGGACTTCTTCGAGTCCGGCAGCCTTGGTTACTCCGACACCGCACGGGCCGACTGTTACGACGGGCTCGAACTCGAGACCGACAACTGGTCGGTCACTCCGCTCCACGTACTGGAAGCCACCTCCTCGTTCTTCAACGACAAGGACAACTTCCCACCGGGCTCGGTCGAGCTCGACAACGCTCTGCTGATGCGCAACATCCATCACACCTGGCGGGCCCGAGAAGCTCTCACTGTCTGACGCTTCACCACACGGTTCCACGAGCAACAAATGTCAGTCGGGGGCAAGTGGCGGCCTACGGTGACGCCATGACGGCGTCGCCCACGCCCGCTTCGGCGGCCGCACAGCCGACGCCGATCCCCTCCCGATCGTGGTGGACGCTTGGCATCACGGCGATCGCTGGCTTCATGGTGAGCCTCGAGATCACCGTGATTTCCCTCGCGTTCAGCGACATTCAA
Organism: uncultured Acidimicrobiales bacterium; assembly: GCA_937976305.1. Taxonomy (GTDB): domain Bacteria; phylum Actinomycetota; class Acidimicrobiia; order Acidimicrobiales; family SZUA-35; genus CALEWY01. The sequence goes on from CALJSB010000005.1 coordinate 64,546, forward strand.
GACTCGTTCGGCGACACGTCGAGAGCCACGCTCTCGTGGATCTTCACTGCCTACAACATCGGCATCGCGGCGCTGCTGCTGCTCGCCGGCTGGGCCGCCGACCGCTACGGGCGCAAGCGGGTGTTCCTGATTGGACTCGCTGTCTTCAGCCTCGGCTCACTTCTGTCTGGACTCAGCATCGACGCCCCCACGCTGATCGGGGCCCGGGTCATCCAATCGATTGGCGGCGCCATGCAGTTCCCGGCGGGCCTCGCATTGCTCCTGCCGGCGTTCCCACCGGAAAAGCGGGGCATGGCCGTCGGCATCTGGGGAGCGACGGGCGCACTTGCAGCCGCACTCGGGCCACCGATTGGAGCGTTCTTGATCAGCGCGTTCGGGTGGCGATCGGTCTTCCTCGTGAATATTCCCGTCGCGATTTTGGCCATCGTCCTGGGCTCGATTCACCTCGAAGAGTCACGAGCCGACGATCTCCCCGATCGGGTCGACGCCCTGAGCGTGCCCCTCGCATCGATCGGGGTTGGTCTCCTCGTACTTGCCATTGCGCAAACCGAGCAGTGGGGCATCGTGAGCGCCTACACGCTGATCACCATTGCGGTGGCCGCAGCGCTGCTCGCTGTCTTCGCCTACCGATCACGACGGCACGACGCACCGTTGTTTCATCTCGACTTGCTGGCGATCCGCTCGTTCTCAGTGAGCCTCGTCGGCACCGTGTGCTTCTGCGCCGCCTTCTTCGGGTGGTTCGTCGTGCTCCCGAGCTTCATCCAAGATTTCTGGGGACTCTCGATCGTGAAAACCGGCTTGGTCTTGATCCCGGGCCCGGCGCTGGCCGCCGTCGTCTCCCCGCTCATGGGTCGGGTGGCTGACGCCCGCGGCGTACGGATGGTCCTCGTGCTCGGTGGCGTGTCTGGGGCCATCGGCATGACCATCCACCTGCTCGTCACCACCGTCGAACCCAATCTGTTCTTCGGCATGATCGTGCCAGGACTCTTTGTCGGCATTGCGGCCGGTTGCAGCTTTGCCATGTTGGTCGCGGCAACGATGCGCGACATCTCGCCTCAGCGCTTCGGCATGGCGGGCGCCGGGCGCACCACCATCTTCCAGCTTGCCATCGCCCTCGGCATTGCGGTGGCAGCTGCCATCATTGGCGACCCCACAGATGCCGACGCCGCGCTGTCGGTCTATCGCATCAACTGGGCCGTGGCGCTCGCCTTCTTCCTCGGCCAGGCAGCGATCTTCTTGCTGGCCTATCCGCCAACCCCATCGACCGACGAGCGGCAGCAACCCTAGGGGTAGCGCAGGCGAGGGCCGGCTTCGGCCCAGTCTTGGTGGTTGCGCACGTAGTGATTTGCCACGTCGTTCGTTGGATGGTGATCCCACGAGACCGCTGGTGCCGAGGTGGTCATTGGCTGCCCTGACATCGCCTCGTAGAGCACACGACGAGCCCGCTGCGACTCGAGCACACACTGTCGGATCGCATCGGAATCCCATCGATGACCGACCTCGTCGGCGAAGGCCGCAGCTCGGTCCGCATGCTCTGGGTCGGTAGCGAGATTCGTCCGCTCCAAGGGGTCGGCCTCGATGTCAAACAGCAGCGGTGGGTCGGTGTCGCAGTGGATGTACTTGTAGCGGCCACGCCGAATCATGAACATCGGGTGCGACGTCATCTCGGCGGTGTACTCACCAGTGGTCTCATCAACCTCATCGGTTCCACCCGATGCTGCCTCCCACAAGCTGCGGCCTGCGATGTCGGCACCGAGGTCGGGCCAAGCGGATCCTCCGTTGGAGGTGACCCCTTCGGTGGCAATGTCCAGCAGCGTTGGCAGCAGGTCGAGGTGCGAGCACACGTTTGGCACCGTCGTGGTTGCGACACCAGGCCCAGCCATCACAAGGGGTACCCGCGCCGATCGTTCGTGGAACGACATCTTGAACCACACGCCACGGTCACCGAGCATGTCGCCGTGGTCGCTCGTTGCGATGACCACCGTGTTGTCCAGTTGACCGAGCTCGTCGAGCGTCGCCACCAGCTCGCCCAACCAGTGATCGAAGTAGCTCGTGTTTGCGTAGTAGCCGTGCCGGGCAAGTCGGGCTTGGTCTTCGGTGAACCCAACGGTGTCGGCCTGAATACCGTGGCGGATCCGGTTGGTGTGTGGATCGGCAGACGCCAGGTCATAGGGGTCCGGCAAGTCAATGGCATCGTGGTCGTACCGATCCCACCACTCGGGCCGGGCGACGTACGGGTCGTGCGGGTGGATGAACGATGCGCAGAGAAAGAAGGGTCGATCGTCGGTGTCGCGGGCCATGTCGAGAAGTTTCCGACGCGAGGTGTGGCCGACCTCTTCGTCGTAGTCGATCTGATAGGTCGTCACCGCGTGGCCTGCGTCTTGGAGCACCTCCATGTTGTGGTACCACTTGTCGATCCGCTCGTCGGCCTGGTCCCAGTTGGGCGTCCAAGCGAAGTCGGCCGGGTAGATGTCGGTCGTGAGCCGCTCCTCGAACCCGTGGCGCTGGTCAGGCCCAACGAAGTGCATCTTGCCGGACAGCACCGTTCGATAGCCGCAACGCGAGAGGTGATGGGCCAGCGTCGGGGTCGACGCAGCAAACTCGGCGGCGTTGTCCCACGCTCCGATAGCCGACACGGGCTGGCCGGCGAGCATGGTGAATCGAGCCGGCGCACAAAGCGGTGAGTGGCAGTACGCAGCATCGAATTTGGCGCCTCGCTCGGCGAGAGCGTCAAGGTGCGGGGTCTGTACGACGGCGTGGCCGTAGGTGCCCGTGAAGTGCGGCGCAAGCTGGTCGGCCATCACGAGGACGATGTTCGGTTTCGCCATAGGGCGAACCGTGCCCGCGCCCCGAGCCAGTGTCAAGACGAAGCCCGACAGACGAGAACTACTTCTTCTCTGCCTGCTTCTTGGCCCGTTTCTTTGCTGCTGCCTTTTTGGCTTTCTTGTCGACCGCAAGCAGCCGTTCGTACTCAGCTGCAAGCAGACGACCGGTATCGCGCTCCTCAGCGATGTAGCGGCCGAGCAGGCCGCCGGTGATCGGGTCGATGTTCTTATCGGCAAACATGTTGTCGAACACATCGGCCTTGCCAGACACCTTGCCGAACTTCAGGGCCCGGAACTTCTGCAGGTCGGTCTTGTTCGAACCGGCAATCTTCACGGCCGGATTCTCCCCGGCTGACGCCGGTCGGCGGACCTCATACCCCAGCTCGAGCATGCGCTTGGCGAAAGCAACCCCATGCTCCCCCTCTCGCATCGCAACGAACCGCAGCGTCTGCGCGAGCTTCTTGTCCTTTGTCGAGTCTGCCCATGTCGTGAAGATGGGCTCTGCGGCGGTTTCAGCCACCGAGATTGCATTCAGAAGACCGAGATACGTGGGCTTTGCCATGGTTCAGTCTGACTCAGGTGGTGCTGTTGCCACGAATGGAACCAATCGGCGTCAGCCCGTGACGTCCAGCGCAGCGGTCAGCGTCTTGTGATCTGAACCAGCGCCGTCGCCGACCTCATACCTGCGAGTCTCGAACTCGGGTGACGTCAGCACGTGGTCGATCGGGAGACCGAGCGGCAGGTTGTGGAAGCTCCAGGTTGGCTGCCAACCGACAAGCCGGTGGGGGTCCTGCCAGTTGAGGTCTTTCAGAAAGTCTCGGTAGAGCGGCGAGGTAGGGGCAAGGTTGAAATCGCCAATGAGGACCGCCGGGCCGGCGTAAGACTCGACCAGCACTCGTGTCATCTCCAGCTGGCGCTCACGGAGATCAACCTTCACCGGATCGGTTCGGGAGGCAGGCAGGTGCAGCGCCACCACCAACACCTCTTCGCCCTCGATCGATGCCATCGCTGCGATCATCGGCCGAAACGCAGGTGTTGCACTTTGAGCAACGGTGACTTCGGTGAGCGGGTGCCGACTCAAGACAACAAGGCCTCCGCCCACGTGCGTGGTGTGGTCATCCCAGGGCTCGGCCAACATGTGTGGGTACGGACCATCGAGGCGCTGTGTCACCTCGATCAGGTGGCGCGATGTGACTTCAGACAGCACCACGATGTCCGCATCCTCGTCATTGACCCTGGCCGCAATAGCGTCATAGTCGAGGTTGGTTGCGAGCACGTTGTACTGCATCACGGTGAGTGCAGCGCTGCCATCACCGGCTGCTGGGTCCACACCATCGGCAAGCGCGTAGCCAGCCAAATCGACGATGCTGATGCTGGCCAAGACCAGCGCGAGCGAAACCAACCGGCTTCGCACCGCAATGAGTCCGACGGAAAGGGCGAGAGCGCTGATGAGCAGCTGCACTCTGAGGTTCGTCACCATCTCGACCAGCGGGTGCGAGCTCATGACTCTTGTCAGCAGCTCGATGCCGGCAAGGCTGAGCACACCCATGCGCGCGCCCAGACCAAAGGTGCTGCGAAGTGACTGACCGCCCCTCGCCACAACAGGAGGAATGATGGCGAGGAAGCGGCCCATGAGGCGAACCTAGAACGGGCTCGGTGTGGGACTTGTGCAGATGCGAGGGAGATCTCTCGCAATCTGTTGGTGATCGGCTACGACTCGGTTGATTGCCTACTCGGCGAGACGCTCAATGTCAGCGTCGGCCCACCCGAGCTCAGCCAAGACTTCAGCGGTGTGTTGACCAACTCGTGGAGCGTGCCGTTGCACGGCCCACGGTCGTGACTCGAACTTCACCGGGTCACGAACAACTCGATAGGCACCCTCGGTGGGATGCTCGTCGACTTCGACCAAACCGACCGCTTCGTAGTGGGGATCGTCCTCGATCTGATCGAGATCAACCACGGGGATGCACGGGATCGAATGGGTCTCGCACACATCCATCCACTCCGCCGTCGTCTTTGTCGCCGCGAACGTGTCGACCAGACCGTAGAGCTCATCGACGTGATCGATCCGGCCGTTGACGGTGGTGAAGCGAGGATCACTCGCCAGCTCGGGCTCGCCCACGACGTTGAAGAAGTCGACGTAGTTGGCGTCGGTGTAGGGCATGAGGCAGATCCAGCCGTCCGCCGACTGTCGGGGCCGGCGGTTCTTCGTCCGCAGCCGCTGGTAGCTGAAGGGCTCTTCCTTCGGTTCGAAGGTGTGGCCATTCAAGTGCTCGACGAGATTGAACGTTGCGAGCGACTCCGCCATCGGAACTTCGATGTGGTCGCCCTCCCCCGTCGTGGCCTTTCGATACAGCGCAGCGTTGATGGCGTACACAATGTGAAGTGCCGTGATCTTGTCGGCCACGATCGACGGCATGAACGCTGGCGTGCCGCTGTCGTCCTGCCAGGCAAACATTGAAGCGAGCCCCGACGCGGCCTGAATCACATCGTCGTAGGCCGCTCGACCCCCATAGGGACCGTCGGTGCCAAAGCCGACCGCCGAGCAGTAGATCAGATCGGGCTTCAACGCTCGCAAGTCGTCAGGCCCCAGCCCGAGACGGGCCAGTGCTGCGGGTCGCATGTTTGAGACGAACACGTCGCCACTCGCCACCAGATCGAGCAGGGCCTTCTTGCCAAGCTCGGTCTTGAGATCGAGCTGCACGCTTCGCTTCTGTCGGTTGAGGTTGAGCGTGAAGCCACTCATGCCCGGCGATCGCTTTGGTTCGAACTCACGCATGAAGTCGGGCACGGGGCCCTCGACCTTGATGACGTCCGCTCCCAAGTCACCCAGGATGCGGGCCGCCATCGGACCCATCACCACACTCGTGAGATCAATGATCCGCACGCCCGTGAGCGGGCCCGTTGCTTCCGTCACTGGGAATCGGCAACCGTGAACACAAAGTGCTCTTCGAGTGCACCTTCCACCGCGTGGATGTGATCGATGTAGGCCGGGAAGCCTCCGTTGTAGTTGCCGTCCTGGCGACGATTCTCCTGGCCCTCGAAGTTGTAGTAGCCGGGAGTGCACTCGGCGTTGCGATTGGTCTTGCCTCGATGGGCAATGACCTCTTCGACCCAACTCTCTTCGCTGTCTCGAGTGACATCGATGGTTTCGAACTCGCCCTGACGCACCGCATCGATCGTGTTCGCGATGTGGTCTCCCTGCACCTGCAACAGGTCGGTGAGGTTGAACTGAAACGATGCCTGGTAGCCACCCATGATGAACATGTTGGGGAACCCCTGGGTGTGAATGCCGAGCAGGGTGCGAATGCCAGATGAATACTTGTCGTCGAGGTCGAGACCACCCTCACCAATGATCTTGTTGTAGATGCCGGTCTGCTGCACCTCGAAGCCCGTGGCGTAGATCAAGAGGTCGACCTCGTAGGTCGTGCCTTCGAACACGGGGCCCTTCGGCCCGATCTCGGTGATGCCCTTGCCTTGCGTGTCAACCAGGTGCACGTTGGGTCGGTTGAAGGTGGGCAGGTAGTCGTTGTGAAAGCACGGCCGCTTACACATCAGCATGTACCAGGGCTTGAGTGCCTCAGCCGTCTCAGGATCCTCGACAATCTCATCGATGCGGTTGTGAATACGCATCATTGCGTCGATGTTGGCGTTCTCTTGACGTCGGACCTTCTCCTCTTGCGTGATGCCTTTGAGGTTGGCTCGACGTTCAACCTGCTCACGCTGCTTCTCGATGATCCGAGCCCGACGCTTCGCCTGCCAACCCGATTCGAGCTTTGACGCCCACTCTTCATCGGTCTCCCAATCGTCACGAATGTCGATCGACGACGGCGTGCGCTGAAAGACGTAGAGCTCTTTGGCGACGGCTCCGACGTTTGGCACGATCTGCACCGCGCTTGCACCAGTGCCGATGATGCCGACTCGCAGATCGGCCAGCTTCTCGAGATCAGCACCGGTGATGTCGTAGTCCCAGCGGCTGGTGTGAAACGAGATGCCCTCGTAGGTGTCCATCCCCGAGATGCGGGCGAGCTTCGGCTTCGACAGGGTGCCGTTGGCGCAGACGACGAACTTGGCCCGCATCGTGTCGCCCTTGTCGGTGGTGAGCACCCACCGGTTCGTCGCCTCATCCCAACGGGTCTCGGTCACCGTTGTGCCGAACACGGCGAGCTCGTAGAGGTTGTACTGCTCGGCGATTCGCTTGCAGTGGGCGAGAATTTCTGGCCCGCCGGCGTAGTGGCGAGTCGGCACGTAGTCCATCTCGTCGAGCAGCGGCAGGTAGTCGTAGGCCACCACGTCGCAAGCGACACCCGGGTAGCGGTTCCAATACCAGGTGCCGCCAACATCGGCGCCACGTTCAACGATGCGAATGTCCTCGACGCCGCGCTCCCGCAAGCGAGCCGACGTGAGCAAGGCCGAGAAGCCTCCGCCGATGAACAACACCTCGACCTCGTCGTCGATCGGCTCGCGATCGGCAATCTCGGTTGCATAGGGGTCGGTCTCATACGCTGCGAACTGACCCTCGGCCGGCATGTACATGTCGGTGCCGGGAGGCCGGTAGTCGAGGCGCAGGTTGCGCTCCTCGGCGTACTTCGACTTGATCTTGTCGTAGTACTCCTGGGGTCGACGCTCCTTGCGATCGGTGACGTCGAAGTTCGTCGGGTTCACCGGTTTGTCGTTGCTGCCTTCGTTGGCCATGAACCTGTTGGGGCGGTAGTGAGGTGCAATGCGCCGGACGGCGAGCACGGAGAACCCCGCCGATGAGGCTAGGTGACCTCCGATTCACCGACCAAGGCGGAGTCGACAACGAAACGAATGGCATCTCCCGCTTGGAACTCAGCAAGCCACGTCGACGGCGCCATTCCCACGGTTCGCTTGACCGCTCCCGCGCGGCGAGGCGCTGGTGAATCAGGGCAAGTTCTGATTGACGAATGCTGGGCCGCCAAAGAGGCGGCCCAGCACGCAGATCACTAAGGTCCGGCCATGAGCGATCAGACGGTCCGACCTCTTGACGGTGTTCGAGTTCTCGACATGTCCCGCGTGTTTGCCGGGCCGGTCGCTGGCCGCATCCTTGCTGATCTGGGAGCCGAGGTTGTCAAGGTCGAACCCCCCGAGGGTGATGTGACGCGCCTCTGGGGTCGAACGGCGGCGGGCCTGTCGACGTATTTCACCCAGCAGAACCTTGGCAAGGAAGACATCTGCGTCGACCTCAACAAACCCGAGGGTCGAGATCTCATCATCGAACTCGTCAAGCAGGCTGATGTTCTCGTCGAGAACTTTCGGCCGGGCGTGATGGCTCGCTTCGGGCTCGATTGGGATCAGGTCAAGAGCGTGAACGACAAGCTGATCATGTTGTCGATCAGCGGATTCGGTCAGACGGGCCCTGAAGCACAACGAGCGGCGTATGCCTCGGTGATTCACGCCGAGGTCGGACTCATTGAGCAACGGGTGGGGCCGGACGAAGAGATGGGACTCGACCTCACCTTCAGCGCGGCAGACGTGCTCTCGGGTATGCACGGCGTGATCGCTGTGATGGGAGCACTCCGGCTGCGCGAGACGACCGGCGTTGGTGAACACATCGATATGGCCATGGTCGACGCCATGGCGTTCTCGACCGACAACATTCAAAACAGCCTCGACAATCGCTTCGCCGAAAAGAAGAGCGGCGAGGTATGGCAGACCGCGGCGGGGCCCTTCTGCATTCCGGGTGGTCTGCGGTGGATTTGGCACCAAATGTCAAAGGTGCACGGCCTCGAAGATCCAACGCCGAAGGAGGCATCGGTCGAGGAGAAGATCGCCAACCGACGGCTGCTCATCACCGAACACTTCTGCTCGCTCAGCGATCGGGCCGCCGTCATCGAATGCCTGGATGCGGCCAATCTGGCCTGGGGCGAGCTTCGTGAGCTGCAGGGTGTTCTCGAATCGCCGACGATCGAGCATCGCAAGACGGTGGCCCAAGTCGACAACCGCGACGGCGGCACGAGGCCCGTCATCCGATCGCCGTATCGAGTTGCGAGCCGGCCAGACGAGGACATCGGTGTCGCCCCGTTTCGAGGCGAGCACAACGAGAGCGTGCTCGGACGCTGGCTCGACTACGACCCCGCCGCTGTGGCTGATCTTCGAGCCAAGGACGTCCTCTTGGCTGACGAATGGGCCGACTCATGAGCGAACTCGACGAAGCGACCCAACGCCTGATCGACGAATCCGACCTCAGAGATCTGATTCATCGGTATGCCTTCGGGCTCGATCACCAAGACTGGGAACTCTGGCGCTCGGTGTTCACCGACAACGTGCACTTCGACATGAGTGACTTCTCGGGTGTGGCGTCGCCCGATCCTGTCCCTGTTGAAGCCCCGATCAAAGCGATGACGCGGATGTTCGCCCAGTTCGACTGCACCCAACACTTCATGGGTTCGCACCGCTACGACATCCGGGGCGACGAGGCAACCATCACGGCCCACATGCGGGCCGAGCACTGGCTCACCAACACCCATGGTGGCGACAAGTACACGATGTTCGGTACCTACACCGACGAATGCGTTCGCACCGATGACGGCTGGAAGGTGCACTCGGTGACGCTTCGCATGATGCGCCAAGAGGGCAACCGCCATGTCATGGATCTCGCCACCAAGCGAGGCCGGGAAGCCGCCCAAGCCGAAAAAGAAGCCAAGGCCAGCAACGAAGGAAACCCAAGCACATGAGCACCGAACTGAACCGGCTGGCGAACAAAGTCGCCATCGTGACCGGAGGCGCGAGCGGGATCGGTGCGGAGACCGTTCGCCTCTTCGCGAGCGAGGGCGCCAACGTCCTCATCGCCGACATGAACGAAGAAGGTGGGCAAGCGCTCGCCGACGAACTCGGCGAGGCCGTCGCCTTCCAGAAGGTGGACGTCACGCGGGAAGAAGACGTGGCCGACGCCGTTGCAGAAGCAACGGACAGGTTCGGCTCACTCGACATCATGTTCAACAACGCCGGCTTCGGTGGCGCCCTCGGACCAATCGACACCACCACCGTCGAAGACTTCGACATCACGATGGACGTCCTGGTCAAGGGAGTCTTCCTGGGCATCAAGCACGCCGCCATCGCCATGAAGCCACAGGGCTCGGGCTCAATCATCAACACCGCGTCGGTTGCCGGTCTGCAGGCCGGCTACTCCCCTCACCTCTACAGCGTGGCGAAAGCTGCCGTGATCCACCTGACCAAGACGGTCGCTCTCGAGCTCGGCGAGGACGGCATTCGCGTGAATGCGATCTGCCCCGGCATCATCGCCACCCCACTGGCCGCCGGACATCCCAAGACAACAGATGAACAGCTTGGCAAGCTGAAGAAGGCGCTCGGCAAGGGTCAGGTGCTCGGTCGCATCGGCGACCCGAGCGACATTGCGTACGCCGCCCTTTGGCTTGCTGGCGACGAGTCGACCTTCGTCACCGGCCACGCGCAAGTGGTCGACGGCGGGGCCCACGCTGGCCGCAAGTGGTCAAAGCAGGGTGACTGGATCACCGCCGAGCGGCCGATCAAGATGTATCGACCCGAGGGTCGCTGATCAGCAGCTGCTCATCGCAGGCTGCCGATCAGCCCGTCGGCTCAGAGCGCTGCCAGCGCGGCGTCGTAGTTCGGCTCGTTGGCAATCTCGGAAACGAGTTCTGAGTGCACAACCTGGCCCTCAGCGTTCACCACGACCACGGCCCGGGCGCACAGACCCTCGAGCTTGCCGTCTGACATGGCAACGCCGTAGTTCTCGAGGAACTCGGGGTTCTTGAACGTCGATGCGGTTTGCACGTTCTCGAGACCCTCTGCGCCACAAAAGCGACCCTGGGCGAATGGGAGATCAGCTGAGACGCACACGACGGCGGTGTTGTCGAGCGATGCAGCCTTTTCATTGAAGGTGCGCACGCTGGTGGCGCAGGTGGGGGTGTCGACGCTCGGGAAGATGTTGAGCACCAAGTTCTTGCCGGCGAAGTCGGCGTTTGACATCGACGAGAGATCGCCGCCAGTGAGCGTGAAGTCAGGGGCAGCCGCACCAGCTGCCGGGACCGTACCGCTGGTGTTGACCGGGTTTCCGCCGAGGGTGATTTCTGCCATGAGGTGTGCTCACTTTCGAGTGAATTCGAGATTGGGTTTGCAGCGATGAATCTACCGGCACCCGGCTCCCAGCCCGCAAGCGAGATCAGCTTGGGTAGCTCGCAAGTTCGCGGGCCAGCTCGGCTCGGTACTCACCGATGCGGCGGAGCTTGAGATCTTCATAGCCCCGCACCTGATCGGGCAATGATGCAATCCGAACTGCGTGTTGGTGGGTGTCGGCGTCGAGACCGGCGAGCAACCGATCAATGACCTCGACGTACTCGACTATGAGCTCGCGTTCGAGGCGCCTGACTTCGGCTCGCCCGAATGGATCAAGCTTGGTACCACGCACTCGCTTTGCCTTGGCCAGTGTTCGGAGGCCGGGCGCTGCCCATGAGCCGATCGAGATCTTTTGGTCCATTCCAAGTGCCTTGAGCATCGGTGGATGGAGGCGATAGGTGACAGAACCACCGTTGGCTACAGACCGCGCTTCGGCGAGACCTTCGTCGCTGAGCATGAGCCGAGCCACCTCGTATTCGTCCTTGTAGGCGGTGAGCTTGTGGAGGTGAATGGCAACGGCGTGCGTCAGTTCGTCGGAGTCAAGGCTGGCTTCAGCAGCCACCACTCGCCCCACGATCGAGAGATAGGTGCCTGCTGCCTGCTCGTCCTGGAAGCCGATGAGGTCTGCGGTGAGGCGAACGAGATCCGCGTGCAGCTTCGAACCCGGATCAGCAAGCTCGTCGACACGATTGCGCAGGGCAATCGTGAGCTCGGGCTGTGGCAGCGCCTCTGGGCCAGCCGTCCGGTCGGCAACAACGGTTGCTACGGCATCGGGATCGGCGATCTGAGCTCGTCCCCAGGCAAAAGCCTGCAGATTCTTCTCGACGGCGACACCGTTGAGTTCGATGGCTCGCTCGAACGAAGCAGGCGACACCGGCAGCGCACCAGCCTGCACCGCCATACCAACCACGAACATGTTGGCCAGCACCGCATCGCCGAACAGCGCCGTGGTGATTGCCTCGGCATCGGCCCAGTGCTGTTGATCTCGACGTGTGTCGGTGGCGAGAAGCTCGACGAGCTCCGTTGCGGTCGGAGCGTTGAGCTCCGGATTGGCGATCTGCGAACCCGTCGGCGTTGCGCTCAGCGAGCCGACGACCACCGTCTGATCAGGCGAACAAACGAGGCGACCTCGTTCTGTGGCGGCGACCAATTGATCGCAGGCCAACAGCAAATCAGCTTGGGCTTCGCCGAGGCGGTTGGTGTGGTTTGCACCGGTGCGAGACAGGCGCACGTCGCTCACGACTGGGCCGGCCTTTTGCGACAGGCCAATCTGGTCGAGCCCACGAACGTTGTAACCATCGAACATGGCGGCGGTCCCGATCACCTGCGAGACGGTGACAATGCCCGTGCCGCCAATACCGGTGATGCGCATCGCGAAGCGAGTGTCGTCGACGACGAGCCTGGGATCGGGACAAGTCGGCGCATCAGGCACGGGCACCGTCTGGCCGTTTCCGTCACCAGGCACCACCGTCATGAACGATGGGCAGTCGCCCTCAAGGCAAGAAAAGTCGAGATTGCAGGTGGTTTGGTTGATCTTGGTCTTGCGGCCAAAGGGCGTGTCCGTCGGCTCGACAGACAGACAGTTGCTCACCTGACCACAGTCACCGCATCCCTCACAGATCCGCGGGTTGATCACCACTCGGTCCTTCGGCGGTGCGACCTTGCCTCGCTTGCGAGCTCGACGAACCTCGGCGGCACAGCCCTGGTCGTGGATCAACACGGTCGTGCCCGGAGTGGCGGCCAGTACTTCTTGGGCTTCGATCAATCGGGTGCGATCCCAGACGTCGACGCCTGCGGGAAGCGATGTGCCTCCCACGCGTTTCTGGCGATCTCCCGGCAGCGGGATCACCCGTCCGTACTTCTCGGGCTCATCGGAGGTGACGAGCACACGACTCACGCCGGTGGCAAGGAGTGATGTGGCGACATCGGCGACCGACGCTTGACCTTGCGGATCTTGGCCGCCCGTCATCGCAACGGTTCCGTTGTAGAGGAGCTTGTAGGTGATGTTCACCCCGGAGGCGACAGAAGCTTGGACGGCCAGCCGACCCGAATGGAAGAAGGTGCCATCACCGAGGTTCTGGATGAGGTGATCGCGATCGACAAAGTCGCTCATGCCGATCCACTGGGTGCCTTCGTTGCCCATCGCGGTGAGACCTGCGATGTCGCCCACTCGGTCTGGGTCCATCAGCAGTGTCATCGTGTGACACCCGATGCCAGCACCGATGAGTGAACCTTCGGGCGCCTCGGTGCTGCGATTGTGGGGACAACCAGAACAGAAGAACGGGGCTCGCTCTGTTTCGGTGACCAGCGGAATGAGCTGACGCTTCTTCTTCTCGGGCACCAGGCGCTCGCTCAGACGTGGCGACAAGATTGAACGCAACGGTCCAAGCAGGCCATCGGCGTCGAGCGCTCCGTGATAGTTCAAGAGGGGTCGGCCGAGCTCGTCGGTCTTGCCAATCACCTGAGGCCGCTCGGCCTGGTGATAGAGCGCATCTTTGATGAGCGACTCGATGTTCGGCATCTTCTCTTCGATCACAAAGAGCGTCTCGAGGCCGGTTGCGAAGCGACGAACCGTGTCGGGGTCAAAGGGGATCGGCATCTGCATGCGGAGCAGGCGGATGCCAGCAGCAGCGATCTCGTCGTCTGACCGCAGACCGAGTCGCTCGAGCCCTTCTCGCACCTCGCGATAGGTGATGCCCGAGGCCACGATGCCAAGCCAGGCGTCAGACGGATTCACGGTCGCGGCGTTGAGGCCGTTGGCTGAGGCGTAGTTGATCGCCAACGGATAGCGAACCTCGTAGATCTCCTGCTCGAGGTCGATCGTGTGCGGCGTCAACAAGCGCCCGTCAGGGCGTCGCCGGGCTGCTTCGTCGAAGAGTGCTGGGGTGACGGGGATTGTCCGGTCGGGATCGAGGGCAACCGTGGTGAGCCCGTCAGCAACGTCGGCCACGATCTTGATGGCCGACCACAACCCAGTGAACCGCGATAGGGCGATGGCGTGCCGACCAAGGTCGAGCACTGCGCCGGGATCTCCCGGGTAGAGCAGCGGCATGTGCAGGTCGGCGACCAGGCCGGCAGACGATGACGGCAACGTCGAGCTCTTGGCATTGGGGTCGTCACCGATCAAGGCGATGGCGCCACCCCAACGTGACGTTCCCGCGTAGACAGCATGGCGCAACGCGTCAACGGCACGATCAACACCGGGCGCCTTCGCGTACCAGATACCGACGACACCGTCGTAGGTCGCGTCGGGCTGCGAGCTGGCGAGCTGCGAACCCATGATGGCCGTTGCCCCGAGCTCTTCGTTGACGGCTGGCCGGCAACTGATCGGCAAGTCGGGAACGGTCTTGGCTGCCATCGCAGCAGCACTGTCGAATCCGCCGAGCGGCGATCCGGGGTATCCCGACACGAGCGCGGCGGTGTTCTTGCCGGCCCTACGATCCGCCCGCAGTTGCTCGATGGGTAGGCGAGCCATCGCCTGGATCCCGGTGACGGCAACCGTCTTGGTCTCAGCGGTGTAACGGTCCTCGATGCGATACGTGTCGGTCACTGCGACTCCTCTAGAGGGCTCCCTACATCATGGTGAATCATTCGGTGCAACGTGGACAGGTCCGAACTATTCATTGTGTAACAGCCGGGAAAGGGGGTGGGTGGATCGCTCGCCGGTTTGTCCGATGGATCTAACGTGAGCGTCGTGTCTGGGATCCCCTATCGAGTCAAGATCGTGGCCGGCATCGGACTCTGCCTGCTTGCTGTGTTCTTGATGCAATCCAACGGCAACGTACTGCCCCTCCAGCAATCGACGTCACCCGAACAGTTCGCGGAGCGGGCCTACGAGGGCGGAAACGGCCTGCGCGTCTCGTCGCTCATCGATGCCTTCCTCTACGTCCCTGGCTACGTGTTGCTCTTTCTCGGCCTGCTCGGACGCTACGAACACACCGTGGCCGAGTGGGCAAAGAAGTTCTTGATCGGGGGCGCCGTTGCCGATCAGATCGAGAACACCACCCTGCAACTCGCCATGGGCCGCGTCGATCTCGATGCCGGCGGTACCGACGGAGCGGTGAACCCAGCTGGGTGGCTCATCAGCGTGTTGCGCATCTCGAGCACTCTGAAGTGGCTACTCCTCGCACTGGCGATCGTCGCCGTGTTTGCCGTTGTGGTTCGTGCTTCTCGAGATCGAGTCAAAGAAATCAGCCGGTCGACGGCCTGAGCCAGGGCGCGCCCCAACGAGCCCGACCGCTCACCCCAATGCGACAAAGCACACTCGCACGAGCTCGCCAGCGTCTTCAGCGGCGGCGCTGAGTGGTGCAAACGCGGCGGCCACGCCGGCCAGCGCGAGCCCAAAAACGAGCACCGAGGCCATACCGGTTGCCGGCCGGATCCTGAGCCCCGATGTCGATGGTGGCGGTTCGGGGACGGGGCCCTCGTTGATCGCAAGGTGAATCAGCGCCGCAAACACCCCCAAGCCAACTGCAACCCACCATACGGGCACATAGGAATCGGTGGCCTCGCTCACGGCGCCGCCCGACCACGCTCCGAGGAACGCGCCGAGTTGGTGACTGAGAAACACGATGCCAAAGAGTGAGCCGGCGTGGTCGGTACCGAACTGCGTGGTGACCATCGCCGAGGTGAGCGGAACCGTCGACAGCCACAGCAGCCCGATGAGGGCACCGAAAATCAGGGTCATGGTGGGGCTCGGTGGAACCAAAAGGAAGCCAGTGATCACCACGGCTCGGGCACCGTAGATGCCCGAGAGCAGCTTCGTGTTGGAGTACCGAGCCCCCAGGAACCCAGCGGCGAGCGAACCAAATACGTTGAACAGGCCGACCACAGCGAGCGCTCTCGAAGCCGTCGAGGCCTCCTGTCCCAGATCGCCGGCGTAGGCAATCAGGTGGGTGCCGATGAACGTCACGTGGAACCCGCACACGAAGAAGGCGGCGTTCAAAAGAAGATAGTCACGAGACGCCGATGCCCGCCGTAGTTCTTCCTTCAGCGTTCGCTTGGTCTCGACCTGCCCCGCGGTCGTGGGTTGGGGGAAGTCGCTCGCGCGACCACGCAATGCCGGCGTCAGAACGACTGCGGCGAACACCACGAGGCCGAGCATGATGGTGACGTTCTGCCAGCTCGTCGCGTCAAGACGCCACTGGGCCAGTGGCACCAACGCAAACTGGCCGAGCGACCCGACCGCGCTCACAACACCGAGGGCGACGGACCGGCGCTCGGGGGCCACCATGCGACCAACCGACGACAACACCACGGCAAAACTCGCTGCGCCAATCGCAAAGCCGGTGAGCAACCCGCCCGAGATCACAAGCTCGAACGTCGATGAGGCCCGCGCCATGAGCGCCAGGGCGATGCCGTAGAGCACACCCCCAGCGGCCAGTGTTCGAGCCGCGCCGTAGCGATCAGAGATGGCTCCGGCGACCGGTTGGCTCACACCCCAGATGAGCTGCTGGATGGCAATCGCAAGGGCGAACGACCCCCGACCAAGGTTCAAGTCGGTGGTGATCGGATCAAACAGGACACCAAAGGTCGATCGGACACCGAGCGAGATGGCCGTGATCACACCGCCAACGGCGATGACAAACCACAGCGGCATCCGGTTGGGGGTCGACGGGGGTGCGATCGTTGCCACGGCGAAAGTGTGAACCGAGCCATGAGCCAGCCGCAAATTCCCGCAGCTAGATCAGATTGCAGCCGAAGCCCTTAGATCAGTTCAGTCAGCCACTCGAGCAGAATCTCTTGGAACCTCGCACCAGCGGCCTCGTCGCCCGCGTTGGCATTGTCGAACTCGTCGAGGCCCATGCCCTCTTCGACCAACATCACCAGCTCGTCACAGGCCGCATCGGCTTCATCGTCTGGCAGGTCGAGGCCAGCGTTGGGCAGAATCACAAAGCACACATCTTTGATGTCGGCCCGCTGATCGTCAGCCGTGCGCTCCTGGCGATCGCACACTGATCGACGATCGTCCGGCGGATTGCCGCTGATCAGCATGTCGTGCACGAATCCGTTCACGCAGTCGTTCGCCGGGTACACCACGTGGCTCGGGTGATCGACCTCGACGAGGAAGCCGTTGCTCAGCGTCTCTTCGACGACCTCTTCAGACTCAGAGAACGGCGTCGCCGGATCGGACACGTTGCCAATCACGAGGATCGGAACATCGGATCCGTTGAACTCCCCTTCGAAGGGTGGTGGGGCGATGGTGTCGACAAACGGGCACGGACCCACACTCGGAATGTTCGCGGCGTACAGAAGCGGGAACTCTTCCTTGAAGGCGGCCTCGATGGCCTCACCATCACCGAGCTGGGTCGCACGATCGAGTTCGGGGAACAACGAGTAGCTGTCGAGGCAGTTGATCCAGCCGGTGATGTTCATTCCGTCCTCAGCGGCGAGGAGCTGCGAGCGAGCGAGGCCAGCGAACACGGTTGCATCGTCGTTCTCATTGAGTTCGAAAATGGCCTGGTGCAGGGTCGGCCAAGCGTCCTCGTTGTAGAGCGGCTGAATGAGACCGAGGATCGCAGCATCTGGGTTGTCAGAGACGTCGGCCACAACAAGGCCAAATTTGTCGGCTGCATCGAAGTAGTACCCAACGGGGTCGCCATCGTTGAAGATTGGGCAGTCGTCAGAATCGCAGCTCGCAAGTGCATCGTTCAGGAGGCGCTCGAAGTCTGACGTCTCATCGACAAAGTTCTGCACCCGGATCTCTTGGGTCGACAGATCGTCGAGTGGGTTGTCGGCACCGTCGACGACCATGGCTCGCACCGAGTCGGGGAAGAGCGTGGCGTACCAGAACCCGAGGGCAGATCCGTAGGAGAAGCCGAGGTAGTTGATCTCTTCGGCGCCGAGGGCCTTGCGAATCTCGTCCATGTCGCGGGCAACGAACTCAGAGTGAAGGCGGCCGGCTGCGACACCCATCGACTGGACACACAAGTCGACCGCGCTCTCGACGATCTCGACCTCGGCTGGAGTGTCAATTGGTGGATCGGTCGAGTTGAAGAGGCCAATGACCTCACCCGGTTCTCCACATTCGAACGACGGCTCGGATGCGCCGACGCCTCGGGGGTCGAATCCGATGATGTCGAACTGATCGAGGAGCGGGTCGTCGAACACCAAGGAGGCGAAGTCGACAATCTCGACTCCCGAGCCACCGGGTCCGCCCGGGTTGATGAACAGGTAACCGATGCGGTTCTCTTGATCGCGGGCCCTGAACACGTTCACGGCGATCTGCAGTGTGCCAGCCGAGGGGTCGGCATAGTCAGCGGGCACCTCGACGAAACCACACTCGTTGTCCGAGAGGTCGCAGCTCTCCCAATCGATGGTTTCGACGCCCGCCGTGAAGTCGTCTTCGTCGCCCGACTCATCAGGAACGTCAGCGTCTTCGTCGGGTTGGTTGGCTTCGTCCTCGTCCGGCAGCGTGTCGTCAGGGGCAGCCTCAGTCGTCGGCTCGGTGGCCTCGCCAGACAGAAGGGTCGTCTCCGCCACCGTCGCCGGAGTCGCTACATCATCACCTGAACTGGTGCATGCGGCGGCGACGAGCAGGCACGCCAGAAAAGCGAAGGGGATTGCAGCTCGAGATTTCAACACGGTGGTCCTGTCGGCGATAATGGGGGAAACGAAAGCGTAGGGCGCCGAGCCCGCCACGATGAGTCACTACTGCAATCGAGGACGCCCAACTCTCACCCGGCACTAGGGTGCGCGTCATGGCCCCGCAGCAACATCTGGCATGGTTCACGGAGAACGTCGAGTGGTTTCGAGCCCTCCCCGAGGACCAGCTCGAAACCCCGGTGCCCAACTGTCCTGGGTGGGCTGTTGTCGACGTGCTCAATCACCTCGCCAGTGGGCTCGGTCTTGCCTACCCCGTGGCCATGGCCACCGCTCCCGGTACGCCGACTGAGCTCGTGTTCAGCGCCGTTGCCTGGCCGACGACGGCGGCCTCGGGTCGAGCCGCGATCGAGCAGTTCTCCGCCAACCTCGACGGCTGCATCAGAGCGTTCGAGGTTGCTGACCCGAACGCATCTTGCTGGACCTACGCCGGTTCGGGCGTGGCCGCGTTCTGGTTTCGGCGAGCGGCCATCGAAACAGCCCTCCACCGCATCGACGTCGAAGAGGCACTGGCAACAACAACATCGATGAGCGCCGAACGAACCCGCGACGCAATCGTGGAAACGCTGGAGTTTGCGCTCCCCTTCGCCATCACGTCAACCGCCGCTCCATCTGGCTCGCTACGAGTTGAAAGCGACGAGCTCGACTTGCGCTTCGATCTCGAAGTCGGGCCCGCCAGCCCCGAGGCGAACATCAGCGGGCCGGGTGACGTACTCCTGCGCGCCCTGTGGGGTCGACAACCAGCCGACAGCGATCGAGCAGGCTTCGTGATCGAGGGCGACGCAGCCGTGGCGGACGAGTGGCTGACGCTCATCGAGCGGGCGTTCGCCGGTCGCTGAGTGGCTCAGCCTTCGGTCGATCAGGCTTGCGGAGCGGCGGACGTCGGTTGGAAGACGATCTGAATCGAACCGAAGTAGATGTAGGTGCCGCCTTGCAGTGCCGTCGGTTGGTTCGGGTTGAGGCGCACCGGGGCACTACCGGACGCCGCAACCGCAGTGCCGTTCGCTGATCCGAGATCGACAAGCGACACGTTCCAGTCTTCGAGCACGATCCGGGCATGGGCTCGCGAAACAGTCGGCTCGTCGAACAACAACGCATCGGCCTCACCGCTCCGAACGGCGTCGTCGAGATCAGGCTGACGCCCAATCACGGTTGTTCGATTGAGCTGGAACGAGCGACCGTCGGGGAGAATCAGCACACCAAGCGGCGGACGAGGGCCAAGGACGCCGATCGTGCCGTCGGCGTTAACGATCACCGAGTTGTTCTGCATGTTGTCGCCACACAGCGGACACAGCCGTGCCGAGGGATGCACGAGGTGCCCACGCTGACACCGGAGCCCGTGCACCTGCACGGCATGGTCGGGGGCGTGGGGGTCGGGAGCAGCCTGATGAACATCGGCGGCCGGCGCTGCCGCTTGATCAGCCTCGAACGAGATGAGTTGGGCCGGTGGCTTGGGCTCGTCTCCGCCCGGGGGTGAAGGAGCCGCCGAGATGTTGGGGGCAGCAACGTCGGGGGTCGCGATGTTGTCAGCGGAGACCGGAGCGTTGATCGGTGCAGTTGGGTCGACACCACCCGATGCACTCACCGTGATCTGCATCTCTGCGCCACCACCAACGACGATTCCGTCGCCAAGCTGCGTCCAGGCCAAAGGTGGGCCGGCGTCATCGAGTCGAACGGCGACCCGCCCATTGTCTGGCACCCGAACCATCTGCGAAACAAACGGGTTGGACCCGTCATGGCGCAGGGTGAGGCCACCAACCGAAACCGACGCTCCACCTCGCACAAAGAGTTGAACGCCTTCGTCGAGAATTCGGGCGATGGCAAAGGCCGGAACGTCGCCACCGCGATCGAC
The DNA here is from genome assembly GCA_937976305.1 of uncultured Acidimicrobiales bacterium. Classification (GTDB taxonomy): domain Bacteria; phylum Actinomycetota; class Acidimicrobiia; order Acidimicrobiales; family SZUA-35; genus CALEWY01. Next base: position 84,943 of record CALJSB010000005.1, read on the forward strand.
AACGGCTCGAATCTCCGTCATCGGGTCGGTGGCGAAACCCATCGACGCTGCGGCAACGAGCGGATGATCCGGTTGGGCCACAACCGCAATCGTTGCTTCGTGACGAATGACGGCTCCGGTGCCGCTGGCGCCGACGGCATTGACCACCGTGCTGGCGGCGGATGTGTGATCGCTCATGGCGCTACTCCTTCAAGTCGATCAGCGAAATCTGACGCCGATGGCAGACGTTCAGCGGGATTCTCTTGCAGGCAAGAAGCCACCAAGTCACGATCGGAATCGGCCAGTGAAGACGAGAGCTCCCACTGCCCGCCGGTCACTCGACGAAAGCCTTCGAGCACATTCGACGGCGGTTGGGGACCATAGATCGAAACACCGCACAACACGCGGTGGAGCGTGACGCCGAGGGCCCAGATGTCACTCGATGCAGACCCTCGCTCGCCCAACGCAACCTCGGGAGCCACATATTCGATCGCCCCAACCGGGCCAATGCCGGTGGTCATACCGGGGTCGACGAGCTGGGCCAGACCAAGCTCGCTGAGCACCGCTCCTCGTTCGACCAACAGAACATTTTCGGGCTTGATGTCGCGGTGGGCGATCCCGGCATCGTGCAGGGCGTGAGCGCCGCGAGCAGCGCAGGCCATCGCCGTCCGCACACGATCGGCTGGTAAGCCGTCGCGGTCGAGCGATCCGTCTGGGTGATGGGATCTGACGTAGAACAAGCGCCCATCACTCTCGCCCGCTTCAATCAAGTGCACGAGGTGCGGACTCTGCACCATCGAGAGCAAGCGGAGCTCGCGAGCCATCCGGTCGAAGTCGAGCTCGGACGCGTCTCGCCAAAGGGCTTTGACCGCCACGAACTCGTCGGCGGAACCCAACCGGCTTGGCGGTCGGGCCAACCACCAGTCGCCATGGTTGCCCGGGCCGAGCCACTCGATCAGTTCGTAGTCAGCAAGAAAGGTCACCGACCATCCTCCTCACGGAGCTGTTCTCTGAAGCGGGTGCCAACGTCGAGACCACCGCGCACGAAACTCTCTGATTCATCGATGGGCGGTAGTCCGAGGATGGCAACCCGATGGCGTTGCAGAAGGAGAAGGCCGCCTGTCACCGCGACCAAACCGATGCCGCCAAACAGGGCGAGGCCCAGGTCGGTGCGCAGAGGTTCGAGAAACAGCACGGTCGAAATCACCTCGGCGAGAGCGAGCGTCACGACGAAACTCACCAGCTGTCGATCGGTGACACGAGAGGCGACCAGCGAGCCAAGCGGAGCCCCCCACGCAACCACGGGGACGGCCGCGAGCCACATGCCCGTCAGGTCGAACTGAGCGCTCGGCAGCGGATCAATCGCCTGGCCACCAATAGCCACGATCTCATCGCCTGACCGCTCCAACAGAAGCTGGCCTTCGAGCAATCCGAAGTCGACAAACCCAACGATCGACACGATCGTCATCAGCAACACACTGGTTGGGACACCCACCCGGGGATTCACCCCGAGCAACACCACAACGATGATGTAGGTGGCGACGTCGGCGCCGGAACCAACGAGGGAGGCGGCAACCCCTCCCACGATGCCAAAGAAGACAAGAGCGGCAGCGACCCGGCCGGTGATTGGTGGCAGCTCACTTCGGCGAACAAGGATCTGCTGGCGGTAGGTCATCGCGACGACGGCAGCCATCGCCGCAAGCACCACCGTGAAGCTGACCTTCACGTAGGCCGACGGGACCGTCGACGGAAGGAACGGTGCGGAGCTGTCAACCAACGCCCGGTTCGCGATCAGGAACGTTCCGACCGTGACCGGGGCCAAGATCTTGAGTGCCGAGGTCGCGATCGTGCGCTTGCTCAGCAGGATCGCAAGCGACGCAGCGCCCATACCAGCGGTCTGAATCACGAGCGAGAACGAACGGGCAACTTCGGTCGGGATGTCGAGAATCTTGGTGAAGACGGGGAACGCCACGGCACCGCCACCCTGTGGCGTCGAACCGGCAACAAAGCTCCCAAACACCATCGTCACCGCAGCCGCCCAATGATCGACGACGCGACCCCATTGCCCCGCAATGGTGACGGCGACGATCCAGCCCATGGTGATCGCAATCGAGACACCAAGCGCACGGCGCGATCGTCGTCGGTTCGAGTCAGCGCGGTTGGCAGCCGAAGCCGCAATGACATCTTCGACGTTGAAGCTGCTGCCCGCAGTTCCCTCGGCCACGAGCTAGACGAGGCGTCCGCCACGGAACCGCCAGCGCAGGAAGAGGACCCGCATCGGACCATGCAAGGCCAGCCAGATCACGATCCACGTGGTGGTGAAGTGAACAAGGAAGGTTGACAGAGGCATGTCGAGAACAACAAAGAGCAGCAGACCTTCGTTGATCCCGGTGAGTAGACCGAACAGGGACGGCCAGTCCTTCTCCCAGCGAATCTGCTGAAAGCCGTGGTAGACGAGCTCCCAGATCACGCCGAGCAACGCAACACCAACAAGTGCGGTCAACACGTCCCCAGCGACATCACCGAGTGATGCACCGGCGGGTCGGGGTAAGACGGGCAGGATCACAATGCTCCACACCAGACCAAAGGTGAAGACCATGAACAGCCGGGTTTGGATTCGTCCGAACAGTGTTGGCGTCATGACGGTGGTCGATTCTGCATCCAGCGAAACCATTCTTTGGCCGACCGCAAGGGACCGAGTTTTGGCACCGCCCCCATGGCACCGAGGTCAAAGGCAATCTGCTGAGCTGAATACTGCAGCCCGAGAAACGAATCGACCGGTGCGTAGGTGCTTCCGAGGGTCGATGATCCGGAGGCGTAGAGGCGGCCTGGCTCTGATCGCGTGCCGACCACCTCGAAGGTTGGCAGGGTTTCGAGGCGGCCTTTTGGATTGGTTTGCGCTCCGCTTACGTCAACAAGGTCGGCCAACACTCGGTTCGAGCGGATCGACGCCTCGAGGCCCGTTGCGTCGATGATGAAGTCAGCATCGACAGAGAAGGACGCGCCGGTTTTGTCTTGCACCTCGGTACGAACTCGGAAGCCGTCTTCGGTCGGTTCAACCGACGAGACTTGTCCGACTCGTTGTTGGTAGGTGCCAATCGACCCAGCGCGCTCGAGTTGTACTCGCCAATCTTTCCGGGGTGCGGTGTTGGTACCTCCGGTCGTGTCGATGAAGTCAGATCTCGCATCACCGTTGAGTTCGAGCAGTTGGTTACGGAACTGACCGCCCCACGCCGCTTTGGGATAGTTGAATGCTTGATACGCAAAGCCACCCGTGCCTGGGCGGCGGAACGTGATCGACTCACCCTGCGGACCGTTCACATAGTTGCGGAACAGATGGACGACCGTGGTCTGTGTTCTACCAGCATCGTTGTCATCGAGCAGGCGTTGCAGCACCCGGGAGGCAACGATGCCCGAGCCGCGAACCACGACCGTGCAGGGACGCCGGGCAAGCTCTTCGTACACGTGCGGGTGAGGCTCATAGGAGTTGACGACCCGACGATGATCCCCGGACCGTTCGCGATAGCTCCGCAGATCATCAAGGAAACGAACACCCGGGTAGCCGAGCGAGAGGTGCACGAAGCGCGAGCGGTAGGCCACCCGACGAGTCTGCGTCGACCCCGGTGGTGGCGTCAGAATCGTGAGGAAGCCACCTCCAGCTCGACGGCGGACCATGCGGACCTGCCCCGGCCTGAGCATTTGCGTCCAACCGATGCGGGCGGTTTCGCGATCAACCGACTCGTAGACCTGTCCCGACTTCGGGGTGTAGTACTCGGCAAGAATCGGCTCGGTCGTCACTTGCCAAACCGGGAAGATCTTGTTCTTCAGACCCTTCTCGTTCCACGCCTCGCGTAAGGCGTACGAGGGAAATCCCCAGATGTTGTCCATGACCGAGCCGGAGTCTGAGCGCAGCCGTTCGTGTCGGGGAATCTGGGAGTTGTTGGCGAGGAATTCATAGGTTTCACTCGGTCGCTTGTTCGGCGTGAGAACGGCGATGTCTTGTACTGGCACTCCGGCGATGCGGAGGTAATCGACGAGCGCAAGCGAGCCGAGGCCACCGCCGACCGACACGATGGGCACATCGACCATCGGGATTCCGGCTGCTGTGATCTGCTGATCGGTCCACGTTGCGGTGTCGATCAGCTCTTGTGTGAGGTCGCCGGGTGCACCGCTGAGACCAGCGTCGGTATCGGTGTCGCTCATGGGCGCTCACACGGCAAGCAAGGATGTGACGGGGCGAACGTCATCGTGGAATTCCCAAGATTCTCGAGTAGGTGATTTGATGAAAGTCGAGCAGCTGTTGCTCATTCTCTGAAGTGAAGTCTTCGAGCACCACGGCCATGCTGGTCTGAGTGACTGAGCGACCCCAGCGAGTCTCGACAAACACTGCGGTGAGCAAGAAGTTGCCTTCGAGGTCGAAGTAGTCGAACTGCAGGACGTAGCTTTCGTCGCCGAGCGTCGGCACCGGGACGGCGGACTCTTTGACAACGAT
>CALJSB010000006.1 GCA_937976305.1 uncultured Acidimicrobiales bacterium
GTCATGGTGTGGAACACGCCCCATCCGACTGCGCCGAGGTGAAGGTCAGAGACCGTCGCGATGCGACCGAGAAGCTCGCCCGGCGGGGGAGTGAGCGTTCCGACGTCGATGCGTTGGGACCCTCCGGACCATGACACCTCGACAGGTGTGATGGTCGCGGCCGGCAGGTCGGTCACGATGAGCGAGCCTGGGCCTCCGTTGTGTTCGATGGTGGTCGACGAGGCTGGTCCCTCTGCTCGGATGGTTCCGGCAGGAAGATCGCCCCAGCAGAGCTGTGCCTGGGTGTCTTCAACAGCCCAGACGGTGAGCGGTGAGGGGGGAAACGGAAGGCGCACGAGAACAGTTGGTCGAAGCCGGTTTCAGGGAGCGAGGAACGCGCTGAGCCTCGCCGACTCACGTTCTCGCAATGCCGATGCAACCCGCTGACGTTCGAGAATCTGTTGCAGCGTCTTCTCGCCCTGGGGTACGGGGTGGTTGTCGACGAACGAGGCGATCTGTTCGGTGTCGCCAGGATGATTGAGTGAGGAGAGACCTTCGAGCATTCGCACGATGGCGCTTGAGGGGAACAGTTCGTTGAGTTGGTCCCAGTTGTTCTGGATGAACGTCCAGGTGGTCTGGCCGTGGTCGCGGTTGGTGAGCGCTCGTCTGAGCCAGAACGGGGCGTTCTGGCTCCGCACCCGGCCTTCGAGAATTCGTTGCCGGACCTTCTCGAGATTGTGGTCGTCAGGAAAGTCGGCGAGGGCGTACAGGTAGCGGACTTGTTCCTGAGGGGTCGCCGCTTCCTCTGACAAGCGAAGAAAGTCCTCGGCATCAGCGTCGTCGCCGATCGACGCCGTGATCTCGACCGCAGCGGCACCGACGGATGCATCAACACCCTCTGGTTCACGAAGCATGACGGAGAACGTCCGCTGCGCCTCGGCTTGAATTTCAGGGTCGCTCGCGATCAGCCCCATCGCTCGGATGAGATCTCCTCGGAGTTGGCGGGTGCGATCGTCATCGTCGTCCAATGGGGCGAGCGTCAGGCCAGCAAGCGCCGGAGCAAGGGCGTCGTGGGCGATGGCTTCCAGCGCAAGCAGTGCGTCGCCGTCGACGAGACGCCGCAATGACCCGAGACCACCGATCATGCGAGCCCATACCGACCGGTCGTGCTCGGCGGTCATGGCCTCGATCAAGCTCAAGAACGACATCGACGTGCTCGTGTCTGCGTTGACCGATGACCAAGCGTCGTCGACGAGGGCATAGCGCTCGACCGCGCTCAGGCGTTCTTGGGCGATGAAGCTGAGCTCGTCCATGGCCTCGGCCTCGTACGCCACTCGAACGAAGCTGGCGCCGTCGGCGTTGGCGACGAACCACTCGACGTCTTGATCGAACTCGATCACCGTCAGCTCATCTTCGAGAAGGGTTGCCGCGGTGAGTGGGTCACCTCCAGCGGGCATCCATCGATAGCGAAGCGGAACGGCCCACATCTGCTCGGGTGCCTCATCGCCTCCGAGGTAGGCCATGCGCTCTTGTCGCAGCGTGACGGAGCGGCGATCGTCGGCGATCTCGACGGAGATCAGCGGGAAGCCACCCTGGAAGATCCACGAGTCCATGATGCGGCGTACAGGCTCGTCAGTTTCGGCTTCGATGGCGTCCCACAAGTCTGTGGTTTCGGCATTCCCGTATGCGTTCTCGCGCATGTAGCGGCGAATGCCCGCCTTGAAGGGCTCTTCGCCAAGGTGTTGTTCGAGCATGCGAACAACGGCGGCGCCCTTTTCGTAAGTGAGGATGTCGAACATGCCCTCGGCCTCTTCGGGGCTGGTGACCTCGAACTCAATGGGCCGGGTCGACGCCAAAGCATCGGTTTCAAAGGCTGCACTACGAGAGATGCCGAAGTCGGTCCACCGCTGCCAGTGAGGGCGGAACGCGTCGGTGCACCGCATCTCCATGAAGGTTGCGAACGCCTCGTTGAGCCAGAGGCCGTTCCACCACGACATGGTGACCAGGTCGCCGAACCACATGTGGGCCAGCTCGTGGAAGATGACGTCGGCCGCTCGCTGAAGTTCGGCCTGAGTCGCTGAGGCGGGATCGATCAGGAGCAGGGTCTCTCGGAACGTGATGCATCCGAGGTTCTCCATCGCTCCGAAGGCAAAGTCCGGAATTGCGACGAGATCGACTTTGTCACCCGGGTACGGAATGCCGAAGTACTCGGTGAAGTACCGGAGCCCGAACGCTCCGCATTCCAGCCCGAACTTCGTGAGCGCACCGTCGACGCCCCCAGACCCGGGTGTGTGGACGATGCGTAGGGGGACACCGTCGACGTCGACCGTCTCGGTGATCTCCATCGGGCCAATCACGAACGCCACCAGGTAGGTCGACATCTTCATGGTGGGTGCGAAACGGACGAGTTCACCGCCGTCGACCGATTGCCGATCGACCTCGGCTGAGTTCGCGACGGAGTTCATCCCCGCTGGCGTCACGATCTCGATCTCGAAGGTGGCCTTGAACGCAGGCTCGTCCCAGCACGGGAAGCACTTGCGAGCGTGGGTGGCCTCGAACTGAGTTGTGGCCAGCTTCTGCTCTTCACCCTCGGCTCCAAAGCTGCTGAGGTAGAAGCCGACCAACTGATCGTTGAACGTGCCCGAGAAGTGGAGTTTGAGCTCGACAGGGCCTGCGTCCAGCGGGTGGTTGATGAAGAGCCGTTCGTCGTCTGGTGCGAGTTCAAACGACGCCTCGACGTCGCCAACGGTGATGGAGCTGATCTCGAGCTCGTCGCTGTTCAGCACAATCTGTTCAACGGACTCAGTCGCGGTCGCAGTGATGGTGACCCAACCGCTGAACGAGTCGGACTCGAAGTGCGGTTCGAGGTGGAGCAGGTAGTTTTCCGGCACCACCGAAGTGGGGAGTCGGTAAGGGTCCAGTGACGCAGTCATCACTGACGGAGGGTACCGTCCCTCGGCGGCCGCCTCATCGAGAGATCGGCCGAACAGAAGGAGTACTGGCAGTGGCGAACCCCGATTCGGATCATGACGAGACAGCAACCGTCGACGTTGTAGGCGTCGGTAATGCAATCGTGGATGTGATCACACAGTGTCCAGATGACTTCGTCGAGTCACAGGGGCTCACGAAGAACTCGATGACGTTGATCGATGAGGATCGAGCACACGAGCTGTACGGCCTGATGGGGGCAGGCATCGAAGCGTCGGGCGGGTCGGCGGCGAACACCATGGCCGGCGTCGCGAGCTTTGGTGGCACGTCGTCCTACATCGGCAAAGTGTTTGACGATGAGCTCGGTGAGGTGTTCGCAAACGACATGCGCGGCGTCGGGGTCAACTTCGACATGAACCGAGCGACGACAGGGCCATCAACGGCCCGTTGCCTGATTCTGGTGACCCCGGATGCGCAGCGCACGATGAGCACCTACCTCGGTATTTCGTCGTTGCTGGAACCAGACGACATCGAGCCCGCAACGGTCGAATCCGGCCAGTTGTTGTTCTGCGAGGGGTATCTGTGGGACATCGATTCAGCGAAGGCAGCGATCCGCAAGGCACTCACGATCGCTGGTGCAGCAGGCCGTCGAACCGCGCTGACGCTTTCCGACCTTTTTTGCGTCGAGCGTCATCGGGAAGAGTTTCGAGAACTGGTTGCCGGTCCGGTCGACATCCTGTTCGCAAACCGACAAGAACTTCGTGGCCTCTACGAAATTGATGATCTGGACGCGGCGATCGAAGCCGTGCGGGCCGATGTCGAGCTGGCGTGCATCACGGTTGGCAAGGAGGGGTCGGTGCTCGTGACACCAAACGAACGCATCGAAATCGAAGCGGAAGAAATCGCGCCGGTCGTTGACACCACGGGCGCCGGCGATCAGTACGCCGCTGGTGTGCTGTTCGGGTTGGCCCAGGGTTTCGACCTTGCCAAGTGCGGCTATTTCGGATCGCTCGCCGCTGCTGAAGTGATTTCGCACGTCGGGCCTCGACCCCTGCAGTCGCTGAAGGACCTTGCCGGCCTCTAGATCATGGCTGGCCTGTAGGTCATCGCACCCGCCATGTGCGGGTCGCCGGAGCATCCCGTACCCTGAAAACGAGCTTGGCCGGAGAAAGAGTCGCCCCTTTCTCCGGCCAGGTTCATTTAGGTTTTGTGCTGCGGTTGATTTAGCCGAGCATTTCCTCGAGCGAAACCGGTCGCTCACGCTGCACGTGGATCACGAGGCGCCAGCCGATCCCGGCGAGGAGAAGGGCGCTCACCAGCATCGGACCGATGTTTGAACCGGTGACCGGCAGCGACTGTGCCGGTGCCGGAGTTTGCGTGACGGTGACCGGAGCCGGCGTCGGTGTTTGGGTCAGCACAACCGGTGCGGCACAGTCGATGTCCAGGTCGGCACTGGCTGAGTTGTTTGCGCCGACAGCATCGTTTGCAGCCGAAGAAACCGATGCGGTGTTGGTAACGCTGCAACCGGTTGTTGCGTTGGTGGTGGTGGTCACGAGCAGCACGGCACTGTCGCCGGCAGGCAGGTTGGCGTCACGAATACACGTGATCGTCTGGCCTGCGGCGTTGCAGGTGAACCCGCCGCCTGAGCCAGCGACGAGGTCGAGCCCAGCAGGAAGCGTGTCGGTCACGACGATCGGACCAGGGTTGCGATCCTCGCCGTTGTTGGTGACCGTGATCGTCCAGACCTGGTTGTCGACATCAACGGTGCCGGTCTTGGTGATGCCGAGATCAGAGTCGGCGACACGGATGCCGAGGTCGATGGTCGAGTCGTTTTCACCCGGATCCAGCGTCGTCAGCGGCGTGCAGCCGTCTGCGTCGGCATCTGAGTCAGCATCGTCGGCGTCGCCGCGGTTGGCGCCGGTCTCGATCATGCCGTCAGGCAGCGTTTCGAGGTCGAAGCACACCTGGTAGTCGCCAGGCTCGAGCTCATCGAAGATGTACATGCCGTTGGCATCAGTGGTCGTGGTGTCGAGGATGGTTCCGTCTTCGTGACGGAGCTGCACCCTGACGTCGGCCACGGCCTCTTCGCCTTCGTCTTGTACGCCGTTGTTGTTGGCATCGATCCAGACCTTGTCGCCGATCGAGGCGAGTTCCTCGGGTGCATCGGTGATGCCGAGGTCGATGGTCATGTTCGCATCGCCGCCTTCGAGGGTGACGGCTGGTGTGCAGCCGGCAGGGCCGGCGTCCGAGTCGGCCGCATCGTCAGTGGCATTGGCCTGGGTGACGATCATTCCCGCCGGGAGCGAGTCGGTGTCGAAGCACACGGTGTAGGTGCCGGGAGCAAGGTCATCAAAGATGTACATGCCAGCGTCGTCGGTCATGGTCTGTTCGAGGAACATGCCGTCTGCGTCGAGCAGGTTGATCTTCACGTTGGCAACACCGGTCTCACCGTCGTCTTGCGTGCCGTTGGCGTTGGCGTCGTACCACACCTTGTCGCCCACCGAGGCAGTCGGTACTTCCACGAAACCGAAGTCGACGGTGGTGTCCGAGTTCTCATCGGCAGGCGCATCGAAGTCGAGGCCGGCGTCTGCTGGCTTGTCGGTTTCGGCCGTCGGAGCTCCGCCAAGGACGAGGTCCATGGGTTGGCTGACGATGTCGCCGGCAGGATCTGCCGGGTTGATGCCATCGTCAACGAGGTCGTTTGCTGCGGCATCGGCGTCGTCGATCGTCGACTCGAAGCCATCAAGAGCGCCACCCGGCTGCATGTTGGCGGCCGGGATGACCACGACGTAGGTGCCGGGGTCAATGCACGTGAACTGGTAGTAGCCGCCGTCGGCGGTTGTCAGCGAGCCGATTGCGTCGCCGGTCGGGTTGCCGTCGGCATCTGCAGCAAAGAGCTCGACGGTCACACCATCGATGCCCGGTTCGCCGTTGTCGAGGCCGTTGCCGTCAGCGTCGTGCCACACACGATTGCCGATGCTCACACAGGCTGGGGTTCCGGTTGTGCTCTCGACCTCGGCGACCGGTGCGAAGCCGAAGTCGAAGGTGAGGTTGGAGTTGCCATCAGCAGCGCGAACCGTTGCGTCGTCTGCGAGCGCTTCATCGGAGCCTGCTGCGGCACCGGGGAGTGCCTCACCCCGTGGCTGATCGTCGTCGGAGCTGACCGAGATCGGACCGGCGACGCTGAGGAGACCGGCCCCCGGTGCTCCATTGTCGTTGTTGTCGACCGTTGCGTCTGAGTTCGTCGCAGTTGATGATTCGTGTCCGCCTGGCACCCCACCAGTCACGGCGACGAAGTAGCTGCCGCTTGCAACGTCGTGGAACCAGTACTGGCCGGCGGCGTCTGTGGTGGTCGAACATACAGCAGCACCGTCGTCGCCTCCCGGTTCGAACTGTCCGTCACCATCGACGTCGAGCCAGAGGCCGATCCCGACGCCGGCAATGCCCGACTCGTCGGCATCGAACAAGCCGTCGTTGTCGACGTCTTGAAAGACCTGATTGCCGATCCGTGTGGTGTCGCCAGAGAGAAGCGACGTGCCGCATGGGCCTTCAGCGCTTGCTGCGCCGCCGGCGGCACCGAGAACACTGGCGGCAATCGCAAGTGCGGCGGTGGGTCGAAGGAGTTTGTGGAGTGATGAGTTTGAGCGCATGTTTTGTTGTCTCCGATTGGACGTCGTTCGCCGCTCATGGCGAGGTACGTCTATGAGACCGGACGTTGAGGGTGACGCAGTAGGACCCGGCGTCTCAGGAGCCGCAGGCGAATCAACCCAAACGCTCAAGTTGGGCTGGGGAAGGATGCTCAGGAGTGGGTACCGCTGCTCAGCGCTTGCCTGATGGCTGCTTAGTCTTCCGAGCTGTCGACGTCGCCAGGTGTGCGCTCGAGGGGCGAGCCGAAAAAGTGGCCCTGTCCCCAGTCGACGCCGAGCGCCCGAACCTGGTCGGCCTGGCGCATGGTCTCGATGTTCTCGGCGACGACCCACGAGCCCATTGCGTGCGACATTTGCACAACAGCCCGGATCACCGACTCGACCTCAATGCCCGGCAACGCCTTGGTGAGATTCCCGGACAGTTTGACGACATCGGGCCGGAACGCCGCGATCACCGAAAGCGATGAGTAGCCATCGCCAACGTCGTCGACGGCGATGCGCATCCCCATGGCTCGAATCTCGTCTACCTGCGCGGCGACGTGGTCGAGTGAGGCGTAGCGAGTGCGTTCGGTCGCCTCAAGCACGATCTGATCGGTGTCGACCCCGGCGGCCTTGGCCGCTGCTGCGGTTGAGGCGATGGCGTCGAGATCGAAGCTCCCATCGGGAGCCATCATGTTGAGAAACAGCAAGCCCTGGCCCAGCCATGGACCGATGCCTCGTAGGGCGAGGGTGCGGCCGAGACTGTCGAGATCGCGCACCCATCCGGCCTCAGTCGCTCGACGGATGAGATCTTCGGCAGTAAGCGCCTGACCTCTTGCCTGCGCACGAATCAAGCTCTCGAACCCGATGACGCCGTGATCGCGGAGGTTCACGATGGGCTGGTAGCGAATCTGGAACGTCGGTGGATGATCGATGAGATCGACGGCCTCGACGAGTCGTTCGAGTTCGCTCAGGTTTGCGGCGAGAAGGGCCTGTTCGACCAACTCTTCGACCGTCGCCTCCGGCCGCGCAAAGCCAAAGCGCACGTTCTCGAGCGTTGCCGTGCCGCCGGCAGCCGACGCCTCGTGATGCCGGACCGTGCGCAAGACGAGATCGAGGAATTGCCGGCCGTCTGGTACTTGTCGCCAAGCAACGTTCGAGCGCAGATCGATCGTGCTGGTAACGCCAGTGGCAAGTGAGTCCAGCTCGTTCAGCAGGGACGCGTCGTCGCAACCCACCAAGACCAGGGTTGGTTCATTGGTTGGGAGCGCAGCAGGAGTTCGTACTCCTTGGGCGATCGTCGGTTCTTGTCCCACTCGATTGTCACCCTACCGCTGATGGATCGAGCAACAAGCAAGGAACGTCCTGCTCAGGCGCCATTTTTCGACGATTGTGACGAATGATTGGGGTCGTAGCACCGAGGGCGTTCGACGTATGACGGTGCGTGCCTCAGGTGGGTCTCAGCCGAACTCGTCGTCGGGCGCCGGGTGATACGTGAGCGGCAGATCGCCCAGCCGAACGAGCCCCGAGGTGATCCAACCACCAATGGCACCAAAGTGTTGGTCGAGGGCCGAACCATCCTCGAGGGTGGCCTCAGACAGTTCATAGGAGCCGTGGTAGCTTACCTCGACAGCGTGATTGACCACGCTGAGATCTGAGTCGTATCCGGTCTCGATGGTGACGCCCGACCCTTCGAGCGCTTCATCGCCGATCGTTGGGGTGGCACCCGGGAGTCCGGCCAACACAAGGGCGGGGTCGGGCCGGGCCGTCAGCCGTTGCAGCCGGAAGACCACCTCGATCTCGATTCGGGGACCCTCGGTGAACTGCTCGTCGAGGAACCACGTGCGGTACGCAGTTTGGGCCCACGTTGGCCACTCGAGTGTCAGATCGACCTGGGCTCGGGGTGGCGAACCTTCACCCGGCAATCCGTAGCTCGTTTCCCAGGTGACGTCTCCGAGGAGAATGTCGGCGTGAAACCGCTCTTCGAGCGCCTGGCGTTCGAGAAGGGCCGACTCGAGTGCATCGCGTAGAGCGCCGATGGCATCGGTGAAGACATGATCGAGCACAGCACGCTCAGGGTAGGCGCCGTTCTACGGGTTGTGTGGCGTCATGAAGGCAATGGTGGGCGTGATGCCGAGCTCTCGGGTGCGAACGGTGGCGATGCGGCGACCCGGTTGCACGGCATCTTTGATCATGCCCAGGTTGTCGCCAAGGGTGGTGGCTGCGGCATCGATGTCGTCCGTCGACATGGCGAGCCCCCAGAGCTTCGATGGGTGGTCGCCGACGTCAAGATCGTCGGCGGCCTCGACGGGGCCAACGAGTTCGATGATGGTGGCACCCGCCCACAGGAACACCTGTTGTTGGCCCCGGGGAATGTCTCGCCGTCGCCGCACCTCGAAACCGGCTGCTTCGAGCGCCGGCACCGTGCGAGGCAGGCTCGGGCTCATCATCACGGCATGGTCGAGGTGGAAGACGCCATTCGGGTTCGATGGTTGGCGCTCGGCGTCTGATGAGGCGAGGTTGGGGCGGCCGGCGGCCGTGGCCACCCCGTCAATATGAGAGTCATCGGAGTCGCCGGTTGTCGGGGTGAGGCCATCGAAGCTCCACGCGATCGGCGATGCGGCGTCTGCGTCGAAGGTCACGGCGACGCCACCAAGGTCGACCCACCGTTGCCCGTCGTCGGTCGCGAGCGCGAAACCGGCCCGCTCCCAGTCAGCAGGGTCGTCGGTCACCGTGATGGTGTGGAGACTCGGGCCAGATCGTGATGCTCCGTTGTTGAAGGGCACCGCGCTGTCTGAGGACACTGGATTCTCTGAGGACACGGGGCGACGTTAGCGCTGCCGGTCCTCGTGCGTCAGACTGCGGAGATGAGTGGAGACATCAACAATTCTGTCGTCGCCGAGCTGGACTTTCGCCGGTTGCGGGTGCAGGTCGACGATGCCGGCGTGTGTGTCGCAACCATCGACAACCCGCCGATCAACCTCTTCGACCGCGACCTCTTTCTCGACATGAGCGCCTTCGCCGAGGCGGCCGCGGCCGATGACTCCGTTCGTGTCGTTGTGCTTCGAAGCGAGACCGACGGCTTTTTCATCGCCCACTTCGATGTGTCGCTGATCGTGAAGATGCCGGCGGACGAGCCAGCTGTTCGCGACGATGAACTGAAGGCCTTTCACGTGATGGTCGAGCACTTTCGGACCATGCCCAAGCCCACGATCTGCGAAGTCGCAGGGCGGGTCGGGGGTGGCGGTGGTGAGCTCGCGGCCTCGTGCGACATGCGCTTCGGCGCGATCGATCAGACGATTCTGTGCCAGATGGAAGTGCCGCTCGGCATCCTGCCTGGCGGGTCAGGGACCCAACGTCTCCCGTCGCTCGTCGGCCGTGGCCGAGCACTCGAGATCGTTCTGGGCGGCGACGACATCGATGCCGTGACGCTCGAGAAGTGGGGGTGGCTCAATCGGGCGCTTCCCGGTGACGAGCTCCGGGGATTTGTCGACAGGCTCTCCGCCCGGCTGGCCAGCTTCCCGCCAGAAGCCATTGCGTTGGCGAAGGCGTCGACCCTTGTCCCTGATGGCGATCGCACGCCTGGCTTGCTCGAAGAAGCGTTCCTCTTTCAACAAACGCTCAGGAACGACTCGGCTCAAGAACGGATGCGGAACTTCCTCGAACGGGGCGGTCAGACTGTCGAAGGGGAGAGCCGAGTGGGTGCGCTCGGGGCTGAGCTCGGCTGAGCACCTGACGGCAGGGTCAGTAGAAGACGCTGCGGGCTCGATGGCGAGGCTGGGCTTTGTAGTGGGGCGAACCGCCGCGAGTCCATAGGGCCAGGTCGATGTCCATGGCTCGATGCCCAAGTTCGACTGAGAGTTGTTCGACGGCGGTGACGCCAGCAGCCCGAATCTCGATCTCGGCGCGGGTGCCGGGCTCGAGCAGTTGGCGATCGTCGATTCGGTCCGCCAACCCATCGTCGTAACGCAAGGCGCCATCAACCCGCAGCACGTGCGGCACGAGGTTGTCCGCGAACGCCGTGAGCTGATCAAGCCGCGACATGTTGAGCTGGGGGAGTTCTCGTGACAGGTCGGCCGCTGCGATCTGGGCCCGCTTGTAGAAGTGCACCTGCGCGTCGTCGAGCACCTCGACATCACGGAAGTACGGCATGGCGGTGAGATTCTCCGCCAGGGTTGGCCCGTCGTTGTCGGCCGCTGCGATCCGATCGAGCGATGAGTCGGTCGATTCGCCGAGCCAATGGCCGAGGTCGTTGAGCGCGGTGGCAAAGCGCCCCATGAGCTCGGCTGATGCGCCGTCGTCGAGTTCCTGACCGAAGATTTGGCTGCAATCGTCGACCGTGATACGTCGCAATCGCTCCCCAGTCAGCGGCCCGGTGCGCTCGACGTAGTTGCGAAGGCTCGTCGACATGGTGACCGCGCCGGACATGCCGGGCAACTTGCGGACGATGTCGTGATAGCCCGAGCCGAAGTTGATCGAGTCGAGAGCGAGAACGAGGGTCGCCGCTGCTTCGGCCTGCTCTGGTGGCAGCACGGGCGTCAGCGCGGCCTGAGTCGCAGCCGCAGCGCTGGCCTCGATGAGCACGGGATCAGTCGCGAGTTCGCCGGCGAGTCGGGCGAGGGCGTCCTCATCGATCTGGACCAGCCGGGAGTGCTCTGTGACCCGTCGACAACTCGACCGCACCAGTTCACAGACGTTCACCACGTGAACGATAGAGGGCGCAACTCGTGTGACACTGAGAGCAATGAGCACGCCGACCGACATCATTGACCTGGCTCGCCGCTGGAGCAGTGCCGACCCAGACGACGAAACGCGGGCCACTGTCGATCGTCTGATCGCGGACGGGGCAACCGAAGCGCTGCACGAGCTGTTCGACGGGCGAATCGGCTTTGGCACCGCCGGCTTGCGGGCCGAGATGGGGCCCGGTCCGAAGCGGATGAACCGAGTGGTCGTTCGCCAGACCACTGCCGGGCTGATGGATTGGCTCCCCAATGGAGCCAAGGTCGTGATCGGCTATGACGCTCGCCATCGCTCTGCTGTGTTCGCTCGCGACGTCGCGCATGTCGTGGTGGCACTCGGAGGTGTCGCCGAGCTGATCGACAAACCACTGCCGACTCCCGTGCTCGCCCATGCCGTGTTGGTCCGCGGTGCAAGCGCCGGGGTCATGATCACCGCAAGTCACAATCCGCCTGCTGACAACGGCTACAAGCTGTATCTCGATGACGGCATCCAGCTGGTGTCGCCTTCTGATGCTGAGATCGCGGAGCGAATTGATCGAGTCGCAGCTGGCGAACTCCCGTGTCCGGGGTCGGGCGACATGCCGCTCAATGGGGAACGGCTTGACCGAGACGTTGTCGTGCTCGGCTCAGAGATCGAACAGCAGCACCTCGATGTCACCGCAGACGCGCTGCGCTCGCACGTGGGGCAGTCGGAGGCCCGTCGCATTTCTCTCGTCTACACGGCGATGCACGGTGTGGGTGGCGAGCATCTTCTCCGTGCCTTTGCGCAGGCTGGGTTCGACCCTCCCACCGTTGTGGCTGAGCAGTTTGCGCCCGACCCCGACTTTCCAACCGTGGCCTTTCCCAACCCGGAGGAGGACGGCGCCCTCGATCTTGCGCTTGCGCTTGCCGCTGAGGTGAACGCCGATCTCGTGATTGCCAACGACCCAGACGCTGATCGGCTCGCCTTGGCCATCCCAGCTCGAAGCGGTGAGGGGTTTGTCCCACTCGGCGGTGATCAGATCGGCGTACTTCTGGCTGACCATCTGCTTGGTGAACCGTCAGACGCAGACCGGATCGTTGCGTCTTCGCACGTGTCGAGCCGCTTGCTCGCTTCCATTGCCGAGCAGCGAGGGGCCCGGTGCATCACAACTCTGACTGGGTTCAAGTGGGTGGCTCGCCCGATCGTGGAGCACCCGGAGGCCCGCTACGTGCTCGGCTACGAGGAGGCTCTTGGCTACTGCTGTGGGGGAGCGGTGCGGGACAAAGATGGCATCTCGGCGGCGCTCGTTGCGGCGGAGATGGTTGCCGATCTGCTCGGCCACGGCGCAACGGTCTGGGATCGCCTCGACGCCCTTGCCCTCGCCCACGGAGCCCACCTGACCGGCCCGGTCACGATCCGATTCGACGGGCCAGACGGCCCCGCTCGTCGAACCGCAGTGATCGACCGTGTCGTGAAGGCGCCACCTGCGGAGCTCGCAGGTGAACGCCTTGCGACGTTCGAAGACATGTCGCAGCCGGGAGGCGCGCTTCCGCCTGCCACCGGGTTGGTGCTGCACTACGACGGTGGATCCAGAGTGATCCTTCGGCCGAGCGGAACCGAGCCGAAGCTCAAGGCGTACGTGGAAGTGATCGAGCCGAGCGATGGTCGGTCAGCCGCAGACATGTGGCGCCACGCCGAGGAGCGTCTCGCCCAGGTGCAGGACGAACTGCGGTCCGTTCTGAACTAGTCGGGCTTACGGTTGCGGGAGCTTGCAGGCGTCTGTGGCGCCCGGCATCTTGTATCGATACTTTGCGATAAGCGCGTAGACCGGGCGAGCCAGCCACGAGAACGGTGGCGTCGCAATGAGGTGTCCGACGATCTTCCAGGGCTGACCGGCCTGCTGCAGGGCAAGGGCAATGCCTCGCTCGCCCCGATGGGTTACGCCCGACGCGTCGACCCAATAGGCGGCGGTCGTGACATCGTCTTCGGTGAGCCCATACGCGGCGATGTCGAGGGCCTGCCATGGCTGCACCTCAGCATGTGAGATGCGCTGTTCGATCCACCGAGCGGTGACGGTACAGAACCCACAATCCCCATCGAAGATGAGCAGTTCGGACGTGGCTCCGGTTGTCTCGTCTGGATGACGGGTTGCGCTCATGGATCACGCTCCAAAAGAGGAGAACTCAGCGCCCTGCGTTTGGTTTGCGGCCGTGATTGGCCTTCTTGCGGCGGGCCATCAGGCGCTTCTTCTTGCGTCGCTTTGACATGTCTGTAGAGGGTATCGCCGGGTGTGGGCGTTCTTGACAGGTGTTCCTTCCCGGCAGCTAGCAACTAGATGCTTCAACAATCAGAGCCTTGTTTGCCGAAAACCCTTCATTTCGCTGATGAGAGGACCGATTGGTCCTAGGAGAACAATGTGCAGCGCTACGTGCTGCGGCGTGGGCGCCAGAAAGGAGAACCTGTGGCCAGAAGTTGGGATGCACGGGTTCGTGGCGCCGACCAAAGGAAGGCTGCTGCCAACGAAGATGGAGCAGATCTGACCGAGGCCTCGGCCGCTGACGCTGACGGTGGCATCGATGGGGAGCAGCCGGGAGCCGTTGAAGCCATCGTTTCCCGGGCGTTCAACGAGATGTCACTCGTGGTCGAGGGCCTCTCGATCGCGGTCACGGCGCTCGAGCTGGCAGTCGCCGTTGTTGAACGAGGCTCAGGAGAAATCCGGTGGAGCTCCGATGAATGGGTGGAGCGCTTCGGCGTCAAGCACTTGTTCTCGCGACACCTTGCCTCCACCACGGAGTTCGGCGAGTCGCCGCTACCCGCCCCAGGCCAGTCATGGCAGCGCACTCGCACCCTGCACTTCGCAGATGGGGCGGAAGATCTCGTCGACCTCGTGATGATCGGCGCACTCACCGCAGACGGAACTGACTTTGTCACCGTTGTCGCGCAAGATCCGGCTCGCACCGAGACCGCCATCACCGACCGGGCCGAAGTGACCAAACTCGTTGACGGCGCCGTTTCCGACAGCGGGCCGGGCGAAACGGCCGTGCTGTACGTCGACCTCGACCGATTCAAGGTGGTGCACGATCTCGTCGGCAACATTGAAGCGCTACGCCTGCTCGATCTCGTCCACCGGAGAATCTCCTCGACGGTCCGCGGATCTGACCTGGTGTTCCGCTTGCCGTCTGACGAGTTCGTCGTTCTGGCAAACGAACTCGAAGAAGCGGACGCAGCGGAACAGCTTGCCGAGCGCATTCGCGTCGGCGTGGCGACGCTGGCAGACGTCGGCAACGACATGGCACTCACGGCGAGTGTGGGTGTTGCTGTCTGTGAAGACGGCTACTCGGGTTCTGACCTCATCTCAGCGGCTGAAACCGCCGTGTATCTGGCCAAGGGTCGTGGTCGAAATCGTGTTGCCGTTCACGACGAAGAGCTTCGCAACAAGGCGCAACGGCTACTCGTGGTCGAACGCCAGCTGCGGCGGGCGATCGACCGTCGCGATGTGCAGTTCGCCTACCAGCCTGTGGTCGAGATCGAAACGGGACGGGTCGTCGGTGCCGAAGCGCTCCTTCGGCTCGGCGGAGATCTCGGTTTGTCCGCAGTCGAAGTTGTCGCTTCGGCTGAACACTCCGGGCTCATGGGCGCATTGGGCTCGCTTGTCATTCAAGGCGTCGAGGAACAGCTTGCAGACCTGCTCGCTTCAGACTCTGACGACCACATCGTCATGATCAACCTCTCGGCTTCGCAGCTGGCCGACGTCGCTCTGCTCGAGACCTTGAGAGCCGCAGTGACGAACCCTGCCATCAAGCCGGGTCGCTTCGCCATCGAGGTGCCAGAGATCGTCGTACGAGAACGACTCGAGGGCTTTGAGCTGCTTGCTGACTTGATTCGCCCGGGCTTCCGGCTTGGCATCGATGGCTTCGGAGCCAGCTACAGCTCCTATGACCTTCTGAAGGGCCTTCCGGTCGACTACGTGAAGCTGCATCGCAGCATCACGGCGTCGCTCGGTGGCGAGTCAGAGGACCGGACCAGGGTTTCCCAGCTGATCAACGACGCATCGAACGATGGCATCGAGGTTGTGGCGCTTGGCGTCGAACGACCCGACCAAGCGAGAGTTCTCGGCTCGATGGGTTGCTCGCTGGCTCAGGGGTTCCTCTACGCAGGGGCCGTGAGTGCTGAAGATCTGCGCAAGCTCAAGGCAACCGGGATCACTCCCGACACAGCTGTACCGCTGGGCTGACCTTATAGCCTCAGGCCCAATGGAAAAATTCGGTTTCGTCGGGCTGCCCAATGCGGGGAAGTCATCGCTCTACAACGCATTGACAGGTGGTGGCGCGCTTGCGGCGCCGTACGCATTTGCAACGACTGACCCCAACGTTGGCGTAGCCAAGGTCTTCGACGAACGGCTCGACGCGCTGGCTGAGATGAGCCAGTCGAAGAAGATTGTGAACGCCACGGTGCAGTTCAACGACATCGGCGGGCTGGTTGCAGGCGCAAGCAAGGGAGAGGGCCTCGGCAACAAGTTTTTGGCCGGGATCCGAGAAGTCGACGCCATCGTGTTTGTTCTTCGGGCCTTTCGCGACGGTGACGTCCCTGGTCCCCACGACCCGCTCGAGCACCTGGCAGTGGTAGAGACCGAACTGACCCTCGCCGATCTCGAAACCGTCGAGAGCCAGATCGACAAGAAGCGCAAGGCGGCCAAGGGCGACAAGAGTCTCTTGCCAGAAGTCGACGCAGCAAGTGCTGCGCTCGAGATTCTGAGTGAGGGGCAGCCCCTCTATCGAAGCAATCTGTCTGAGGACCACCGCGAGACGCTGTACCCGTGGTTCCTTCTCACCAATAAGCCCGTGCTCGCCATCGTCAATCTCGATGAAGATCAACTCGCCGAGGTCGACTCTGTCATCGCTCCCGTGCAAGCCGAACTCGGCGATCTTGCCCCGGTATTTGGCGCCTGTATTCAGCTTGAAGCCGAGGCAGCCCAACTTGAGCCGGCAGATCGAGCCGAGATGCTCGATGGCTTCGGTCTCGGTGAGGGAGCACTTCCCCGTTTCATTCAAACCGCCTATCACGTGCTCGGGCTGCGTACCTTTCTCACCACCGGTGAACAAGAAAGCCGGGCGTGGACCTATCGAGAGGGATCAAGCGCTCCGGAATGCGCGGGGAAGATCCACACCGACCTCCAACGTGGATTCATTCGTGCTGATGTGATTCGATGGGATGAACTCATCGAACTCGGATCGTGGAGTTCGGCCCGAGACGTCGGGCGAGTGCGGCAAGAAGGCAAGGACTACGTGGTCGAAGACGGAGATGTTCTCGAGATTCGCTTCAACGTCTGACGAGCCGATCCAGGGTTGGCTCGTGCGAGAGGGCCAAGTCTTGGCGTCTCTCGAGATCCCGGTCTCGCGGCGCGACCGTGCTCGAGGACTTCTCGGAAGAGACAGCTTTGATGGCGCCATGCTCATACGCCGGGCTCGGTCGGTGCACACCTTGGGTATGACCTTCAACATCGACGTCGCCCTGCTCGACGAAGACAACGTCGTGATCAAGACACTGCAGGTTCGGCGACATCGGGTGACGGGGCCGATCTGGCGAGCAAAGTCAGTGGTGGAAGCTGAGGCCGGCTGCTTCAACACCTGGGATTTGAAGATCGGCGACGAACTCGAGATTCGAGAGTGACCGCCGGCCAACTTCTCATTGTCGGCACTCCCATTGGCAACCTCAGTGACTTGAGCCCCCGGGCCATCGAAGCGCTCACGACTGCCGATGCCATCGCGTGCGAGGACACCCGACGCACGGGAAGGCTGCTGCTGTTGAGTGGCATTGAGCGTCGACCCCTACTGGTTGTCAACGAGCACACCGAGCTGGCGCGAGTCGCTGAGGTGATCGAGCGAATCAGCAATGGTGAGGTCGTCGCGCTCGTCTCCGACGCTGGGATGCCGGCAGTTTCGGACCCCGGGCAGCGGCTCGTGGCCAGCGTTCTTGATGCGGGTTTGCCTGTTGCGGTCGTGCCGGGACCGACAGCTGCGGTCTCTGCGTTGGTGCTGAGCGGCCTGCCGAGCCGCCGCTTCGTCTTC
Organism: uncultured Acidimicrobiales bacterium; assembly: GCA_937976305.1. Taxonomy (GTDB): domain Bacteria; phylum Actinomycetota; class Acidimicrobiia; order Acidimicrobiales; family SZUA-35; genus CALEWY01. The sequence continues at coordinate 17,303 of CALJSB010000006.1, forward strand.
GAGGGTTTCTTGGCCCGCAAGGGGCGCGAGCGTGCTGAGGAAGTGGCTGCCATTGCCCGTCAACCTCGAACCACCATTGTGTACGAATCCCCGAAGCGAGTTTTGAAGACGCTGGTCGATCTGAGCGATGCCTGTGGCCCAGAGCGGCAGGCGGCGGTGTGTCGTGAGTTGACCAAGCTGCACGAAACGGTTGAGCGAGGCACCCTCGCGGAGTTGGTCACACTCGTGCAGGAAACAGAACCCCGAGGCGAGTACGTGATTGTCATCGATGGCCGACCAGAGATCACGGACGAGTTGACAGACGGGCAGCTCATCGAACGTATCGATGAGGGTCTCGCTGCCGGGCAGTCGACCCGTGATGTCGTTGCTTCGATCGTCGCCGAAACCGGCGTGCAGAAGCGACGTGTGTACAACCTGGCCACGAATCGCTCAAAGGGCGGTCCTGCGGCTGAAGGTGATTCGTAGGAGAAGCTGACCTGTCAGTCGACGACGGGTTGCGGCAGCATCCGCTCGCCGGGGCGATAGCGACGCTTGTCGTAGCGGCCCGGCTTGCGAGCGACGGCGATGGTCGCTGCGGAGATGAGAACGAGAATGATCAGGCTGGCGACCGGTACCCAGATCCAGCTTCGTTGCCCATCGCCGTTTGCCACCAGCGAGCCGATGGCGGTGCTGGCGGTGGCCACAACGGCGACGACGAAGGTGAAGCCCAACGTGCTCACGAAGAGCCGAGGATCGACGCGGGCCGACCGCCGTCTGGCAAAGTTGAGCCGGAAAAAGTCGGACAGGAAAAGCGCAAGCGACATCCACGCGGCAAGAACCGCCCCGCCCGCCCCAGAGTCAGCAATAACGACGAGCAAGATCAAGCCGAAGTAACAAACGGTCATCACCACCATCGCGTGAGACCCTGACATCACCGTGAGCAGGATGAGCGCAGAGCCAAACGCCGCCATGACCACCACGACCAGCAACGGGGTGCCGATGAACAACAGGGTGGCAGACACGACGACCATGAGGATGTGGGCGGCGATGATCTCGGGGGTGCGATACAACTCGCTTCGCAGTTTCTTGAGGCGCTTCTCGTCGCTGATCGCGCCCGGGGACGGTGCCGGCGCTGGAGGGTTTGCGAACTCCGGTGGGGGATTGAGGTCGTCGCTCACACGCTGATCCTGAGTCGATTGATGTTGCGTCCCGTCCGTCGCAAGGTTGGCTCGAGAGGCTCGTCAGGGTTCCAGGGCACGACGACCACACCACCTTGAGCGAGGCTGCGTCGGCGGACCTCGTTGGTGACGCGAAAGACGCGATGGGCCATCGCGCTCACGTGTGCCGATGACGGCTTCGGCTGAGGCTGAATGACGATCACCTCGTGCCCCCGTTGACGCAGCCGATGGAGGTCGGCAGAGACAACGGTCGAAAGCAAGGGGGAGATGGCAAAAATGGTTGCCCCGTTTGGGATCAGACTGACGGGAACGTCACTCAAGTCTTCGCCCCGAGGTCGCAATACGGCGGTCGACAGCAGCGAGTCGACGATTTGGTGCAGCGCTTTGCGACCGAGCTTTGGTGGGAGCCAGCGGACACCGGCGCCTCGATCGAGAATGCCGACGCGGTCCATCGACCGGAGATGGCGTTGGCTCAATGCGATCGCGGCGGTCACGGTCCAGCGCAAGGAGCTGTCGAGATCGATGCCGACGTCTTGGACCGAGTCGACATACAGCACGACATCAGATGACTCATCGGGATGCCGCTCGAGGACCATGGGAGTTCCCCGGCGCCCAGAGAGCCGAGTGTGGATCTGTCGTATGGGGTCGCCGGTTCGGTAGGGGCGTACCTCGGCAAGCTCGGTGCCGCCGCCTCTCCGCTTGCTGCGGTGGTCGCCGGTGACTGACCGGGTGTAGGCCAGCGGCACGAGGCTGGTGAGAAGTTCGGTCGGGGGATGCACCCGCATCCGGTTGCCGATCGCAAGATGCTGGACCCGTTCGGAGAAGCCGAGCCGGTCTTTCGATGAGATGGTGAGCCACTCTGGGCCCGTGACGCCCCACCGAGTGGCCCGAAGCACGAACGTGCGCTCGATGTTCTCACCCGCCGCCATTGGCTGCACCCACCGAAGCGAGCCGGCACCCTCGAGGCCAGCAGGCAGCTGCAGCTCGGCTTCGACCCACGGCACCGCTTGGGGTGCATGCATCCGAACGTGGAACTCGACTTCGTCGCCCTCGATCAACCGCGGGCTCGACAGTTCGACTTCGGGCACATCGATAACCGGCCACCATCCATCGACGGCGCTGAACACGATCGCCCACAGGAACGGCGCGGCAAACCCAAGGGTGGCAAAGCTCTTGGTCAACAGCGCGATCGACAGGCCGCCAAGGCCGAGGATGACACACAGCCAGAATCGATAGGTGAAGTGCCGACTCATGCGACGTGCTCAGCCAGCCGGGGGCGGCGTTGGCGCCTGCGGTGCAGCCTGAGCCGGCACCTGTTGAGGGATGGATGGCTGTTGGGATTGGGGGTGAGGAGGCTGGGCTGCGGGTTGCTGGGCTGCAGGTTGCTGGGCTGCGGGTTGCTGGGCGGCCGGCGCAGGGTTTCCGGGCGTGATGACCGCCTCACCGAGATCAGTCGGCTTGGGAGCGGGCACCTGGTTGACCACCTCGGCCACGACCTGTTCGGGCTTGACACCTCGGACCCACTGGTCTGGGAGCAGTAGGAGTCGGTGAGCAAGGCACGGTACGGCCAGCGCCTTCACGTCGTCTGGCAACACGTAGGACCGTCCACCCATGGCGGCGTAGGCCCGGCTCGCTTTGAGCAAGGCGAGCGAGCCTCGTGGGCTGGCACCGGCTTCGGTCCGAGGGCTCGAGCGAGTGGCCTCGACCAACTCGACCATGTACCGGGCAACCGTTGGTGCGACGTGGACTTCTTCGACCCGTTGTTGCAGCCGGGCGACGGCAGCACCATCGAGTACTTGGTCGAGGGCAACCCGCTCTGTCTGGCGCTCAGAGCGGCGCAGGATGAGGTCGATCTCGGCGTCGGTGCTCGGGTAGCCGATGCCCGTGCGCACAAGAAAGCGATCGAGCTGGGCCTCGGGCAGTGGGTAGGTGCCCTCGGACTCGATCGGATTCTGCGTGCCGATCACCATGAACGGATCCGGAAGCTTGCGGGTTTCGCCGTCGACGGTGACCTGACGCTCTTCCATGGCCTCGAGCAGCGCTGACTGTGTCTTTGGCGGTGCCCGGTTGATCTCGTCGCCAAGCACGAGGTTGGCGAAGATCGGGCCAGGCCTGAACTCGATCCCGCCGTCGGCGGTTCCACCAGTGAACACCGCGCTGCCGGTGATGTCGGCTGGAATCAGGTCTGGCGTGAACTGGACCCGAGAGAAGTGCAGACCAGCGGCCTCGGCCAGCGATCGAGCGGTGACGGTCTTGGCCACGCCCGGTACGTCTTCGAGCAGCACGTGCCCGTTGGCGAGCATGGCCGTGACGATGAGCTGAAGGGTTGATCGCTTGCCGACAATGGCTCGCTCGAGTTGATCGAGGAGTTGCGTGCTCGCTGCTTGGACGTCTTGGTGGCTCATGGTCGAGTCTTCTGAGTTGGCGGATTGGTGGCGCTACGAAGGTGATCGGGGAGTGAGTTCGAGGTGCTCTTCGAGTCGATGTACCAACAACTCGATTGGCGGCGTGGCGGTGCCGTGGGCGGTGTCGTCGATGCCGCGTTCACGACACATGGCCTGCAGCATCTGAATCGTCTCGTTTGGTCGTTCGGCAAGATCGCGTTCGATTGAGCGGAGATCCTGAGCAGTGGCGCTGAGGCCTGGGACCTTGGCCCGTTCGGGCTCGACCGGGCCGGCGTCGGTTGCCCCGGCCGATCGCTGGGTCTTCGCTCGGAGGAGTAGGACGAGCACGATGAGCACGGCCAGCGTGGCGATCAGTGGAAAGCCCTCAGCGATGGTCTCGACGAGCATCAGGCCGGCGCCAAATCGTCGGCCAAAGCACCATGAACGATCAACCGAAGTTCTTGCAGCGCTGCGTGACGTTCGGTATCGGACGCCACATGGTTGCCGAAGCGGATGGCGCTGTATCGCTCGGTGAGCGGAGCAAGCAACCGTGCGACTTCTGGGTCGCGAGCTGCGACGGTCTGGTACCACTCCTGAGGCGTTTGCTCAGGTTCGCGAGCGGGCAGGCGACCCATGCCTTGCTCGGCGTAGGCATAGGCATGGCGAATGGCTTGCGTCGGATCGGGATGTGCCGCCAGCTCAGAGAGGTAGGCCTCGAACATCTCCCACGCCGATGGTGACCGACCAAAGGTCGGGCCGGTGGGAGTGGTGGTCGGTGGGACGAACGTTGTCTGCTTCGGACGCATCGCGAAGAACCACCAAGCTGCGAGCGCCAAACCGAGCAGGGCAAGAAAGATGACGACGATGTTGTTCCAGTTCGGTCCACTTGATTCGGGGCCGAAGTCAGGTTCATCATCGAATTCGGCCTGGTCATCGAACTCGAGGTCCGAGCCCTGGGCCGTGATGCCCTCGCCGAGGTTGTAGCCCCCGTCGCTGTTGCGACTCAGTGCGACTTCGTCGCCGTTCTCGTCGAAGGCTCGAAGTTCGCCGTTGCCATCCGTTTCGAGAGTGGTGCGGGTGCCGTCGGGAAGGACGAGGTCGAACCCGCCTTCGGTGTTTGGCACGATGAGTGTGTCGCCGGTGGTGTCTTCGCCGGCGCGAACGGGCTCGAATGTGCCGTCTTCGGTGACTCGGAAGCCGACAAATTCACCGTTCGGGTCAGACTCGAGGGTGACGATCGACCCTCCCTCCCCTTCGCGAGCCATGACGCTCTCGCCGTCAAGGCTCAGTTCGACGACTCCATCTTCGGTTTGCAAAAGAATGCGTGAGTTGTCGACATTTTCGAACGCCTCTTGCTGTGCTTGCTCAAACCGAACTCGATCGAGGAAGTCGGTGCGCGATTCAGTCTGGATCGCAAGCGCCGCGGCAATGATGATCAAAAACGCGGCCGGAATCGCCAGCCAGCGAACCCATGGTGCCGGGCCCTGTTCGGTGACCACCACCTGTTCCATTCTCTCATTGTCGCCCAAAACGTCCGCTGACTTAGCGTCGGTCGCCGATTCGGGCCGTGGTCAGTGTGAACACCAGCGGACGGGTGATCGTGCCGTCGAAGTGATCTCGGGCGACGGCGCAGAGCGCGTCGATGAGATCAACCCGTTGGTTCTCGGGGAGCGCTTGAGGCCCGGAGAACGTTCTGAGTAGCCGGCTGTACTCGTCGCAGGTGTAGGTGATGTCGCACCGTTCGCTATCGATGCGGATGTCGGAGCAGCGCGGGTCGGCATGCATGATCGATGCGATCGCCGGCACGAGTTCGTCTTCGGTAGCAGGGACGCCGGTGCGAGCCTGGCCGTAGCGGCCGAAGACGTCGTTGACGGCGTCAAAGTAGCCCCGGTCGGCTGGATCGCTGACCTGGTTGGTGTCGATGACGGCCAACAGCCCGCCGGGCTTGAGGAGCTCTGCCGGCCGTCCGATCTTCAGGTTGTCGCTGATCCAGTGATACGCGGTAGCCGAGACGACTGCGTCGAACGTGTTGTGAGGCAGCTCGACGGTTTCGAAGTCGCCGACGTGTATGTCTAACGCTCCCTGGCTGACGTGTGCGCAGCGGCGGCGGAGCATGCTCGCAAGAGAGGCTCCGAGCTCGATCGCAGTGACGTTTGCACCTCGGTGCAGCATCGGCAGGGTGGCTTGACCGGTTCCTGGCCCCACCTCGGCGATGATGGGCTCGGCGGGGAGTTGCGAGAACAGCGCGGTGAAGAGCGCATCTGGATACCCGGGCCGTATCTCGTCGTACAGCTCGGGTTCGCTGTCGAAGTTGTTCGGCGAGATGTTCACGGTCTGAGTCTGGCAGGCCCGCGGTCGGCAAGCACTGGGTTGCCAGGCACTGCGTCTGGCGGGCACTGGCGGTACCGGGGGTGTCGCTCGACGTGTGCGCGATGTCGACAATGATGAGGCAATGGCCGTACGGGTCGACAAGTGGCTGTGGGCCGTCAGGGTCTACAAATCTCGATCAGGGGCGAACGACGCATGTGCGTCGGGACGTGTTCGCGTGAACGGTGATGTGGCGAAGCCGGCGACCAAACTCAAGGTTGGTGATCGGGTGGAGATCCGCCGTCGAGATCGCACCTTGATCCTCGACGTCGAGCAGCTGCTCGAGAAGCGAGTGAGCGCGGCGCTCGCCGCCGATGCCTACGGCGATCAGTCACCGCCGCCGCCGGTCCGCCCCGGGAAGGCTGGGCCCGAGGACGTGTTGATCGAACAGGCTCGCCGCGAGCGAGGGGCCGGTCGTCCGACCAAACGAGATCGCCGTCAGATGGAGAAAATGAAACGCGACATACGCGGCGGCTAG
>CALJSB010000007.1 GCA_937976305.1 uncultured Acidimicrobiales bacterium
GCCATCCGCGATGCTATCGACGACCCGGAACGCGCCGCGGCCCGAGCCGAAGTGGCACTCGAGTTGATCCAGTCTGAACACGCCGCCACCGCAGCCGTCGAGCGCTTCGCTGAGGGTTTGCAGAAGGTCATCGACGAACGGCAGGGCGCATGACATCTGTCCTCCCCCGCCATGAGGTTCGGGGCTCCTCCCGTCTCCAACGCGAGGTCACGAGAGGCAAAGCTGCCGAACTCGGACCTCTCGCGGCCAGCCTCGCCACCGTTTATCTCGCCATTGCTTTCATCTTGGCGGCACCCGTCTATCCGCTCGAGCCCTACGTGTGGACGCTGATGCTCCCGCTCCCGTTCGGAGCCTTGCTTTTGACCCCAGCTGATCGTCTGCGGCGAATGGTCATTGACGGCCCAGCCCTTGGCCTGATTGCGTTCACGGTGATTTCGTTGGCGTGGACTCTCAACCAGCCTCAGGCCATCTTTGAAATACGCCGCGACGTCCCGTTGCTCGTCACGGCCAGCCTCATTTCGAGCCTGCTCAAACCCGAAGTTGCGCTCACAGCAATTCGGCGAGCCATGTACGCAATGATCACGATCACCACGTTTGCCCTGATCGTGTTCCCCGAAACCAGGCAACACACGCGAACGGGCCTCTACGTCGACGACCTCCCCGGCTGGCACGGGTTCTTCATCCACAAGAACATCATGGCTCCCTTCCTCGTGTTCATGTTGGCCACCGTGTTGATCACCGAAGAACGCACTCGCCGCCGCGACTTCGTGGTGCTGTGGATCGGTGTTCTCCTTGTCGGTTCCGACTCCGCAACCGGCTTGACTGCCGCTGCCCTCGTGGTGGCCCTTCGCTTCTGGTTCCGGGCATTCCACGGCTCGGGCGAACGCTGGAAGGCCGGCTACGTGATGTCCTCGATGCTGGTCGGGCTCGTGCTGTTCATGGGCGCCATGGCATCGCTGGCAACCATCGTGCAGGCCTACGGCAAGAACCTCACGTTCTCCGGCCGTACCTTCATCTGGACGGCGTCGCTCAACGCCGCAGCTGACGCTCCGATGTTGGGGTATGGACGAGCCGGAGTGTTTTGGCGGCCGGCCAACGAAGTCACCCGTCAGATCTGGCGCGATGTCGGCTTTGTCGTGCCCCACGCCCATAACGGCGTGATCGACGTCTTGCTGGCCTACGGCCTCGTCGGTGTCGGCCTCGTCATCGTCATGCTGGTCACGAACTTCACCAAGGGTCTGGCCCTCGTACGCCGCAGCCCTCGCATCGGTGAGTGGGTCATCACCATCGCCGCCGCCCAGCTACTGATGGGCTTCTCGGAAAACGTCTTCCAAGGCCACTTTTTCCTCTACATCCTCGTCTTGCGAGGCATTGCACAGCGAGCGCTCAACGATCTCGACGAGAACGAGCCGAGCTTGGCACCTGTCGAGGCGCCGCCCAGCCTGGTACGAAATCGCTAGTTGACCGACTCTTCTCGAGTCGCAACTTCACGACCTTCGGCTCGCCACGACCTCTTGCGATTGGCACGCTCGATCGTGTTGAACCGCAGCGCAACTGAGCGCTGCCAAGCCGGGATCGGGACGACTCTGGTGAGGCCGCGTTCGATCGTGAGCCGCAGCCCGAACTTGTCGATACGGCTGCGCCACATACCGAGTTTGTTCTCTGCAGCCAAGCGCTTGAGTTCGGCATCCGTCGGCTGAATCGGCTCGAGCCCGCTCGGCTCAAAACCGCTTTCGGTCAACAGGTCGCCGACCCGCCCCTCGACAAGGCGAACTTCACGATCGCTCAGCGTTCGCGACCACGCCGAGACCCTCGTGGGATCGGGAATGTCGTAGTCGGTCGTGTGCCGGTAGTCGAGCATCTGCTCGCTGTAGTCGATCTTCATGAAGTCGCACACCCGTTCGAGGGTCGCGACGTGATCACCGATGAGGTCCGCGTAGGGCACCTCCAAGCGACGGTCCTCGGGGAAGTCCCTGATGAACTTTTTCCATTGCGTTTCGGCTGCCAGCCAACGATCGAGCCCGTGCCAGACGTTTCCGGCCCAACCCATGTTGATGACCGATGACGTGACATCTCGTGGGTCACGCAGCACGTGGATGAATCGGGCGTCGGGGAACAGATGGAGCAGGCGAGCGAAGTCGTAGTGAACCATGGCACCGATCTGCTTCTTGCCTGACACAGCAAGGCGCTGGGCGAAGAAGTTGTGCGCGTTCTCGGCGTAGCTGAGGTTTTTGTCGAGCGTCAGGCCTGAGCTCCCGAAGATCGAAGAGGTCTCGAGGTGGCTGGCGTATTCGTCGATCGTGGGTGTCGAGCCATCGTCACCCATCCACTCAACCAAAAACTCAAAGCCCTCACAGCACGTCACGTCGGCGTGGGAGTCGAGCATGAGACGAAGCAGTGTTGTCCCAGAACGTTCTGACCCAACGAGGAAGAAGGGGGATTCAATAGTCAAGGCGGATCCTTGCGAGCAACGGGTGGACCCATCAAACCTAGTGCTTTGCCCAACCCGTGTTGGAGATACTTCCGACCCACCAAGATCGGGAAGATTGCCTCAAACGGCTCGGCATTGATTGCAACGGGCCGATGGGAGACGGCGACTACGCTCGACCGCGCAACCAGCGGACCCTCCCGCCGCCGCTCCCTCACCCACGAGATCCCTCCCACGATGCGCCTTCCCGACTTCATCATCATTGGAGCCATGAAGTCGGCGACGTCGTCATTGCATGATCAGCTGGCGGCGCGCGATGGCATCACGATGAGCTCTCCCAAAGAGCTCTATTTCATGAGCGACGACCCGGTCTACGCCAAGGGCATCGACTGGTATGCGAGCCACTTCGCGGACGCGCCGCCGGACGACCTGTGCGGCGAGTCGACAACGCACTACACCAAGCTGCCGACGTACCCAGACACGATCGACCGGATCGCGAAGCATCTCCCCAACGCCAAGTTCATCTACGTGATGCGGCACCCGATCGATCGTCTCGAGTCGGCCTTTCTTCACATGTGGTTCGAGAAGGAAACGACACTCTCCTTTGATGAGGCAGTGGCCGGGGGCGTACCCGAACTGATCGACTACAGCCGCTACGCCTACCAACTCGCCCCATGGTTTGAGCGGTTCGGCAACGATCGAGTGCACCCCGTGTTCGTCGATCGGCTTCAAGCTGATCAGAACGACGTGATGGATCGGGTCTGTTCGTTCATCGGCCACGACGGCAACCGGGCCTGGATCGACGATCTCGCCGATAACAACGTCAGCACTGAGCGCCTCCAGCAGAGCGCAACCCGCGACAGACTGAAGTCGGTTCCCTTCTATGACAAGGCCCGCAGCCTCGTACCTGAGGCCGCAATCGAACGAGTGCGGGCCCGCTGGCGCCCGGATGAACGCCCCCGGGCAACTGACAAGCAGCGGGCAGAGCTCAGCGCCATCTTTGACGAAGACCTCAAAACGCTCGGCGGTTGGCTCGGCGTCGAACTCACTTGCGCCAACTTCTCAGACGTCACCTCCGCCCGTCATCTCGGCTGGACGACATGAGCAAGATAAGGGGACTGTTCAGCCGCTACTCGTCGATGATCAACGACGTGGCGTGGAGCGCCATCAGCGACGTCCTGGCCCTCATGGCCAACATGTCCTCATTCATCTTCTTGGCCCAGTCGCTCAGTCCCGAGCGATACGGCGGCTACGTCGGCATCTACGGCGTGATCGGTCCGCTCGGGGCATTCTCGTGGTCTGGCCTTTCGCTTCTCGTGCTGCAACGCGTGATTCGCGAGAACGATGCTCCACAAACAGCACTCAATCGGGTGCTGTTCCTCAGCGTCGCGCAAGGCACGACAGCGGCGGTGCTCGCATTCGCAATCGCCTCACGAGCCATCGACCAGGTGAGTCCGACGGCGATTGCCTTCATGGCGATTGCCGAGCTCATGATCTTCCCGGTCACGCAAGCCACCGGCATGTTCGTGCAGGCAATCAACGGATTTGCCGCTGCGGCCCGGCTCCGAATCGTTGTGCCTCTCGTGCGGCTTGCGTCGGTACTCATCCCGTGGTCGCTCGGCATCTTGACCATTCGCAACTTGGCCATTGCGTGGATCATCGGCTTCTCGATCACTGCGCTCGGCTGCATCTTCATCGTGCTCCCCCGGCTCGGACTACGACCCGGTTTCGCCAAGCCACCGGGCGCCTACATCAAGACCAACCTCGAACTCTCGTTGCCGTTGACGGCCTCGAACCTCCAGATCAACGGCGACAAGGCGATTCTCAACTACTTCGATTTCGCTCGCGATGCCGGCTACTACGGCGCCGCCTACCGGGTGGTGCAGCTCAGCCAGCTGCCGATCAAGACCATGAACCAGGCGCTCTTTCAGCGCTTCCTTCCCAATGAGGAAGGGCGCATGGGCCAACACCTCTCGCGTGCCGTTCGCTTCACCAAGTTCTCGTTCACCCTCAGCGTAGGTATCGCTGGCGTCATCTTCCTGGTTGCGCCGCTGCTGACCGTCTTCCTCGGCGAGAAGTTCGAGCCGTCGGTCACCATCGTTCGCTGGCTGGTTCCGGTGATTCCGCTGCTGTCGATCAGCCGGGCGCCGCTCAATGGCCTTTTGGGTCTCGGCAAAACGACGTTGCGAGCTGGCGTCATCGTGTCGAGCGCCTTCCTGTCGATGGTGCTCTACTTCTCGCTCATCCCGATCTATTCGTGGCGAGGCGCTGCGGTAGGAACCGTGGTTTCTGAGTTGTTCTTGACCGCAGCCGGCTGGTTCTTCCTTGTCCGCTATCAGCGTGAGGCCGACCAAGCCACCCTGGCCGAACGGGCCCGCAAGCAATCAAAGAAAGAATCGGAGAACAGCGATCAGCGGTGATCGAGCCGCACCCCGAAGATGCCAGCGAGCATGCCGACGCCTTCACTGAACTCGGCCAAGCTGTAGCGGATCTGCGGCGATTCTCTGGCCAGCGTTCGGCGAGGTGATCGCACGATGGCCCGCGCCATGATGCGGGCCGATCGCAGAACGAGCCGGCCCTTTGTTGCGTCGCCGCTGGTGAGGTTGGTGACGTAGCGGGTGTTGCCCATCCACATCGCACGGCCCAGCTGGTAGCCGAGGGTGGATCGATCAGGTGGTTCGATCTCGCGCACGGCGACTTGCTTTGAGAAGTGGGCCTTCAGGCCGGCGCCGATCGCCGCGCGGTAGAAGACCATGTCTTCGCCGCCGACCACACCGAGGTCGGGATCGAACCGAATCTCGGGGTGATCGCGGAGAAACTGAGCAGACACCATCGAGTTGCCGGTGGCACAGATCGGGACCTCGGCGTCGTCCTCGAACTCGAGGAGGCCGAACTCGTCGAACGGCTCATCGTGAATCCACGATCCGGCGCCTGGATCAAACTCCAACAGCAGCGGTCCTGTCGTGGCGCTTGCCCCGGTGCGTTCACGCAGCGCGAGGTGCTGTCGAAACCAGTCGTCTGGCACCACGATGTCGTCGTCAGTCATGGCGACAACGTCGCCGAACTCGAGAGCACCCTCGATGCCGACATTGCGCGCCATCGAGATGTTCTGTTTGCCAGACGTTCGGTAGTGCAGACCGAGGGGGAACTCTTCGTCGAAGTTGTCGACGACTGCTTTGGCTCGCTGATCAGCGTTGTCGTCGACGATCACGACGCCAACGTCAGCCAACTCTGCGACATCGTCGCTCGAGCGCTTGACCGAACGGAGCAGTCGTTCGAGCTCATCGTTGCGCTGATAGGTACACACGTAGAGCGCAATGCGAAGACGTTCCACCATGGTTCCATCATCGGCCATAGCGAATCGCTCGTGAACGATGCTGCCTGCCAATGATCGCAGATCGTCAGAGAACGACAGACTCCGCGCCGAGCAAAACCCGGAGCTCGGGGATCAGCCCATTCGATGTGTCGACGTTGAACTCGTCGGAGAGCTTGACCGCTTGCTCATCGTTGAGGTGGATGTAGACCTGCGATTCACCGTCGTGGCGAGACAGCACATCCTTGAGTTGGGTGATGAGCCCCTCGGAGAGCTGATCGGGTCGGACCTCGAGCCGAAGTGGCGGAGCTGACCCGAGCATCTCGGGTTCGAAGATCTCGATGGACTGGGCCATCAGCTTCGACTCTTCGTCGCGCTTTTGCACTCTGGCTCGCAGCACGATCACGCGGTCGTCGTCGAGCAGGTGGCCGTAGTCGGTGAAGGTTCTCGGGAAGACCATGACCTCAGCAGAGTTCGTGAGGTCTTCGAGCACGAAGACACCCATGAGGTCGCCCTTTTTGGTCCACTTCTTCTGGAAGGTGGTGACCACTCCCCCGATCGAGACCAAGGCCCCGTCTTCCATCTCCTCGAGCATGCCGAGGGTGTGCTCAGCCCGGCGCCGCAGGGCTCCCTCGACGCCCATGAGTGGATGGTCGGAGACGTAGAGGCCCAACATCTCTTTCTCGAACTTGAGCCGCTGCGACTTGTCGAACCACTCGCTGGGGATCGATGGCCGATCGTCAAAGCCTGGGCCTTCGTCCTCGCCGCCACCACCGAACAGCGTCATCACGCCCATGTCGTGCTCTTTGCGCTTATTGACGGTCTTGTCGATGATCTCCTCGAAGCAGAGCAACAAACCCTTGCGGGGGTGACCGAGTGAGTCGAAGGCACCTGCCTTGATCAGCGATTCGAGCGTGCGCTTGTTGAGCACCTGGTAGTCGACCCGTTCGCAGAAGTCGATGAAGCTCTCGAAGTGCCCGTTGGCTCGTCGCTCGTCGAGGATCAGCTGGACGAGCGCCTCGCCGACGTTGCGGACCGCCGACAGACCAAACGGGATGGCGTTCAGCTCTCCCCCGTCGGGGTCGGGAATCGAGGAGAAGTCGAGCTCGGAACGATTGACGTCGGGCACGAGCACGTTGATGCCGGTCTGTCGACACTCGTTGAGGTAGATCGCCGCCTTGTCGAGGTTGTTCTTGACGCTGGTGAGCAAGCAGGCGAGGTACTCGACCGGATAGTTCGCCTTCAGGAACGCGGTTTGGAAGCTGACGAATCCGTAGCCGTAGGAGTGGCTCTTGTTGAACGCGTAGTCGGCGAAGCCCTCGATCGTGGTGAAGAGATCCTCGCCGAACTTGGCTCCGTAGCCAGAAGCGTCGCAACCCTCGATGAACTTGGTGCGCTCCAAGGCCATCAGCTCGCGCTTCTTCTTGCCCGCTGCTTTGCGCAAGTTGTCTGCGTCGGCAAGCGAGTAGCCAGCGAACTTCTGGCTCATTCGCATCATCTGCTCTTGGTAGATCATCAGCTCGTAGGTCGAGCCGAGGATCTCGGTGGCGTCCGGATGCATCGGGACGGCTTCTTTGCGGCCGTTCTTGCGGTCGGCGTAGTCGTTGTGCATGTTGGCCGCCATCGGCCCCGGCCGATACAGCGCAACGAGGGCGGCAACGTCTTCGAATCCCGTGGGCGCCATCGACCGCATCAGCGCTCGCATTGGTCCCGACTCGAGCTGGAACACACCAATGGTGGCGCCAGCTCGCAGCAGTTCGTAGGTCTTTTCGTCTTCGAGATCGACGTGGTCGATGTCGACGGCGATGCCGTGGACTTGTTCGATCAGGGCGATCGAGTCGGAGATGACGTCGAGGTTGCGGAGGCCCAAGAAGTCCATCTTGAGCAGGCCCAGGTCTTCGACCCCGTGCATCTCGTACTGGGTGACGACCGGAGCTTCTTCGATCGGCTTACCCGGCACCGGCTTGCGCTGAATCGGCAGATAGTCAGTGAGCGGGTCCTTGGTGATCACTACGGCGGCGGCGTGGATGCCGTCTGATCGTCGGAGGCCTTCGAGGCCTCGGGCGACCTCGATCACCTTGGCGACATCTTCATCGGTGTCGACCATCGAGCGGAGCTCGGTGGCCATCTTGTAGCCGTCTGCGTACTTCTCTGACTCTTCGAAGCAGTACTTGAGTGGCGTATCGCGGCCCATGATGAGTGGCGGCATCGCTTTGGCGACCTTGTCGCCAACGACGTAGGGATACCCGAGCACTCGGGCCGCGTCACGGACGGCAGCTCGGGCCTTGATCTGGCTAAAGGTGACGATCTGGGCGACCCGATCACGCCCGTACTTCTCGGCGCAGTAGCGGATCATTTGATCGCGATAGCGGGAGTCGAAGTCCATGTCGATGTCGGGCATCGAGATACGACTCGGGTTGAGGAATCGCTCGAACAGCAAGTCGTACTTGATCGGATCGAGATCGGTGATCCAGAGCGTGTAAGCGACGGCGCAACCAGCAGCGGATCCACGACCGGGGCCGACACGAATGCCGACTTCACGGGCGTAACGGATCATGTCCCATGTGATCAAGAAGTACGAGCTGAAGCCCATGTTCTTGATGACGTCGAGCTCGAACACCAGACGGTCGACGACCTCATCGCTCAGTGTGTCGCCCCAGCGCTTCTTGGCGCCCTCCATGGTGAGGTGCTTGAGGTAGTCGTCTGCCCCCTCGAAACCTTCGGGAATCGGGAAGTCGGGAAGCAGCGGCGCACCGAACTCGATCTCGACGTTGGCCCGCTCGGCAATCCACAGCGAGTTGTCGCAGGCCTCGGGGACCTCTGACCACATGTCGCGCATTTCAGCGGCGTTCTTCAAGTAGTGCTGGTCGCCGTGGAGCTGGAACCGATCGGGGTCGCTCATGAGCGACCCGGTCTGGACGCACAGCAGGGCGTCGTGGCTGTCGTGGTCGATTCGGTTGGTGTAGTGCGAGTCGTTGGTGGCCAGCAGTGGTGCCTGGATTTTTCGCGCGATCTCGATCAGCTGCGGGTTGGTGTCGATCTGGGCCGGGATCCCGTGGTCCTGCAGCTCGATGAAGAAGTTGTCGCGCCCGAAGATGTCTTGCATCCGAGCGGCCTTTTCGAGCGCCGCCTGTTTGTTGCCCTGCATGAGCGATTGCAACACGTGGCCGCCGAGGCAACCGGATGTTGCGATGACACCCTCGGCGTGGTCAGACAGCACCTCCCAGTCGACACGGGGCTTGTAGTAGTAGCCCTCCATGAAGGCCCGAGACGCCATCTGAATGAGGTTCTTGTAGCCGGTGTTGTTCTCGGCCAGCGCAATCATGTGGTAGTAGAGCTTCTTGCCACCGTCGGTCGAACCACCCGAGTCGTCGACCTTGCCCCGCCGGCTGGGGCGCTCTTCACGAGACTCATCGGCCTGGTAGAGCTCGGTGCCAATGATGGGGTTGATGTCGTGATCCCGACAGGCCCGGTAGAAGTCGAGCACGCCGTACATGTTGCCGTGATCGGTGATGCCCAGACCCGGCATCCCGTCGGCGGCGGCCTTGGCGACGAGCTCATCGAGTCGCGACGCACCGTCCAACATCGAGTACTCGGTATGGACGTGCAGATGGACGAACGACGACGCCACGCATGCGCTCCTGATCTCAGCCAATGGCAGTAAGACACAGGTTGTCCGCAACCTTCGTCCACAGCCTGTGGAGAAATCACACCCGTGTGATTTGCCCCACGTTGATGGTACCGCTCGTCCCCCACTTCGCCTTGCGACGATGTGACGAAAGTACCTGACCCCTCGGGAGGTTGGGGAGCGTTAGGCGATGCCCGTGCGGCGGATGAACTCAGGACTTTCGCTGAACCCAACCATCAGGCCACCGCGGTCGAGGTCGGTCGCAAGCCGGTCGAGCCAGTAGCGGTATCCGGCCTCATCGGGCTGACGGCCCAGAACGTTTTGGTAGACGAGTGACACGAACTGGCGGTCGGTCAAGTCTCCGTACGTCGATCGGAATTCCTGCGAGCCAGCGAAATGAGCGGAGATGGCCTCGAGTGCGACGCCGCGATCGCGTTCGCTCACCCAGTGGTTGAGCCCGCTGGTGTCGCTTTCGCGTCGGAAGTAGGCGGCATACAGGCGACGAACGTTGCCGATGTTGGCCGAATCACCGCACGAGGACCCCTCGCTGTCGGAGGTGGCCACCGGCGAACTGGATGATGAGCTGAGGATCGGCTTGCTGGTGTCACGACGCAGGAACTGCACCGTGATCCAGAGCCGGCCGTCGACACAGCTGACCCCAGCACCGGCGTAGGCCAAGTTGGGGTCGACAATGATGTGCCGGTGACCGGCCGAATTCATGAAGGCCCTGGTGATCTGACCGCTGTTGTATCCGTACCCAACGATCTCCGCCCGGCCGTCGCTCGAGTGGTACAACGTGTTGGACGACCCCATCTGGTCGCTCCAACGTCGAGACGCTGCGGTGAGATCAGCGTTGACGGTGAGGTCGCCGATACCGCGGGCGGCACGCTCTTGATTGAGCTGCAAAATGAACTGCTGTTCGAGAATCGATTCGAGTCGTTGCGACGCAGCACCGGCAGGTGCAGCAGGCAAGGCCGCCACCCCGGCAAACAACACAACGAGAGCCAACAGGCGGGCCATGAATCGCTTGCCATCGTGTCTTCCGACGTTGTCCCTCAAATGTCAGATCCCCTGCGTGGATGAGCTGGTTCGCCCTGGATGTTCAAGTGACAACAACGCACGGCCTGCGTGAACCCTGCGCACAACAACACTGCGTAGCGAGTGGCGACGTTGCGCACTCGGCTGTCATCGGAACGACATGGTAGTCAGGCTCGTGCCACGCGCCACATCAGGCGGCCAAAAACATCTACAAGCCGCGGATTATGAAGCGAACATGAAGACAACGACTGGAGTGGTCCATGTCAGTTTTGTGAAGCGGATGACGAAGATTCGTCACACGAACTGCGTCAGCTCGCTGGTTTCTCGAACTTGTCGAGGAATTCGGCCATGGCCCAGCCCCAACCGATGATGAACTCATCGCTGCCGAGATGGCTGAACGCCGCTTCAGACGGGCATGCCTTCGTTGACTCATGGTCGAAAAGCAGCTGTTGCACGCCACCTGACGCCGTCATCGTGCGATCATCGAAGTGCTCAGTGCCGAAACGCTTCGCCAGGCGACGACCCCACGCCCGCTCTTCCCCGTTGGGCCGAACGTCGGGCCATGGGCGGCAGTCGGTGAGTTCAGACATCCCCTCAAACGCGCCACCATCGGCCATTCGCGTGGCGACGATCACGTCCTCATCGGGGAAAGCCATGAGCGCTTTGTGGTACTGATCGTGCATCAAACCCCGCAACACCGAGGCCCGATTGCGAACGCGACCGACACAACCGACGCCGATCACCAACGATGGGGTGCCACCGATCCGTTCGAGGGTGGTGAAGACGAAGCCCCGAAGCTTGTTCTTGTCGAACGCTTCGGAGACCAAAACCCATTCTTCGGCCTGCTTTGACAGCAAGCCCGCTTCCCAGCCAGCACTGGACGCGCTGAGATCCGCCATCGCTCCGAGCTCGGCATCGCCCAGAGCGGTGCAGTCACGTGTGATCACCTCGATTGCCATCCGGCGATCCCCCTAGAAGCGCAAAAGATGAAGACTCAGTTTTCCCCGAAGCAGTACATCTTGGCAAATTGAAACAGAACAGCGGTCTCTACGCAGCATTGCTGCACTGAGAGGCGTTCCCCGCGACGACCTCTGAGAGTCGTCGAACGAGACGTGCGTCTAGAGGTACGTTCCGCCACCAGCCGGAGGACCACCCTGGCCACTCCCCGATGGAAGCTGCTGGGCTTGCTTGATCTGTTCGAGCTGCTGCTGGGCGGCCATCTGTTGGGCAAACAACGTCGCCTGGATGCCATGGAACAAGCCTTCGAGCCAACCGACGAGCTGAGCCTGAGCGATGTGTAGCTCGGATTCGCTCGGAACATCATCGTCGCCAAAAGGCGTGGTGAGTTCGGCTAACTCGGTTTGCAGCTCAGGCGACAACGCCTCGGCGAGTTGAGCAATCGAGGTGTCGTAGATCTCGCGAAGACGGTTCCGGCCCCCCTCATCGAGGTCCGTCGCCCGAACCTCCTCCAGCAGCTGCTTGATCATGGCGCCGATGCGCATCACCTTCGCTGGTTCAGACACGGGCGGAGACTTCGCCGCTGGGGTCTCGACAGCAGGATCAACGATTTCTGCTGCTTGCACCGGTGTGGACTCAGCTGAGCCGGAGGCTGGTTCGTTTGGGGTGTTACTCATGTTCGTTCCTGTGTTTTTCGGGAAAGGGTCGTTCAGAACTGGGCGCTGGAAGGTTCACGTCGAGGGTCATGGCGACGTCGCCGACAGCAGTGGTACGTACATCTCTTCGCTGGTCAATGATCCGTGGCGGCCAATGAGATCGAACGGTCCGGTATCGGCGGGATCCTCAAACGCGATCGGTTCAAAGGGCAAGAGGGCGACGTCGCCGAGACGGCGACGCGCTTCGTCTGAGACACGCTCGCCGAACCAAGCTTCGTCAACCATTTGGCCGAGAGTCGCCACCCAGGCGACATCGTCGTAGGCGTCAGTGGCAGCAGCCAGCAAGTCAGTTTCGGCACCGTCTGTCGCGTGCAGCCAGCGGAACCGGCCCTCGCCAGACAGCCGGTCGATCATTGGCGTGAGACCATCGTCAATCGCCACCACACCGTTCCGACAGTCGACCTGCCCGTGGTCGGCGGTGACAAGCAGCTGCGTCCCGCTCGGAAGGGCCGCCAACATCTCGCCAACGAGTCGATCAGCAAAGGCAAACTCGGCGTCGAACTCTGAGCCCAAGCCGTATTCGTGCGAGACTTTATCGACGCCGTCGTAGTACGCGTAGACGAAGGGCTCACCCTCGGCGATCAAGCGGGCAGTCTCATGGACAAGCACCGAAGTCGTGCGATAGCCGTGGAGTCTGGCACCACGAAGATGAGCCTTCGAAAAACCTGACGTGCGGAACTCAGCCTTCGAGACCATGGCCACTGCTTGGCCGAGGAACGGATCATAGGGCTGGGCCAAATCGGGCGGGCATGTCTTCCGAGCATCGCCGCGCTCGTCGGTCCCCCAGCGGAGGCTGTTGAGCAGCATGCCATCGAGCACCATGCGGTAGCCGACGATGCCGTGTTCTCCTGGGGTGAGACCCGTGGTGATCGAGGTCAGAGCGGCGGCGGTTGTCGAGGGGGCCACCGTTGTGATGCGGTCGCCCGTCGCCGCTTGCAGGTTCGGACACATGTCCCACCGGTCGACGAGCTGATCCCAGCCCAGACCGTCGAGGACCAGCAACACCTTCGGTTGCGCCGCGTCGAGGTCAACGGGCAGCGTCGAGGTTTCGGGCCCACCCCGTTGCCCGCCGAGCAACGCTGGCATCAGATCGCTAACACAGCCCCGGCCGTACGTCGGCACGACGAGTTCGGGAGGTTCCTGATCACGCATCGGCCATGAGGATAGGCCTCAACACCACGCCAATGAGACATGAGCGAGGCAAACGACGTAGCGAGAGGCCACAGGCCAATCAACGTTGTCGGTTAGGGTGCGGGCGTGAAGGTTTCCACCCGAGGCGACTATGCGAGCCGAGCGTTGTTGTCGCTTGCGCTCCACGCGAGCCTCGACGCTTCTTCGCCGGAAGAGCGGCGAGGTCGACCGACCCCGGTTCGCGACATCGCTGAACGCACTGGCCTACCACAGCCCTACCTCGAACAGATCTTGTTGGCCCTGAAAGGTGCAGGTTTGGTTCGGTCAAAGCGTGGCGTCGGAGGTGGGTACATTCTCGCCCGAGATCCAGCCGACATCACCCTCGCCGAGATCATCCGAGCCGTTGATGGTCCGATTGTGTTGGGCGACTTTGGCGAGCCGCACACCAACGGCGCCTGCGATCACGACGGGCAATGCGTCTTGTTGTCGATCTGGCGAAACGTTGGCGATGAGATGCGCCGAATGCTTGGCGCGTTCACGCTTGAACAGATCGTGCTCATGGCTCGAGGCGAGAGCGACTGGCCGGCTCCCGTAGACGCCGACTAGCCCGAGCAGCGATGGAACTCCAACGGGCCATGGCGAAGCGGCGAATGGTGCGATCGTTCGCTGCGACCCCGATCGAACGCTCACGACTCGACCGACTCCTCGATCGATCACGCAGAGGACCATCCGCCGGCAACACCAGCGCCGTGAGCTTTGTCGTGCTCGACGAGCCAACGTTGACGACCGCCTATTGGGACCTCACGCTCCCCGAGCCGAAGCGCTCGTCGTTTCGGTGGACACAACTGCTGGATGCACCGGCGATCGTGTTGGTCCTCACCCGCCCGTTGTCGTATGTCGAGCGCTACGCCGAACGCGACAAGGGTCGAGCGGGCCTCGGCGACGACCTTGACGGCTGGCCGGTGCCATTTTGGTGGGTCGATGCCGGAGCCGTCGTGCAGAACCTCTTGCTCAGCGTTGTCGACGATGGGCTCGGCGCTTGTCTCTTTGGCGTTTTCGACCACGAAGAGGCAGTCAAGGAGCGATTCCGGATTGGTGCTGATGAGCGCATCGTTGCCGCAATCGCCGTCGGCGAACCGCTTCCAGATGAGCCCGGTCGTTCAGCTGGCAGGCCTCGACCGCCACTCAACGAGGTGATCCGCCGGCCCGGCCCGGCGGTCTGATTTGCTAGCCGTCGGTGTCGGGGTTCTGAACCTCCTTGGCAGCAGCATCGTCAGTTCGCTTCCGCAGCGCAGTCAACGCCACTTCGAGATCCTCGGCCAAGTTGGCCTCGAACACGAGCAAGCCGTCGTCTGCCGGGTGGACAAACCCGAGCGTCTCGGCGTGAAGGAACGGCCGACTGATCGCCAGATCTCCGCCGGTCGAAGAGCCGTAACGAGTATCACCCGATACCGGATGGCCAATGGCTTCGAGGTGGGCCCGGATCTGGTGGGTTCGCCCCGTCTCGAGCCGACAGTGCAGCAGCGTGAACTCTCCGAGCCGTTCGATCACCTCGTAGCGAGTGCGAGCTTCGCGGCCACCGACCACAACCGCCTGGCGAGTTGCATCGCGATGTGAGCGCCCGAGCGGCCCATCGATGAGTCCCTCTGATGATTCAACTTCGCCGTCGACGAGGGCCAAATAGCGACGCATCACGGTGCGATCAGCGAGCTGACCGGTGAGCGACTCGTAGGCCGTCGATGTCCGCGCCACCATCAACAAACCCGAGGTTCCCTTGTCGAGACGATGAACGATTCCTGGACGCACGGGATCGTCGCCGACCTCGGCCACGTCGGGGAACGCTGCGAGCAATCCGTTGACGATCGTGCCGGACGTGACCCCGGCACCGGGGTGCACAACAACGCCTGGGGCCTTGTTGATGACCAACACATGGTCATCGGCGTGAACGACATCGAGCGAGACCCCCGGATCAGGCTGTGGCCCCGGGTCAGACTGCGGGAGATCGAGTTCGATGATGCTCGCCAACTCGACCTTCATCGATGGCTTTGCCGGAACGGCACCGTCGACGGTCACTTCGCCGTCGGCGATCATCTCGTGGACCACCCGACGACTCAGCTCGGTCAGCATCGAGACGACTCGATCGATTCGCTCGCCGACCAATGCCTCCGGCACCTCAAAGCGGGCTTGCTCAGGCATCGCTGCCTACATGCTCTGCAGGCTCGTCATCAGCGTTCCGAACGAACTGGGTCAGCAACAGCACGATGACACCACCAACGATCGCCACGTCAGCAATGTTGAAGATCGGCCACCACTGAAAATCGATGAAGTCAACAACACCGCCGGACAGAAACCCATCGCTCGCTCGGAAAACGCGATCGGCGAGATTGCCGAGCGCACCGCCCGTGATCACACCGAGCAAGATCGCTTGGGTGCGATGTGTTGCGCTGCGGGCAAGCCAGATGAGGTACACCGACATGCACAGCGCAATGACGGCGATGTAGGGACCGAAACCCTCGCCGGTGCTGAACGATGCTCCGGTGTTGAAGTGCAGTCGGAATCGGAGTGAGCCCACCACGTCAACGCAGGTGTCGGGGGTGCAAGCACCCTCGGCGAGCCGAGAAACAGCCCACCCTTTCGTGACTTGGTCGAGAGCCAGCACCAGTGCTGCCGCCACAACAGCCACCACCATCGGCGACGATCCACTCTGCATCACTGGCTCTGTCGTCGGCGCTGTCGCCGACGACATCTCTGCTGGTTCTGCCGTGTCGAGCTCGCTCGTCGGCTCGTCGCCGTCCTCGCTCAGAACCCCTCGCTCAGAACATCGCCGTTTGCGCAGCGACGGTTTTCGCCGCCATCGGCAGGGCCTCGAGTCGTTCCTTCGGGATCACTTCGCCGCTCGTCACACAGATGCCGTAGGTGCCCTCCTCGAGCCGCTTCAATGCCTCGTCGATCTCGTCGACCTTTTCGCGAGCCTTCGCCGAGAGGGCCAGGTCGCGGTCTCGCTCGACGGCGAGCGTGTCCCCCTCGCCCGATTCTTCGTCGAACTGCACGTCGCCTGGTTCGCGGTCGGCCATGAGTGATGCCGCCTCAGCGGCGAGCGCCGCGGCGGAGTGGGTGTAGCTCGTGCGCTCTTCGAGGAGCAAGGCCTTCTGTTGGGCGAGCCACTTCTTGTCAGTGAGAAACTTGGGCAACTTGGTTTTCTTTGCTTTCGGGGTACTTGATGCGGGTGGGGTCTTGGCTGGCGCCTTCTTCGCAGCAGCCTCTTTGGCTGATGCCTTCTTGGCTGGCGCTTTCTTCGCTGGCGCCTTTTTCGCAGCAGCTTTCTTGGTGGCTTTCTTGGCTGGTGCCTTCTTCGCCGGCGCCTTCTTCGCAGCTGCCTTTGTGGCGGGAGCCTTCTTCTTTGCGGCCTTCTTGGCCGGACTCTTCTTTGCGGTCACCTTTTTCGCCGTCTTCTTTTTTGAAGCACCGGACGAAGATGACTTGGAAGCGCGCGCTGCGGGCATTGGCGTTCCTTTCAGAAATACGAACGGTCCGCTGTTTGCCGCTTGCGGATCCGTCTCGATTGGCTGAGACACGGCTCAGGTGGCGCCGTAGTGTAGAACGCCGAAGGCGGCGGTCCAACGATGCAATCCCCAATTCTCAGACAGCGTTGAACCGGTAATACCACCCCTCTCTTTCAACAGGCTCGATACGCTTCGACGATGAGCGAACCAGGGCCCTACCCCGAGGTACCGACACGCCCCAACTTCCCAGCTATTGAGCAGGAAATTCTCGATCGCTGGAAGGCAGACGACACCTTTTCGCGGTCGATTACCGAGCGGCCGGAGGACGAGGAGTACGTGTTCTACGACGGGCCGCCGTTTGCGAACGGTCTCCCCCATCACGGACACCTGCTGACGGGTTATGTGAAAGACGTGGTCCCCCGCTACCACACCATGAAAGGCAAGCGAGTCGACCGGCGCTTCGGATGGGACTGCCACGGGCTGCCGGCCGAGATGGAGACCGAGAAGCAACTCGAGGTCTCTGGGCGTGCTGCCATTGAAGAGCTCGGCATCGCCCGTTTCAACGGCCACTGCCGTGAATCCGTCATGCGCTACACCCGCGAGTGGGAAGAGACCGTCACCCGCCAAGCGCGGTGGGTCGACTTCGAAAACGACTACAAGACGATGGACGTCAGCTACATGGAGTCCGTCATCTGGGCCTTCAAGCAGCTGTTCGACAAGGGCTTGATCTACGAGGCCTACCGGGTGATGCCCTACAGCTGGGGCGCCGAGACGCCGCTGTCGAACTTCGAGATCAGGCTCGACGACGCCACCCGCCCCCGCCAGGACCCTGCCGTGACCGTTGCCTTCGACCTCGATCCGGTCGACGGCGACCCAGGGCCACTACGGATCCTCGCCTGGACCACCACTCCTTGGACGTTGCCGTCCAACCTGGCCCTCGCCGTCGGCCCAGACATCAGCTACGACGTCATCGCCAGCGACGACGGCTTTGTCGTTGTCGGTACCGAGGCTCGAGCCAAGTACGAACCTCAACTCGGCGACGCCGAGCCCGTGCAACGACTCACCGGTGCCGACCTCGTGGGTCGGGGATACACACCGCTCCTCCCCTTCTTTTCTGACCGGAAGGACCCTGGCCACGCATCACCGGCGTTCCGAGTCCTTGGGGCCGACTTCGTCGACACCAGCGAAGGCACCGGCATCGTGCACATGGCGCCAGGCTTCGGCGAGGACGACCAACGCGTCTGCGAAGAAAACGACATCCGCATCCTCACCGCCGTGCCCGTCGACGACTCTGGCCGGTTCACCGCCCCGGTAAGCGACTGGCTCGGCCTCAACGTTTTTGATGCCAACCCCGAGATCATCGAGGCACTCAAGGGCCAAGGCCGCATCGTTCGCCACGACACCTACGACCACAACTATCCGCACTGCTGGCGCACCGATACGCCAATCATCTACCGAGCGATCTCGTCCTGGTACGTCGAGGTCACCAAGATCCGTGACCGACTCATGGAGATCAACCAGGAGATCAACTGGGTCCCCGATCACGTACGCGACGGACGGTTCGGTATGTGGCTCGCCGGCGCTCGCGACTGGTCGATCAGCCGCAACCGTTTCTGGGGGTCACCGATCCCGATCTGGCGCAGCGACGACCCCGACTACCCGAGAATCGACGTCTACGGCAGCCTCGACGACCTCGAGGCCGACTTCGGCGTGCGCCCTGATGACCTGCACCGTCCGTTCATCGATGAACTCACGCGTCCCAACCCAGACGACCCAACCGGCAAGTCAACCATGCGTCGGGTGCCCGAGGTGCTTGATTGCTGGTTCGACTCCGGCTCGATGCCCTTCGCACAGGTGCACTATCCGTTCGAGAACAAAGAGTGGTTCGACGAACACTTCCCCGCTGACTTCATCGTCGAGTACATCAACCAGACCCGGGGCTGGTTCTACACATTGCATGTTCTCGCCGGCGCGCTGTTTGATCGCCCCGCATTCCAGAACGTGATCTGCCACGGCATCCTGCTCGCTGAAGACGGAGCCAAGCTCTCGAAGAAGCTGCGCAACTACACCGAGCCGAGCGAGATCTTCGACAAGCAGGGGTCAGACGCTCTTCGCTGGTACTTCATGTCGTCGAACATCGTCCGAGGCGGCGATGCTCGCATCAGCGACCAAGCCATCGACGACGTCACCCGCCAGGTGTTGCTTCCGATCTGGAACGCATACAGCTTCTTCACCCTCTATGCGAACGTCGAAAACCGCCGGGCGTCGTTCCGGACCGACTCAACGAACCTCCTCGATCGCTACATCTTGGCGAAGACCCACCAACTGATCGAAGACGCCGGCGACAGCCTCGATGCGTACCACCTCGCGGGTGGAGCAGACGCCATCCAAGGGTTCCTCGATGCGCTCAACAACTGGTACATCCGCCGGTCGCGCGAGCGATTCTGGAACACCGACGCCAACTCCACCCTCGACGCCGATGCTCACGACACGTTGTTCACCGTGTTGTCGACGCTCACGAAGGTGATGGCACCCCTGCTGCCGATGATCGCCGAGGAGATCTGGTCAGGGCTCAACGGGCCCGACTCGTCCGTTCACCTCGAGGCATGGCCATCGCTCGATGACTTCCCGAGCGATCCCGACCTCGTTGCGGCAATGGACCGCCTGCGCGACACCGCATCGGCGGCTCTGTCGCTCCGAGAAGACCGCGGACTCCGCGTGCGTCTACCGCTCGCAAAGGCAACGGTGGCTGGAGTCAACACGCCAGACATCACCCCGTTCGCCGACCTGCTCGCTGATGAGATCAACGTCAAGGAAGTCGAGTTCGTCGACGACATCGCGGCCTTCGGCACGTTCCGACTGCAACCCAACGGTCGGGTGCTCGGCCCGAAGATCGGCGGCGAGGTCCAGAACGTGATCAAGGCCGCCAAGGCCGGCGATTGGACGTTGCACGAAGATGGCACGGCCACCGTGGCCGGTCACGTGCTCGAGGCCGAAGAGTTCACGCTTGCCCTCGACCCGAACGAAGACGTTGCGGCCGCTGCACTTCCCACTGCAGATGCCGTCGTTGGCCTCGACACCGACGTGACTCCTGAACTCGAGGCCGAAGGCGAGGCCGCAGACTGGATCCGGGCCATCCAATCGACACGTCGCGACAATGGGTATGAGGTCACCGACCGCATCACCATCGTGCTCGGGCAGGAGCAGTCGCCAGCCTTCTCTTCCTTCGAGGAGTCGATCATGGGTGCCACCCTGGCCACAGAGGTCACTGTCGACACCAGCTTCGACACGCCCTCGGAGTATCTCGTCGCCGCAACACCGGTCGCCTTCCGTCTCGAAAAGGTCTGACCCCACTCGAAAGGGTCCGGCAAAACCAGAACTGGAGGCCCCTGCCGGCGTTTTCGCCGGTGGGAGACTCCAGTTCGAGTGTTTTGTGAGAAGTCGAGTGTTTTGCGAGGTGTGGTTGCTTGCCCTACTTGCGGCGACCGAACCAGCCACCACGGTTGGCGGAGCCCTCGTCCTCATTGAGGAACCGCCCGAGGGCGTCGTCGTCATCGACCTCTTCGTCGGTCACCCGACGCAATTCGTCGAGGAACGGATCTGACGAGCCTCCACTCGAGGCCGGCGCCACGACATCGTCGGTGCTCCGGACGGCCTCAGCCCATGCCGGGCGCTGACGTTCAGCGGCGATGTCGGCGGGACGTTGCGCAGGAGGCGGTGCCGGCTGCTCGGGGATCTCGCTGGCTGCAGCCTGGGCCACGACCTCGGCAGGCGGTGGCGGGACGGCCGGGATCTCCGCGGTCGAGATACTCGGGCTTTCGCCAGTCGGCGTTGGCTCGTTCCACCTGATGTCGGAGCCGTCGGTGTCGCTGATCCAGCCATTGTCGTCGGTTTCGGCCTCAACCGCCGCAGAAGGCTGTTGGCCTCGCAACTCGGCACGGCCTGAGCTCGTGCGGCGAGGCAAGCGAGCCTGTGATGCCGCCTCGGCTTCGACGATCGCGGATTCAGCGGTGTCAGCCTCGGTGGTGTCGGCCACATCGCTGGCAGCGTCATGTGCCCCGGCATCGGTTGAAGCAGAGTTGCCGGTTGGCGCAGAGTCATCAGCATCGAGTCCGGCAAAGCCGAGCTGCTCATCGACCCACTCGCCTTCTGGCCCGTCCAATGTGCTGTCGTCCTGGTCTGTCGACAACTGGGTTTCGATGCCGGCTTCGGCGCCGACGTCTGAGTCAGACGCTGACGCACCCTCCTCAGCGACATCGACATCCGAGGCGCCATCCGCTTGATCGCTGGCTGCTCCCGAGTCGCTGGCGACGTCCTCATCGCTCTCGGCCGACGCATCGTCAGATGAGGCATCGTCGCTGGCATCGTCGTTGCTGGTGCTCTCACTGCCAGCGCCGTCATCCGTGTCGGTATCGGCGCTCGGCTCGCCAGCATCGGAGCTGTCGTTCTCAGCAGGGTTGTCGGCCAGTTCTTCAGACAGCGCAGACACCGACTCTTCGGGCAGACCCACGGCGCTGTAGGAAGCGGAGTCGACAAGGTCGGGATCGGTCAGCGTCGGACCGCTTGCTCCTCTGAGCTTGTCCGGGTTGTCGAGCGCCTCGGTCATCTCCGACAGCGCCTCTCGGAGCTGTCCTCGACGATGAGCCAAGTGACCCTCGAGCAATTCGACGTCGCTGCGCAACTGATCACGAGTCTGCTGGAGCGAGTCGATCTCGGCGAGGAGACGGTCACGCTCAGTCCCGTGAGCGCTCGCAAGCTCTTGTTCGAGCGAAGCGAGTCGGGTGCGAGCTTCGGTCTGCGCCTCTTCGAGAAGTCGAACTCGCTCGGCTGCGACCTCGTCGTACAGCGCCGTTCGGGTGCGCTTGTTCTCCGCAAGAATGTCGTCGGTCTCTTGCCGGGCCTCGGAGCGGAGCGCCTCAGCTTCTTCGCCCGCCTCGGCGAGCCTCTGCTCGGCCTCGAGATTGGCGTTGCGGACGGTCTCATCGGCTGTTGTCTGCGCAAGCAAGAGCGTCTTGCGCAGCGTTTCGTCGAAGTCGGGTGGAGGTTCGGAAACCGCTGCAGCCGCCGTCGCTGGCACAGATTTATCGAAGGTCTCGGCGGCGCCTGCGAGCGCTGAGGGACTATCGGACTGCTGGACCAGACGCGCTTCTGCGGAAGCGGCTCGGGTTTCAGCTTGGGAGAGCCGGGTCAGGAGTTCGTCGACCTCGTCCGCG
Organism: uncultured Acidimicrobiales bacterium; assembly: GCA_937976305.1. Taxonomy (GTDB): domain Bacteria; phylum Actinomycetota; class Acidimicrobiia; order Acidimicrobiales; family SZUA-35; genus CALEWY01. The sequence goes on from CALJSB010000007.1 coordinate 21,928, forward strand.
AGTGGTGCCAGTGTCTCGAGAACTCGGTCCACCTGACTTTTGCTATACCCGCGAAGTTCTTCTTCGAACTTAATTTCCGGCAAGCGCCGGAGTACCCGGAATCGATCATTGTTCGGGCTCATAGAGAGCCGAGGTTAGTCAGGTTCGCAGCCCGAGAGGGGGACGTTCACCAACGGCCCGTTCGGATCTTGCCAATCACAACCGCTCAGCGTTCGAAGCCGCGCTCTTCAATCCGACGACGCTCGTCGTCACTGACCTCGACACCCTTGGGCAAGAGCAGGAAAACCTGAGGGGCCAGCTTCTCCATCGAACCCGACAGCGAGTAGCAAACGCCGCTCGAAAAATCGATCAGCCGCCGCGAGAGATCCTTGTCGACTTCACGCAAGTTCATGACGACGGGCACCAACCGCTTGAACTCATCAGCGAGAATTTTCGCGTCACCGAACGATTGTGGAGTGAGAATACGAGGCTTTGTCCGTTGGATGGGAATGGCCCGGACCGTGGGTTGTCCGCCGTTGGGTGCCGATTGGGCGTTGTCGGTGAGATCGACTTCGGCATCGTCGTCGGTCACTGAGGGCACAGGTCGGAGTGGGCGAACCGCACCGACTGCACTCGCCTGAGGACCATCTGAACCAAGCACGCGGGGCCCATCATCTGCGACACGAGAGGTGGCAACCAGGCCGTCGTCGGCCACTTCAATACCGTCGTCGTATGACGGGTCGCCAAAGTACGTGTCTTCGTACTCTTCGTCAGGGCCGAGGCCCAGGTACACCATCACGCTTTTCAACATTGACATGCAAACTCCTGAACGCCGATCGGCGAACCTCGCTCAGCGTAGTGTCCCACGCGCACAGACCTACAACACGGACCTGCGACCCAGACTTGTAACCCAGACCAGGAACACAGACCGCGTCCTCCCCGCTCTGCACCCTAGTAAGCCCCTGATACCCGTCAGACGCAACGAGCAGAGCCACTCACCGGTTCACGGCACCGGTCGGGGGCCGAAAATGTCGGTTCCGACCCGAAGCATCGTTGACCCTTCGGCAATCGCAAGCTCGAGATCACCACTCATTCCCATTGAGAGCTCGGTGAGCCCCGGATGATCGAGCTGGTCTCGCAACTCGCGAAGACGAGCAAATGCCGGCCGGGGATCGGCACCGGGTTCGGTCGGACCAATGGTCATGAGGCCGGCCACGTGCAAACCCAGCGATGCAGCCTCATCGACAAGAGACGACGTCTCGTCAGGGTCACAACCCGCCTTCTGCTGCTCCCCCGTCGTGTTGACCTGAATCAAGAGCCGAGCTCCCGGAGACCGGTCGGCCAAGGTACGAACAAGGGCGAGTCGATCAATCGAATGCCACAGGTACACCTGGCCGGCGAGCAGTTTGATCTTGTTCCGTTGCAAACCACCGACAAAGTGCCACCGAATGTGTTTGGCCTGAACCTCGCCCGCCTTGTCGGCAAGCTCTTGGGCATAGTTCTCGCCGAAGTCGACCACGCCTACCTCGGCCGCAGCTTCGATTGCGGCGACAGGATGGCGCTTGCTCACTGCAACGACCGAGATTCCCTCGGGTCGATCAGCCGCGGCGTCAATGCGCTCTCGCAAAACCGTGAGTCGCTGCGCGATCGCACCACCAAGCGCGCCATCCGACCCCCTCACGAGGAAACCTCGATCAGCAACACGGTCACGAGGAAACCTCGATCCAGGCCACCGTCGTTTGTCGGCCCACATCACCACGCGTTCGATGGCTGAAGTACTCCGGACGACTCGTGCACCTCGGACGATCAGGCGCAGGCCATCCTGCTGCACTGCATGCGGCGGCAACAGCAGCAGTCATGTCAAGCGCCGGTGAACCGCTCGCCGTCTTCGATCGGACTTCAGCGCCAAGCCGCTCCTCGATCTCGTCGAGTGCGCTCGAGCCGAACTCGTAGGCCGCCGGTTGGATGCACGGGCCACATATCGCAGCCATCGGCTCAGCGCCGAGCGCTCGGAGCTCATGTGCGGTTGCCTCGATCACGCCAGCCATGACTCCTCGCCAACCAGCATGAGCGACCCCGACAGCTGTTGTGCCGACCAACACCACCGGCGCACAGTCAGCCGTCGTCACCGCGATGGGAACACCTGGTATTGCAGTCACGACGGCATCGGCCGTTGCTCCAGCGCCGTCACCGGCAGAGGAAGCCACAACGACATCTGCCCCATGCACTTGACGAACCCACGTCCACGAGGGCTCGACGATGCTGGCTCGCACGCGGTCAAATTCCGGGCCCTCGATCGAGACAGCAAAGTCACCATCGGAGCGATCAGTCGAGACAACCCGAACGGTGCCAGCCGAGGTGGTCAGCGCCCGTTGCTCGGCCACAGACGGACTACTTCAGGAACGAAGGAACGTCGAAGCCGTCGTCGTCATCGTCGTCATCGCTGGCAAATAGGTCGGTGGCGCCACGACGATCTTCGGAGTCGTCATCTTCATCTGTGTCGCCGAGCAAGTCGCCGAGGCCGTCTTCGTCGGTGGCTTCACGAATTGGAATCTCACCTTCGTCATCCCAACGATCGAATCCGGCCGCAATGACGGTGACCTTGATCTCGTCTTCCATCGACTCATCAACAACGGTGCCGAAGATGATGTTGCAGTCGGCGTGAGCGACGTCGTGGATGATCTCGGCCGCTTCGTTGACCTCGAACAGTCCGAGTTCACTCGATCCGGTGACCGAAAGCAGGATGCCGCGAGCGCCTTCGATTGACGATTCGAGCAGCGGGCTCGCGATGGCAGCCCGTGCAGCGTTGAGGGCTCGCCCATCACCAGCGGAACGACCAATGCCCATGAGAGCGCTGCCTGCGTCGTGCATGATCATGCGCACGTCGGCAAAGTCGGTGTTGATGAGGCCGGGGGTCGTGATGAGATCGGTGATGCCGGAGACGCCCGAGAGAAGGATGTCGTCAGCCATCCGGAAGGCGTTGACCATGGAGGTCTTCTCGTCAGCGATCGAAAGCAGTCGATCATTTGGAATGACGATCTGTGTGTCGACTTTGTCCTTGAGCCGAGTGATGCCGTTGTCCGCTTGCGTCGAACGACGCCGACCCTCGAATCCGAAGGGCCGGGTGACGACAGCGATCGTGAGCGCACCCTGGCTCTTGGCGACCTCAGCGATCACTGGGGCAGCACCGGTGCCGGTGCCGCCACCTTCGCCAGCAGTAATGAAGACCATGTCGGCGCCATCGAGAGCTTGGGAGATCTCGTCTCGATGCTCTTCGGCAGCCTGTTGACCAACCGCCGGATCTGAACCGGCGCCCAGCCCCTTTGTGAGCTCACGACCAATGTGAATCTTGGTTTCAGCGTCGGACATCAACAGTGCCTGAGCATCGGTGTTGACGGCGATGAACTCTACCCCCCGAAGACCGGCATCGATCATGCGGTTGATTGCGTTTGAACCGCCGCCACCGACACCGATGACCTTGATCACGGCCACATAGTTCTGCGTACTCATCAATGCCTGCTGTCTGTTCTCGTCTGCCAGGTTGGCACGTGCGTGCAACCGGTCGGGTACGGCCCTTCAGTATGCCGCATTGCTTCCTTGGGTTCTCAAACCCCGAACCGGGCAATTCTGCCAGACACGAAGCCGAAATACATGCATCAAGCTCTTGTTGATCCTGAGGCGAACCTGCTCACGATGTGCCGCCGTCGATGTCAACCTTCGCTGGAGGTTGAGGTGGTGCTACACGTGGCGAGGTCTCCGACAACCAGAGAACCCTCGACGGAGCGCCGCGTGAGAGCTGGCGCGGAGGGCACCCGTAAGTCGAGAACTTCCAGACACCGAGTATCGACACGAGTCAACATCGTCTCGAAGCTGACCATCTTCTCAGGCAGGCTCGAGTCGTCGCCAAGCACCACTCGCCCACCGTCGGCCAGGGCAAGAACAAGGACAAGTGGCTCCCCTACCGTCGCCTCTGGAGCGACGTCTGGCGCATTGGGCTCGACGAACGCCGCCGGAGCGTCCACCGAACCGGCCTCTACTCGCACAGACAACACGTGCGGCACAAGGCTCGGCGGAAGCGCATCGATCACTCGCACTGCGGATCGAGCGGCCGCCGGGGCCGGCTGGGCCAAGAAGCCCGATGCAACGACACCCTCGATCGGAACGAAGTGGGACGGTCGAGTTTCGACACCGGCAAGTTGGCGACCGGAAGCATCGATGAGAACAAAGAGATCGCTGCCTTCGACTTCGAGCGCTGCGATCGCCTGTCGCTCAACAACTTCGATGCGAACATCGCCGTTCCAGCGTCGAGTTGCGACTGCGCTTGCCACCCACGGCATCGTTTCGACGCTGCGGGCTGCGGCATCGAGATCGACATCGAGAAGGGGTTCGCCGACCTCGATACCCGTCATGGCAACAACGGTGGCAGGATCAGATTCGACTACCCCCTGCACCACGACGCGATCGACATCGAACGCCGTACTGTCCATCAAGGCAAGGGCCCCGACCGCGGCCACGGTAATGACGACGAGTGCGATCAACGTACGCAACCGCCGGCGTCCCTCAACCCGAGCGACCTGCACTCGGCGAGCTTTGAGCCGAGGGTCAACCTTGGCGGGAGCCTTCTTCGCTGATGCACTCTTCGATGCGGCTTTCTTCGCCGGTCGCTTGGTTCGAGTCGTAGTCGTCATGAGAGTACGCCGCCGTTCGACGCCAGATCGCTACCGAGGCGACCGACGAGGAGGTTCTCCGTGCGCAGGGCGATGCCGTCATTGTCAGCGATCACTGACTGAATGTGGCGGATGAGCCTGATCACATCTGAGGCGGATCCATCGGGATCGGCCTGGATGAAGTTCGCGTGCTTCGTAGAAACCTCCGCCGTGCCAAGTCGAAAGCCCTTCAGACCGGCCGCTTCGATGAGTCGTCCGGCAGAATCACCCTCGGGGTTGGCGAAGACGCTCCCTGCGTTCTGCCCACCCGGCTGGTTTTCTCGTCGCCACTTCACGATCTCGCTGAGTTCGGCGAGTGATGCATCAGCATCACCGAGTGCGAGGGCAAGTTCGGCAAAGAGCACAATCTGTGTCTGACCGACAGTGGAGGTGCGGTAGCCGAGTCCGAGCTCAGAGGCCTCGACATCGGTAGGCCCCCCGTCCAAGAGGTCGAACACGCTGACTCGAACCAGGCTGGCTGCCATGTCCGAACCGTGGCCTCCGGCGTTCATCCGAACGGCTCCGCCGACAGACCCCGGCACACCGACAGCCCACTCAAACCCGGTGAGGCCAGCCGCAGCGGTGCGTCTCGCCACGACGGGGAGAAGCGCCGCTCCTCCGGCGATCACCGAGACGGTGCCAGCCTCAGAGACGGTGCCAGCCCCGGCAGACTCTGCGTCGCCAACATCAGGAACCGTGATCTCAGCGAAGCTCTCGCCGAGCTGCAGCACAACGCCGTCAAAGCCCTCGTCTGCGATCAGCAAATTCGACCCGCGGCCCACCACAAGTGTTGGTACCGGACCAACCATGGCGAGCGAGTCACGGACTCGTTCCAGAACATCAACAGACTCAACCGGAACAAAAAGCGCGACCGGGCCGCCAACTCGATAGGTGCACAGGGGCCCGCCCGGCAGATCGCGTTCGACGATCGACGCCAACACAGCGTCCTCGCCGAACCTGCGACCGAGCTCGAGGACCGGGCTGGACCACGACGATTCAGTCACCATCGCCTCCGAGCATTGCGGAGATGACGCGGTCAGGAATCTTGGTGAGATCCCCGGCTCCGAGGGTCATGCACAGATCACCAGCGGTGAGTTCGTCAGCCAGATCACCAACGAGGTCGTCGAGTTTTTCGACGTATCGCACGTCGAGATCAGGATGGGCCGCCGAGACGTCGTCAGCAATGAGTCGCCCGCTGATGCCGGGGCGGGGTGCCTCTCCGGCGGTGTAGATGCCGGTCACAAAGAGCACATCGGCGTCGTTGAACGAATCGGTAAACGTCGACCAGAGCTGCTCGGTGCGGCTGTACCGATGCGGTTGGAAGGCAGCAACGAGCCGCTCGGGCGCGGTGCTGCGCCCACCAGCGAGTGCCGCTGCGACCTCAGTTGGCAGGTGGGCGTAGTCATCGACGAAGCGGACGCCCTTGGCGACACCACGCTCCTCGAACCGACGGCCGACGCCGCCAAACGCTGAGAGTGCCTCGGCCGCTCGCCCGCAATCGGCCCCGAGCTCTCCCGCCATTGCAAGCGCAGCCGTGGCGTTGCGGGCGTTGTGCATCCCCGGCTGCTTCAGATCGATGAGATGGGCGTCGCCGCTCGGGGCCCGAACGGAGAATCGGACACCGCTCGGCGTCGGCAACACGTCGAACATCATCCAGTCGGCTGTTCCCCGAGTGCCGTAGGTGACGACCTCATCGACCATCGCAACGAGCTGCTCAGCGCCCGGGTCATCGATACAAACGACGCGCGGACCGCTGGTTTGAGTGATGAACCGTTCGAACGCTGACTTCAAACCGTCGAATCCGCCGTAGTGCTCCAAATGATCGGGTTCGACGTTTGTGACCACGACCGCCGCAGAGTCGAGCTCGACAAACGTGCCGTCGCTCTCATCAGCCTCGACAACGAGAATGTCGCCGGTCCCGACAGCGGCGCCTCGGCCAAGGTCCTTCAAGTCGCCACCGACGATGAACGCAGGGTCGAGTCCGGCTCCGGTGAGTGCTGCGGTCAACATGGCTGCCGTGGTGGTTTTGCCGTGCGTGCCAGCCACCGAAACGGTGCGCCACGCCCGTGAAATTGCTGCGAGTAGATCGGCACGACGGAGCACCGGAACGCCTCGCTCGATTGCAGCAACAACTTCGGGGTTGCTGTCTGGGATGGCGGTCGAGATGGCGACAAGTTCGGCATCCCCGACGTTGCCCGCGTCGTGGCCGACAAACGTGCGTACGCCGGCAGCGGCAAGACGCTCGAGCGGGACCGACGATGCGAGGTCGCTCCCTGAGACCTTGTGCCCAGTGCCGAGCAGAATCTCGGCAATGGCGCTCATGCCGGAGCCACCGAGCCCAACGATGTGAATCGTTCGAGGAGTGCTGAGATCAACCTCGAGCGTCATGTCGCGTCACCTGGTGGTGTCCAGTTCGGCACGAGGTCGAGGATCACGTCGGCGACGTCGAGCGCCGCATTCGGACGGCCGACCGATGCTGCTGCCGCGGCCATCGCCGCTCGCCCTTCTGGCTGAGCGACAATCGATGAGACCAACACCTCGAAGGAGTCGGCGCTCACGTCGCCATCATCGAGAAGCACTGCGCCACCCGCATCGACGAGCTCGCGAGCATTGGCCCGCTGGTGGTCGTGGGGCGCGATGGGAAGCGGGATGAGAATCGCCGGCAGCCCGGTGACGGCCAACTCAGAGGTAGTCGAAGCGCCGCAACGGCAGATAGCAACATCAGCTGCCATCTGCACCGTTGGCATCCGATCTTCGTAGCTGACGGCGGTGTAGCTCACGGCATCGTCAGCAAACTCGTCGTTGCCGTCGCTGAAGCGTTCCCAATCTCGCCGGCCAACGATGTGGTAGATCGCGATGTCGTTCCGGTCTCGCCAGCGGCGTGTCAGTTCCACAGCGGCTTCGTTGATGCGGGTGGCCCCGAGCGACCCGGCCCACACCGCGACCATCGTGCGTTCCTCGTCGATGCCGAGCCGATTGCGAGCTTCTGAGCGATCGAGTTCGGCGACACCAGAAACGAACCGGGCCAGAATCGGATTGCCGGTCAGCACACCGTTTGGCAGATCGGTGTCGGGGTACGGCAGGGCGCAGCGGGTCGCCAATTTGCCGAACAGCCGATTCACATCGCTGGCCCTGGCGTTTTGCTCGGAGACAACAACCGGTATTCGCAGTGTGATGGCGGCCATCGTCGCCGCGAACGACGCATAACCGCCGAGGCAAACAACCACGTCGGGTTTGAACCGGCGCAGCACCTTTGCTGCTCGGCCAACCGACAACGCAAGGTCCTTCGAAGACACCGCGTTCTGTTTGAGCGAGTCGGGCGACAACGAGCGTCGAATACCTCGGCCCGGCAAGAGATCGATCGTAAATCCGGCGTCGCGAACGAGTTCACCTTCGTTCGAGCGCACGCCGCCGACGAAGTGAATATCGGACGGTGCAAGACCGCGCACCACAAGCGCTTCGGCAATGGCAATACCGGGATTGGTGTGACCGGCCGTGCCGCCGCCCGTGATGAGGACTCGGGCCGACACGTCAGACCTTTGCTTTGCGACCAATGCTCGACAGCAGACCGGCTGCGGCGAGCGAAGAGACGAGGCTCGAACCACCAGCCGAAACGAATGGCAACGGCTCACCCGTGATCGGCAGCAAGCCGATGGCCATGCCGATGTTGAGGAAGGCCTGGAACAGAATCCAGCTCGTCAAACCAGCAGCCAACAACATGCCGAACCGATCAGGAGCGTTGATCGCGACCCGAATCCCCAGATAGCCGAACAAGCAGAACGCCAGGATGAGCCCAATGCCGCCGATGAGGCCGATCTCTTCGGCGACAATCGCGAAGATGAAGTCTGAGTGAGCATGTGGGAGGAAGCCCCACTTCGATCGGGCTCCACCGAGGCCGACGCCGAACAGTCCACCGGAAGCGATGCCGACCTGGCTCTGAATGGTCTGCAGCCCGAACCCAGCCGGATCGGCCCATGGATCAAGAAAGGCCAGCATTCGAGCTCGTCGATACTCCGCGGAGTATGCGAGGACTCCAGCGGCGATGACCCCGAGCACAGTGATGAGCGCCAGGTGGTCGAGCCGAGACCCAGCGATGAACAACATGGTGAGAGCGACGGCCGTCAGCACGATCACCGTGCCGAGCTTTGGCTGCAACAAGAGCAAGAGACCAAAGACACCAAGAACCACGAGCACGGGGCGAATCGTCAGGTCGGCGCGGTCCATTTTCTTGCCTCGCCGAGTCAACAGATCAGCGGTGAACAGCACGAGGGCGACCTTGGCGAACTCGGCCGGTTGGATCGTCAGTGGGCCAATCGTGAGCCAACGGCTTGATCCGTTGATGTTCGATCCGACGCCGGGGATGAGCACCGCGATGAGAAAGCCGGTCGAGATGAAGACCGAGGCGGGCGCCAGGCGTTGCAGCAGGCGATAGTCGATGCGGGACAACACGAGGAAGACGACGGCGCCAACAATCGCCCAGAGTGCTTGCCGGGAGAATTGAAAGAGCAGAGACTGCTCGAGGTACACGCCGGACACCGACGTGGCCGAGAGCACCATCACAAGTCCAAAGAGCGTGAGCCCAAGAACGAGAAACCCGATCATCCGGGCCAGCGCTCGCCCGCCGGGCGTCGTTTGCTTCTTGGCCACTCGCATGGTCGGCGCAGACGAACGGCCCTTTGTGACCCGCTGGGCGGACGCACGCCCAGTTGTCGAACGCCCAGTTGTCGAGCGGGCGGTGGTTGATCGGGCGGTGGTTGATCGAGCAGGGCCAGAACGTTTGGTCTGTCGCTTCGACCGCGGCGGTCGGACCGTTGTCGTCATGCGCCCGCTTCTTCCTTGATTGAGAATCGTTCCAACACAAGGGCTCGAAAGTCGTCGCCCCTCGCCTCGTAGCTCTGATACCAGTCGAACGAGGTACAGGCGGGCGACAACAACACGACGTCACCGGCAACAGCAGTGGTCGCCGCTTGATCAATGGCCTCGTGCATCGAGCTGGCACGGCTCACCGGCACCTTCGGTTCAAAGACTTCGGCGATCTCGTCGGCTGCGTCACCGGTGGCGACAACAGCTCGCACCGGCGGCACCGACCCAGCCAATTCGGACAGGTCGAGACCCTTGTTCTTTCCACCGGCGATGAGTACCACGGAGGGAAATCCTCCCACGGCGGCGAGGGTCGCGTGGGGGACAGTCGCCTTCGAATCGTTGTACCAACTGATCCCGTTCTGCTCGCCGACGAACTCGACTCGATGAGGGAGTCCATCAAACTCCTGCAGCATGGCCACGATGGCTTCGTCAGTCGCGCCCCCGGCCCGGGCGGTCGCCGCTGCCGCGGCGGCGTTGGCGAGGTCGTGAGGCTGCTGGCGACGCAGCTGTTCGAGCGCGATCTCGAGGTCGGGCCCGGTGACCCCATGGTCGTGCACGACCCAGTCGGCGGAACCCTTACCCGTGTCGATTGACGCCGCACCAAACGACACCGTGGTGGCACCGGCGGGTCGATGGCGGGCGACGACCGGATCATCAGCGTTGACCACGGCGGTTGCCGACGGGTCGAGGTGTGCCCAGATCGACGCCTTGGCCTCTTCGTAGTCCCGCAGGGTGGCGTGGGCGTCGAGATGGTCGGGCGAGAAGTTCAACCACGTTGCTACCGACGGCGCGAATCGTTGGCTGTGGGCGAGACGAAACGACGAGCACTCGACCACAAAGACATCGACTGTCTCATCGTCGATGGCGCTGACGAGCGGCACCTCCGTGTTCCCGACAGCAACGGCCACCACACCACTGCGGTTCAGGGCATCGGTCACCATCATCGTGACGGTGGTCTTGCCGTTCGTGCCGGTGATGGCAACGAGAGGACGATCGTCCCATGCCGCGGCCACATCGAACTCGCTCGCAATCGGACAACCGGCCGAGCGGGCGGCGTCGAAAACTGGATGGTGGTCGGGCACACCAGGACTCGGCAAAAGCACAGACGCATTCCCAACAAGGGCAACCAGCTGATCTGCGTCAGGCGCAGCGACAAGCTCGACCCCGAGTTGCTCGGCGTGGTCAATTGCCAAAGCCGACGGCCGATCGTCGATCACAACTGGCTGGTGACCGCGTGCAACGAGTGCGCCAGTAACGGCACGGCCGGTGACGCCAAAGCCAACGATCAACGGAGTGTCAAGATCGATCACGGCGTCACCTCGACGATCTCAGTCCCGGAGAGCCACGAGGCGTAGAACAGACCGAGCCCGAGAGACGTCAAGGCGCCGCAGACCAACCAAAAACGGATGATGACCTTGGTCTCGTGCCAGCCGCTCAGCTCGAAGTGATGATGAATCGGCGCCATGCGAAAGAGTCGCTTGCCCTTGGTGATCTTGAAGAAACCGACTTGGAGAATCACCGAAAGGCTCTCGGCGACATAGAGACCACCGATCACGACAAGCAGTAGTTGTGTGTTCGTAGTGAGCGCCAGAGCCGCAAGCCCGGTACCGATCGCGAGAGAGCCGGTGTCACCCATGAAAATCTCTGCGGGCGCAGCGTTGAACCACAGAAACCCACCGAGCCCTCCGACCATGGCAACAGAGACAACTGCGAGGTCCTGGGCGTGAGCCACGCCGTAGAGGTCCGGCTCGACGCCGACCTGGCGGAAGATCCAAAAGCCGATGAGCCCGTAGGCAAGAAAGGCGAAGATGCCCGACCCGGCGGCAAGGCCGTCCGCCCCGTCTGCGAGATTGGCGCCGTTGGAGGCTCCCAGGATCATGATGATCGCCAGCACCGTCCACCCAATCAGACCGAGATCGATGCCGATGTCGCCCTGACGGGCAAAAGACAGTTCGGTCGAGATGGTGGTGAGCGCTGGTGTTCCGACAGCGAAACCGCCAGCGACGACAAGCAGCCCGAGCATCTTGGCTCGTTTGTTGAGACCGAGGTTGCGCTCGCGGCTCACCTTCAGCCAGTCGTCCATGAATCCGACGAGCGCGGCCGCACAGATAGCTGCCATCACAATGAGGCCGCTGCGAGTGAAGACGCCCCCGGAGATGAGATCAGACAGCACGTAGCCAAGAGCGGCGCCGCCGACCACGGCCAGGCCGCCCATGGTCGGTGTGCCGGCCTTGGTCTGGTGTCCTTGTGGTCCGTCTTCACGAATGGGTTGACCGATTCGCTGACGCGTCATGACATCAATCAGCACCTTGGTGCCGATGGCCGAGAACGAGAACGCAATGGCAACTGCGAGAAGGAGCCTGATCACGAGGCGCGCTCCTTCGCGGCGATGGCGGCGATTGCCACTTCGCGATCATCAAACGGAATCTCTTTGTCGCCAATCACCTGGGTTACCTCATGGCCTTTGCCGGCAATGAGAACGACGTCTCCAGGCTGGGTTTCGTTTACCGCCATCTCGATCGCAACTCGGCGATCTTCTTCTACCGCAACTGCGGCCCGAGGCGAGGCGGGAATTCCGGCCGCAATCTCGGCGATGATCGCAGCTGGCGACTCACTTCGAGGATTGTCGGACGTCACGATGACCATGTCGGCGGCCGCCGCGGCAGCGGCGCCCATCATCGGTCGCTTCTCTCGATCTCTGTCGCCTCCGCAGCCGAACACAACAATGACTCGATTGTCGCCGGCCGTCTGTCGAGCCGCTTCCAGCACGGCGGCCAGCGCATCCGGCTTGTGGGCGTAATCGACAGCGACGTGGTAGTTCTGACCGAGACTGACGAATTCGAACCGTCCGCGCGGCGCATCCACGCGACACAGCCCATCGGCGATGTCCGCTGCATCGACTCCAAGCCGTTCGGCACTGAGTGCCACTAGCAGAGCGTTCAAGACGTTGTGGCGGCCAGCGAGGCGCAACACGACTTCGTGACCCCTGAAGCCGAACCGGTTGATCGGTCCTTCGCTCTGCAGATCTTCCGCATCGGCCAAAGAGTACGGGACGGCCTCGATCTGAGGGGCGAGGCTAGCGAGGATGTCTCGACCGGCCGGGTCGTCGGCGTTGACGATGGCAACCGAGGTGTACTCGGGTGTGAAGAGCAGCCGCTTGGCTTCGAGGTAGTCCTCTGACGTGCCGTGAAAGTCGAGATGGTCGTGGCCGAGGTTCGTGAAGCCACTGATAGCAAACGTCGTGCCTCGTACCCGCCCAAGCGACAACGCGTGCGACGACACCTCAACCGCGATGGCTTCGGCTCCGGCATCACAGTCGGCGCGAAGCGTTCGCTGGAAGTCGGGAGCTTCGGGGGTTGTCCGAGCGCCCGAGAGCGTTCCGTGGGCCGTGGTTTTCACGTCGGCATGATTCAGCACGTCCGACAGCATCTGCGTCACGGAGGTCTTGCCGCTCGTGCCGGTCACCCCGATCACAGACGTTTCGCGTGAGGCGTCGCCAAACACACAGCTGGACGCAGGCCCGAGGGCGGCTCGAACGTCGTCGACAAGAATCTCGGGGACGCCGAGGTCGAGCCGACGCTGTACGAGCAATGAACCTGCACCGTGTTCCACGGCACCGGCGGCGTAGTCGTGCCCATCAGCGTTCTCTCCGACTACACACGCAAACAGTCCACCGGCCGCAACTGCTCGCGAGTCGTGAGTGATGGAGTTGATCGAGGTCTCGCCGTGTCCGCTGAGTTCGCCGCCGACGCGTTCAGCCACGTCACCCACGGTCACGGCCGGACTCATTCTTCGCTCCCCGGTGCCGCTGTTTCGGTGATGCCTGACGCCCCGGCGTTTGGCGCTGGTGTCCCTCGCACGAGATCACCACTGTCGACGAAGTTTTCGCCCGGGGGAATCCCGAGAATGCGGAGCGAGTACTGCGCAATGTCAGCAAAGACAGGGGCGGCGACGCGACCAGCGGTGTTGTCGGTCTGCGGCTCGTCCACGACAACCGTGATCGAGAGCTGGGGGTTCTCCGCCGGCAGGAACCCAGCGAAGCTCACGATGTAGCGGCGGTTCCCGTTGTAGCCATAGGTCAGCGGCGCATCTGGTCCCTCGCGGAAGACCTTCCAGGCCGTTCCGGTCTTGCCGGCGACGCTGTAGCCGGGCACGGCAGCAGCAGAGCCGGTACCGGTTTCGTGTTCGACAACGCCAACGAGCATGTCGGTGACCTCATCAGCGGTGGCACCACCGACAACTCGGCGGGACCCCTGCTGCGCCACGTTGTGCGATTCGCCCTCGGCATCGACGGTCATCCGAACGAGCGTGGGCGGCACATACAACCCGCCGTTGGCAATCACGTTGTATGCAGCGTTGAGCTGGACGGCATTGGACGTGACGCCCTGACCGATCGGAATCGAGCCGAGGTCACTGCCGTACCAATCGTCCGGATCGGCAACTCGGCCGCGAGCTTCGTGCCGGAATTCCAGCCCAGTCGGCTGGCCCAACCCAAACGCAAGCAGGTAGTCGTGCAGCGTCTCTTTGCCCAGCTGCTCAGCCAAACGAATCGTGCCGACATTCATCGACTGCGAGATGATCTGGCTCATTGGATACGGCGCAGCGACGTGACCGGCACCGTGTTCGAAGAACTCGACATCGCCGACCTGAACCGACGCTGGCACATCGATGAGCGTGTCCTGTGTCATCCCGAGCTGCTCGACCGCAGCCGCCGCCGTGACGATCTTCAGCACCGAACCGGGTTCGAACGTCTCGACCAGCGTTGCGTTGTGGAGCGGGACCGAACACGTGCCGTTCTCGTTCCGCACGACGGTTGCCATGGCGAGAATCTCACCGGTGCGAGGATCGCTCACAACAGCTTGGGCGCCGTTGGCCCGAGTTTCCTGGCAGTGCTCGATGAGCGACTCCTCGACCACATGCTGGATCCGATGATCCAGCGTGAGAATCAGATCGTGACCTTCGACCGCAGGGTCGACGGAATGAAAGCCGCCGGTGATCGAACCAAAGACGCCGCGCTCGATCGTCTCGGAACCAGATCGTCCCTGCATGAGTTCATCGAACTGCCACTCGAGGCCGTACGTGCCGTTCTCGTCCGGGTCCACGCCGCCGATAATTGGTCGGGCCAGTGTGCCATTCGGGTAGACGCGGTCTTCGAAGCGTCGAACGAAGACACCAGACAAGACCCCTCGCTGTGCCTCATCGTCAGCCAGGGCTTCGAGCTGTTGAAAGGCAACATCGGAGATTTCGGGAACGATCATCGAGAAGCGATCCGCAGGACCACTCCCCCGAAGAGCTGTTTCGACGACCGACGGCTCGAGACCCAAAACAGGAGCAAGAACCGCTGCGGTTGCTCCCGGTTGCTCGATCATCGACGGGTCAGCGACAACCTCGAATCCGGGGGTCGAGGTCGCAAGCACGAATCCGTCACGATCGAGAATCGAACCGCGATAGCCCGAAAGGGTCTGGGTTCGAATTCGTTGGCTCAGGCCAACGTCTTGGTAGCGCTCGGGACGGAGGGCCTGAAGATCGACAAGCACCGCTGAGAACAAGCCACCAATAACGACGAGCGTGCCCAAGAGAGCCAGCATCCTCCGGCGAGGATCGGGGGCGGAACGAGTCCGCTTGGAAGAACGCTGCGTGCTCACGGAGCGGACGCACCGATCGCGCTGCTCGAGAGTTCGACATCGGCCACCGCCGGCCCCCGGTTCGACACCTGGGGCGCCTCGGGCTGGGCAGGGTCGACACCATCGATCACGGCTGGCTGCTCAGGAACATCGACAGCAACGATGTACAGCGGTTCAACGGCTCGGACCATTCCAAGTGCGCGAGCACGGTCGGTGATGGCTGTCGGCGAGGATGCCTCGACCACATCTCGCTCCAGTTGAGCCTGGACCTTGCGAGCCTCGGCGACCTCGGTCCGCAACTGATCGAGTTCGAGCTGTCCCTCGACCAACCGGGCCTGTGCGTAGGCGACCACAAACATTCCGGCGACGAGAACAAACATGCTGGCGGCTGCGGTGCGGCGCCGCCGGGCCTTCAGCTGAGCGATGCGCGGATCAACGAGGCGCAGGTTGGCGCGACGCGCTTTCGGCGCCGGCTTTGCGGCGCGAGGCGAGGCCTTGCGAGCGGCGGCTGCGCTCATGCGGCAACCGCCGAACGCTCGATACCCCGAAGCCGGGCACTGGCGGCACGGCGGTTGCGAGCGATCTCATCGTCGCTCGGGCGGCGAGAGAGCGGACGCAGCATGGTGAACTCGGGTTCGGTGGCGGGTACCGGGATCCCGGGCGGAACGTCCACCGTGCTGCGTCCGCGAAACACGTCCTTCACGATCCGGTCCTCGCCGCTGTGATAGGTGAGGACCAGACCTCGCCCGCCGACGGCCAAGGCACCAACTGCGGCCTCGAGTGCGGGACGAAGGACGGTGAGTTCGTCATTGACATGAATTCGAAGAGCTTGAAAAGTTCGCTTGGCCGGGTGACCGCCCTTGCGGCGAGCCGCGGCGGGGATCGAGGACACGACGGCCTCTGCCAGCTCTGTCGTAGAGGAGAACGGCCGTTGGGCGACGATCGACCTGGCGATCCTCGACGCGAATCGTTCGTCGCCGTTGCGGCGCAGAATCGATGCGAGCTCTCGTTCGTCTGTTGTGTTGACGACGTCTGCTGCGCTGAGCGGAGCATCGCTGTCCATCCGCATGTCGAGAGGGCCGTCGTGACGGAAGCTGAAACCCCGCTCGGCCCGGTCGAGCTGCGGAGAACTCACGCCGAGATCGAAGAGAAAGCCGCTGAGATGCTCAATGCCAGAGGCGCGAAGCAGATCAGACAGTTGGTCGAACCGGGCTCGCTCGAGTTGGACACGGCCCGGGCGAGCCGATGCAAGCGCCGAAAGTCGTTCGGTTGCAGCGGCAAGCGCATCGCCGTCTCGGTCGATGCCGAGCAGTCCGAGCCCATCGTGGGCGTCGAGAATGGCAAGCGCGTGTCCAGCACCGCCGAGGGTGGCGTCGACAAAGACACCAGACGGCACCTCGCTGAGCAAGGCAACGATCTCGGTGGCCATGACTGGCGTGTGCTCGAATGCCGGTTCCTCCGTTGATGGCGGAGCCTCGGCCTGATGAGCCTCAGGAGCTGAGGGAATGCGCGGATCGTCTGACATGAGTCGCCCAGCGGCGTTCCGGTCTCGAACCGGTCATCGGTAGCCCCCCGGGGAACGGGCGTGCGCCAGGATTTATCCCCTGATACGCACTAGAGGGGTAGCGGGCGGAGTTGTGGGGCAGAAGCACCCTTCTCCATTACCCGGGAGGCAACCGATGAACGAGTCGTATGTGGTCCCGCCTCGCTCCTTTCTTGGTGAGGTTCCAGTGACAAGTTCTGAATGTCTGTCGGAGCAGCAGGTCGTGCTGTATTTCTTTGCTGTCTTGATTTCCTGTGCTGTCTTGCGTGTTGCTGAGTTGGCGGTGTGAGGGTCAGAGACCCAAACGGTTGATCGCATCGGCGTACTCACTGCCGACGTCACCGCCCTGGTCGAGCTCGTAGCGATCAGATGGCCAGATTTCGACCCGTTCGATCAATCCACTGATCACGACCTGAGAATCGAACTCGAGATCATCGAGCAGCGTCCTCGGCAAGGTGATTCGACCCGCTGAGTCGAGCTTCACTTCATTCACGTTTGTCGTGAACTTCCTGAAGATCTGATTCGAGATCAGGCCCTGCTCGCGATACCCCATCCACTTCTGGGCAACGTCTGCAAAGCCTTCCTCACTCCACAGCCCAATACAGCTGTCGAGACGGGTCACATATCCGCGAGCGGCCACTGAGGCCCGGTAGGGAGCGGGCAGCACAACTCGACCTTTGGCGTCGAGTGAATGTTCATGCTGTCCGACAAACACCGTTGCGGCTCCGACTGTCAAGAAACGTTCGTGTGGAGAGCGATCCGACTTTTGGTCCCTGGATGTCGCCGCCTGGGTGGTGGTGACACTTGCTGACCTTAACTGGGCTGTTCTCCCACTGCTCAACACTTTATGACACTTCGCCCCACTTGGCAATCATTTCGAGACATTCCGCGCGCACGCAACCACCCCTTGTGGGGAACACTCGTTCGCTTTTGCGGAGGGCTCGAGTCGTTGACCTGGGAGAACGCCACCAGCGGTCACCTGCGCGCACCAGGTGAGAAATTCGGAAATTTGTTCAGCGCTACGCTGACCCCGTGGCGAGTCAGCCCTGGGAGGTCGAATTCAGCGAAGGGTTGGCGCAGGAGTTCCACGCCCGAGACCTCCGGGACACCTCCGAACCAACGGCGCTGTTTCACGACATTCCGGGCCCGGCCGCCGTTCTCGGCAGCACACAAGACCTCGGTGTGATCAAACCCTCGCTACAGAAGGCACTCGCTAGGGCCGCTACAGCAGCTGGCGCCACAACAACAGGCGCGACAACAACAGGCGCGACAACAACAGAGAACGGCCACAACGTCGAGGTATGTCGCCGACGCAGTGGCGGTGGCCTCGTCGTTCTCGAGCCCGGTCGCTTCGTGTGGGTCGACCTCGTGCTGCCACGCAACCACTCGCTCTGGGACGACGACGTGAACCGCTCGTTTCAATGGGTCGGCGAACTGTGGGTGGACGCGCTCGCCGCCGTTGGTGTTGCGCCCGCTCGGGCTCACGATGGCCCGCTTCTCCGACGAAGCCATGGCGCTGCGGTCTGCTTTGCCGGTCTCGGACCAGGTGAGGTCGTTGTTGGGCCACAAAACCACAAAGTGGTCGGGCTATCGCAGCGTCGAACACGAGAGCACGCCAGGTTTCAGTGCCTCGCTGTCACCGGCTGGTCACAGAGCCTCGTCGAACAGATCGTGAACCCCGCGGCGCTCCCCCACGACCTCGATCTCGACGAACTCAAGATCGGGCTGCCCCTTCGTGCTCCCACCTTTGCGCTCGACGATCTGGTCTCAGCCGTCATCGCTCGGTTGCCCTGACATGCGCTGTCGCAGCGGCGCTCGCCACAAACGGTAGGTACCCAACGGATTCGTCGGACTACTGTCGTGGGGCATGAGCCGGGCCCTCGTGTTGAACGCAACCTACGAGCCAATCGGCGTCGTGTCTGGACGTCGTGCGGTCGTCCTCGCCCTCTCCAACAAGGTCGATGTCTTGAAGAGCACAGACATTGTGATCAGCTCGGAGCAGCTCGAGCTTGCCATCCCGTCTGTGGTGAGGCTCCGCTACTTCGTCAAGGTTCCGTATCGCCGCGAGGCGCCACTCAGCCGGCGAGCCGTGTTCGCCAGAGATCAGGGCCGTTGTCAGTACTGCTCGAAGTCGGCCGAGAGCATCGACCACGTGCATCCCCGCTCAAAGGGCGGCAAGCACGAGTGGACCAACGTCGTCGCATGTTGCCGACGCTGCAACACACTCAAAGGTGATCGACTCTTGGCCGAGTGTTCGCTCCGACTGAAGTCGCGGCCAGCTGCACCGACCCAAATGGTGTGGGTCAAGGTGGCTGCCGGCTCCGTCCCACCAGCGTGGAACGAGTACCTCAGCACTGCGGCGTAGGCGCCCATAGCTCTGCGGCGTAGGGCGCCAGGGTGCCGCGCCCGCTCGCTTCACCGGTCCCACCCAAACGAGCAGTTCTCCCTGAGTTGACTACCCGGTCTAGTCTTGGCTTCATGCAGCCCACCTACACCGACGTTGCGGACACCTTCCGCGAGAAGATCCAGGCCTTCCTGGCCGAGCACCTCCCTGCGAACTGGGAAGGCATCGGCGCACTCGACGCCGACGCCGCAATGAAGTTCACCCAGGAGTGGCGCGACATCTTGCGCGACAACCAGTACTTGGCAGCCAACTGGCCCACTGAATATGGCGGCGCCGGGCTCACGGCTCTCGAATCGGTCATCATGGCAGAAGAGTTCGCCAAGGCCGGCGTGCCGACCGGTGGACCGAACGATGTGTTCGGTATCCAGATGGTCGGGAACACGATCATTCAGTGGGGATCCGAAGAGCAGAAGAAGCACTTCTTGCCCCGCATCATCTCGGGCGAGGACACCTGGTGCCAGGGATATTCAGAACCAAACGCCGGTTCGGATCTCGGCAACCTCGGCTGCAAGGCCGAGCTCGACGGTGACGAGTGGATCATCAACGGGCAGAAGATCTGGACGTCGGCCGGGCATCTGGCTGACTGGATTTTCGTCCTCACCCGCACAGACGCCGATGCAGCAAAACACCGTGGCATCACGTTCCTGCTGGTTCCGATGGACCAAGAGGGTGTCGAGGTTCGCCCGATCCAGATGATCAGCGGGGAATCTGAGTTCAACGAGGTGTTTTTCTCAGATGCCCGCGCCCCCAGAGAGAACGTCATCGGTGAGGTGAATGGTGGCTGGGCTGTCGCTATGACCCTGCTCGGCTACGAACGGGGCGAAGCAGCTGCGACGACTCCGGTGCAGTTCAAGGTCGAGATCGATCGTCTCGTCGAGTTGGCGAAGGAGCAGGGCAGAGCCGACGACCCGGTCATCCGTCAGCAGATCGCCTGGTGCTACTCAAAGGTCGAGATCATGCGGTTCCTCGGCATGCGCACGCTGACGAAGTTCCTCAACGGCGAGCACCCTGGACCCGATGCGTCGATCTTCAAGCTCTACTGGAGCGAGTACCACCACAAGATCACCGAGCTTGCCGTTGACATTCTCGGGGCCAATGCCATGGAGATCGACGGCAAATTCCCATCGAGCGCGTTCTCGACTGATGCGCCCGGCGCTCCGAACAACTCCGGTAGTTGGATCGGCACGTTCCTCAATGCTCGGGCTGGCACGATCTACGCAGGCACGAGCCAGGTGCAGCGCAACATCATCGGCGAGATGGTGCTCGGCCTGCCCAAAGAACCCAAGTCAGACAAGGGACCCTGGAAAGACATCCCGAAGTGAACGCCAGCGAACGCACGGTGTCTTTCCCATGTCAACGCAGGGTGTCTTTCCCATGTCAGAGCAGAGATATTCCCAAGTAGAAATGGGTGGCGCGATTCCGGCTGCGGCCGCTGTGGCCGTGGTTCGAAGGCCAGATCTTTGGGCGACCGCTTTGCGAGCGGGTTGGTCGATGGCGCCATCGGGCTGGTGGCGCCAGAAGCCCTATCTTCCTGTTCCCGATCCGTCGTGGATGCACTTCAGGCTCGAGACGGCCTACGGCGGCGAGCAACCAGGCCCCATGCAAGCCGACGATCTCGTCACCTGGCTGGAGTGGAAGAAAGACGCCGCGCTCTAAGCCGGTCGCAAGCTTGGTCGGCGGAGCCGACAAGCCCTGAGCGCGAGAGTCGATCGCGAGTAGCTCGCAGCGACAGCGGAGACAGCTAGCGCGGCTCGATGAGGCCGATCGTGTGGCCGGCGTGACGAAAGCCGACGGCACCGGCCCCGATCAACGGGCCATCTGGTCCACAGCCTCCGGGCTCCACTCGCAAGCCGCGCGAGTAGTCAAGCGAGCACACGCGTCCGACTTCCTCACGGACCGCAGCAAAGAACGGTTCGCCGAAGCCGAGTGCGACCGAGCCCGAGATCACCGCCAATCGGATGTCGAGCAAGTTGCCGACCGAGCCGATGGCGCGACCAACAAGGGCGCCGGTTCGGGTGATGTCTGACGTGCTGGCTTCTTTCGAGGGGCGACCGATTCGGTGCTCGATTGACGTGCCGGAGGTCTCGGCCTCGAGCGTGCCCTGGATCTGTCGCGGTGGTTGGTTGCCGTCCGGTTCAACGATCACATGTCCGATATGGCCGGCGTTGCCGGTCGCTCCATCGAGCAAACGGCCGTCGACGACGATGCCTCCGCCGACTCCAGTCGACACCACCATCGCGATGTAGTCGCGCTCGCCCACCGCTGCGCCGACCCACCCTTCCCCTAAGGCCAGAGCCTTGGCATCGTTGTCGACTCGGGTTGGCAGGCCGGTGTAGCGCTCGATCTCTTCGGCGAGGGGAAACGAGCGCCAACCCGGAATGTTCAGCGGGGAAACCAGTTCGCCTCCCGCCGACATCGGGCCTCCACACCCAACTCCGCAAACGACAAATCGATCGAACGGGGCGAGCTCATCGATGAGGCCGGTCAGAGCTTCAAACAGAACGGCGGCATCTGCTGGCTCTCCGTTCGGACCGATTTTGGGCGTTGGTTTCGCTCGACGCTCCGTCAAGCGTCCGTCTTCGGTCACCACTCCAACGGCCATTTTTGTGCCACCCATGTCGACGGCGAGAGCGAATTCCACGTGGCGACTCTAGGGCAGGGCTGATCGCCCAGTACGCTTCGTCGCCGTGAGCGAAGAGTCAGCAAATCTCGATGAATCACGGGCTGCGCAGTTTGCGGCGGCCTTCAAAGCAATCGGCGACAACATGGAACGCGTCGTCCGAGGCAAACGAGAAGTCGTCGAGCAGTCACTTCTGTGTCTGCTCGCCTCAGGTCATCTCTTGGTCGAGGACATCCCGGGAGTCGGCAAGACTACGTTGGCAAAAGCGATGGCTGCATCCATCGGTTCGCCACTCGGCCGCATCCAATTCACCCCCGACCTGCTACCAGCAGATGTCACGGGTGTCAGCGTGTGGAATCGCAACGACGGCAACTTCGTCTTCCGACCCGGACCGATCTTCAACCGACTCGTACTCGCCGACGAAATCAACCGGGCCTCGCCGAAGACGCAGTCAGCGCTTCTCGAAGCCATGGCCGAAGACCAAGTCACGGTCGACGGAACAACACACAAGCTCCCCAAGCCGTTCATGGTGGTGGCAACACAGAACCCCATCGAACAGGAGGGCACCTACCCATTGCCTGAGTCCCAGCTCGATCGATTCTTGATGAGGATCTCTGTCGGGTACCCGGCCCGCGACGACGAGTACGGCATTCTGCAAACTCACGAACAAGACAACGTCGTTGACCATCTGCAACCCGTGGCCTCGATCAAAGACGTTGAGACCATGTCGCATCTCGTTTCTGCGGTCCACATCGAACCGGATCTTCGCGGTTACCTGATCGACCTTGCGGAGGCGACCCGTCGTCATGGGTCGGTGAGTCTTGGCATGTCGCCTCGGGCAACACTCAGCCTGCAGCGGGTCGCTCGGGCCCGAGCCGCCGCTGCCGGTCGAACGTTTGTCACCGACGACGACATCAAGGCAGTCGCCTCGAACGTGATTTCCCACCGTCTCATCCTCAACCCCGAGGCGATGTTGCGAGGGACAACAGCTGACGACATCGTTCGCGACGTACTACAGGCTGTTGCGGTGCCCTACGATCGGGTCTGACCGAAATCGGCGTCCGGCGCGTTGGAGAGTGAGCAGCCGGTTCAGCCCTATCGAGGGAGTCCAATCGCAGTGCACCATCTGAGCCACCCCTGCGGCCTCTCATGAAACCAACTCGCGCCGGGATTGGTCTCGCTGTCGTGTGTGTCGCCTGTTTCGTGCTCGGCAGGCTGTTCGGCACAACGGAGATGTTCTATCTGTCTGCGATCTGCTTGGCAGCGCTCGTCTTCGCCGTGATCTATACGGCAACGGCACAGCTCGATCTCACCGTCGCCCGCACCGCCAACCCGTCGCGCCTTCGAGCCGGAACTCCGGCTCGCATCGATCTGAGTCTGCTCAACCTCGCTCGGCGGCGCACCCCGGTTCTCCGAGTCCAAGATCACGTTCAGAACTCGAGTGGTGCATCACTTCTTTTGGCCCCCATCAAAGGGCGCGATCGCTCCGAAATTGCATATCGGCTCCCGACTCGCCGCCGAGGCAGGCTTGATGTTGGCCCCCTCGACCTCACCCTTGGCGATCCGCTCGGACTCACGAGCTCAACGGTCCGAGCGTCGGACCAAGTCACGCTGATGGTGCACGCAAAGCTCATCGATCTCGGTGTTCTTCACGCTCGAGCCGGACACGACCCCACCGCCGATCAACAACCGATCCGTGCACTTGCTTCCGGCGGCGATGAGTTCTTTGCGCTTCGCCCCTACGTCGTTGGCGACGAACTGCGGCGAGTGCACTGGCGAGCCTCCGCCCGAACCGGCGAGCTCGTCGTCAAACAAGAAGAACGGCCCCGCACTGGTCGAGTCACCGTCGTGCTCGATCGTCGACGCTCTGTGTACGACGAGGAGGGGTTTGAACGTGCTGTCTCTGCGGCGCTGAGCGCTCTCCACGCAGGCTGGCGGGGCGACGATGCGTTGCGCTTCCTCACCTCGGCGAGTCCGGGCTTTACCGACATCCGCAGCCGAGCCGAGCTCGATGCGGTCGATGAGCAGTTGGCAATGGTCACCTCAACGGAGGGAGCCAGCCTCGTGCGGACGATCGACGAGATCACTCGAGTTGGCCGCGGCGGCACCTTGATCCTCGTCACCGGGATCCCGACCGAAGAGCTGAACGCGGCGATCGAGGGAGCTCGTCGGTCGTTCGGACTCATCCACACAGTGCTGTGCCAGCCAGTCGCCTCAACCTCGATACCGGGAGCAATCATGCACACGCCCGAAAGCGACTTCCAGGCTGAGTGGAATGAGGCGCAGCACCGCTCAACAACGATCCGCACGACCACCGGTGGAGCAACAACGTCATGAACACCCAACAATCGCAACCGCCGATCTGGCTCGAGGTTGTCGCGGCACTGTTGGTGCCGTCAGCCTGCTACGGCTTTGTCCGCGTTTTTTCCGAGACATCATCGGTTCTTCCGCTCATCGGCGCCGCACTCCTCTCCACAGCAGCAGCGGTCGCCCTGCGCCGTGCCCGTGTTCCTCTGCTTCCGGCGCTCATTGTTTCGCTCGCAGCTCTGTTTGTACTGATCGCCAACCGCTACGCACCCGGAACGTCACGGCTCGGGATCATCCCGACTCGTGACACCCTCAACGTTCTTGAGACGCTGCTTCGCGACGGCATCGAACAGTTCCGCGAACTCAAGGCCCCGGTCCAAGGCAGCGACCCGTTCATTGCTGCGGCAATGGGCGGCGCATGGCTGATGGCGTTCCTCACCGACTGGGGCGCCCTGCGGCTTCGGCTCGCCTTTGAGCCAGTTCTACCCGCCGGGTTGCTCTTCATTTTCTCCGCAGTGCTCGGCGCCGGCAACTCCCAGCTCAGCTCCACCGTCGTTTTTGTTCTGGCCGTCGTGGCGTGGGCGATCACCCAGCGGACCCACACGCTCGCCGACCGAGGTCTATGGCTTACCGTCGATCGACGGCGCGGCCCAATCGGCTTGGCTCAAGCCGGGCTGGCGGTCGCGCTCGCCGCAGTTCTGATCGGTGTCGGTCTGGGCCCGAGACTCCCGGGCGCAGATGCTGAAGAGATCATCGCCTGGCGGAACCAGGGCGACCCAACCCGAACCGTGATCTCGCCCTATGCCAGCATTGGCAGCCGTCTCGTCAGCCAGCAAGAAACGCTGTTGTTCACCGTGCAATCTTCCCAGCCCGCTTATTGGCGACTTGCCGGGCTCGATACGTTCGAACCGGAAACGAATCTGTGGACAACCCGAGGCCAGTTCAACCCTGAGGAGGGCGGCCTCCCAGGCAACCGAGCCCGTGCGGGCACCACGGTCACGGTCGAACAGACATTCCAGATCGAAGGTCTCGCCGAGATCTGGCTCCCAGCCGCTTTTGCGCCGGCAACACTCCTCGAGGCCGACGTTGATGCAACGTGGAATGCCGATGAGGCTGCGCTCACGGTCAGCCGGGCCTACAACGACTCCGATGGCGCCAACTACTCCATCGAGTCAGTCGTCCCGATATTCACCCCGGAAGAGCTGAACGCCGCCCCAACCACCGTTCCGGCCGACATCGCAGAGCGATACCTCGACCTGCCGAACGGGGTCTCACCGCGTATCGCCAGCGAGGCCCAGGAGATCACCGCTGGTGCAACGACTCGCTACGAACAAATGCTGGCCCTACAGGACCACTTTCGTACGTTTGACTACAGCATCCGGCTTGGTCCGAGAGGCGATGACCCGATCGAGACCTTTCTCGACGAACAGGTCGGCTTTTGCCAGCAATTCAGCGGCACGTTTGCGCTGATGGCCCGCTCGCTCGGAGCGCCAGCACGCGTCGCTGTCGGTTTCACCTGGGGCGACCCCATCGGCGACGGCGCCTATGAAGTGACCGGCCGCCACACCCATGCATGGCCCGAAGTCTGGTTCGAAGGTCTGGGTTGGGTGCAGTTCGAGCCAACGCCCGGCCGTGGTTCTCCCAATGCGCCCCATACGAATGCAGATGCCCAGCAAGACTCACCGACCGAACCGGGCGATCCGGCAACCACCGGCACGACACGGCCGCCATCGACGACACCCGAGCCGAACCTCGAAGATGTCATTCCCGAGTTCGACACAGATCTCGAGACGGTCACACTCGACGACAACGACGGCGCTTCGTTCCCTTGGCGGATCCTGGCGATCCCCGGGGCGGTCGCACTGTACGCGTTGGCTGCGATTGGATTCCGCCGACTTCGCCGGAGCCGTCGCCGACAAAGCGCAACGACTCCCCTGGCCAAGGTCGAAGCCGCTTGGGCTGACGCAGCAGATGATCTCGACCAAGGCTTCCAGCTGCGACGGCACGCGTCTGAAACTCGACGAGAGTTTGCCTACCGGGCGTCACAAGATCGCCGGGTACCCGAAGAGGCAATGGAAACGCTCGGTCAGATCGTCACCGAAGCTCGTTTCCGTGCGACCCAGCCGGGTGGCGGCGTGAGCGACAACCGAGTCGAAGCCGCGGTATCGGCCAGCGACGCGATCAGCACCAGGGTCAAGGATCGGGTGCCGGTCCACACTCGCATCTGGCGTGATATCGACCCTCGGCGGTTCTTCAAGGGCAGCTCACGGGTCGTTGTGTCGACCCCGGGTGCCGAGGGCTCTTCAACGAGCGATCCGACCGAAGAGCGCGAACTCGTCGACGCCTAATCGGCAGACACACACCGGATAGCCGAAGAGCCTGTGCCGGCAACGGGGGCAACCCAGCTGGCCTGTGCGGGCCTGCAGTGAGCTGGCCTGCCAAGTGAGCAAGCCTGTGTGATTGCGGTCGGGCCGGTTCAGGGCCCGAGGCAAGAAGCTCTCAGGACTCGCTGTCGTCGTCGCTCTCGTCGTCGCCTTCACCGCGGCGACGGAGGTTCGGGTTCGCTGTTTTGATCGCGTCCGAAACCTTGTTGAGGCCGGCACGGCTCATCATCCGCAGATTGCGCTCGAGGCCAAGTGCGCTGACGAGCATCACGAAGAACCCGGCGAAGGCGAGGAGGAAGTGGATCTGCAGCGTGCTGACCATGAGGACGAGCCCAGCGATGAGTCCGACGACCATCCACTTGAGGGAACCGATCGCATGGCGATAGACCGTGGTTTCGCTGACCTCTTTGGCCAGGCGCGGATCAGTTTCGTGAAGGTTTCGCTCGATCTCGTCGAGGATCCTCTGTTCGTTCTCAGACAGCGGCATCGCTGATCCCAACTCAACCTCTCTTCGAACCCGTTTCCGAGTCCGATCGCTTCGGCCTAACCACTATATCTTCGCGCAGCGAGCAGCGAGAGACAACGCGCGCAGGACCATCACCCATCGAGACACTCATCTTGGGGGCCCCAGGGCTGGGCAAATCTCTCCTTGATCGGTGTCTCTCGACTCCTCGAATCATCTGCTTCGGGGTCTGGTTGCCCACCAGGAGCGACGCGTTGGGGCTTCCCGAGGAGTGTTGCCGGCCCGATGGCCGCTGGCCCGAACCGGGCTCGAATCGTGTCGATCGCCTCGGTGCTTGCAACTGCCGGCTTTCCAGAGGCCCCCGTGTGATCGGCGGTTTGTCCTGCCAAGTCATCGAACGTGAGCTGTTCGTTCACTTCGTGTGTGAGGCCTGAGACACCCACCCCGAGGAGGCGCAACCCTTGGTCGAGGTCGACCTTGTCGAGGAGTTCGTCAGCCACAGCAACGATCACGGGTCCCTGGTCAGTCGGCTGGCCGAGCGTGAGCGAGCGAGTCACGGTTTGGAAGCTCGGGTACCGAGCCTTGATCGTGACGGTTCTGCCCCGCAGTTCCGCGCTGCGCAAGCGGCTCGCCACTGAGTCGGCCATTCCCACCAACTCGCGATGGAGGCCATCGCGGTCGAATCGATCGGTCGCAAACGTTTCCTCGTGGCTGATCGACTTCGTTTCGCGTTCGGGCTCAACGGGCCGCTCATCTCGACCGTTCGACACCGCGTGGAGGTGACGGCCACTTGCCTCGCCAACGGCGCCGATCAATGTCTCGAGCGGGAGGTCTGCAAGCTCACCAACGGTCGCAATACCAAGCCGTGCGAGCCGCTCGGCGGTCTTTGGGCCGACCCCCCACATGGCCCGGATCGGCAACGGCCGCAAGAAATCTTCGACGCCTTCGGGCGTCACCACGTGGACGCCCGACCCGGGCGTGACGCGACGGCCCTTGATCTGCGGCTTGGCCTCGACCGAGGCGAGCTTGGCCACCAGCTTCGAGGGCGCGACCCCGACCGAACAGCTCAGATCGACCTCCGCTCGAACCCGATCTCTGATCGCGGCGGCAATTTCTGGGGCCGCACCCTGTAACCGTTGGGCCCCTGTCACATCGAGAAACGCCTCATCGAGCGACAGCGGTTCGACCAGATCAGTAACACTCCGAAAAATCGCCATCACCTGCCGACTGACATCTGCATACAGCTTGTGATTGCCGGGCAGAAAGATCGCCTGGGGGCACCTCCTGCGGGCAATGCTCGACGGCATGGCAGACCGCACACCGAAGACCCGCGCCTGGTAGTTGGCCGCGGCCACCACTCCTCTGCGACCTGTCCCACCGACGACCAGAGGTTTGCCCCGCAACGACGGGTCATCTCGCTCCTCGACCGACGCGTAGAACGCGTCCATATCGACGTGGAGGATGGAGCGTCGTGTCACGTATCGAGGCGCGTCACGCGCCGGTCTTCAGCCGAAGTGCCATCGAGCCGGTAGGCGAACGTTCGACCATCGCTGACTCCCTCGACGAGGTGGGCGGCCATCGGCTCGCGCACCCACTGCGGAGCGTCGACCATCATCTCAATCGCTGCGTCTGTCTCCATGAAGCGGGCATCGATCACAATCTGATCTGGGTCATCGATCGCAATCTCCCCAGCGAAGGACTCGGCACGGTGAGCAACGACCTGCAGGAAGAATCCGAATCCTGGTGCTGTCACCTCAACCCGGTAGAGCGGCTCACCCCAGCCATCGACGATGAGCCCCGTCTCTTCGTTGACCTCACGGCCCAGGGCGACAATCGGTGACTCGCCTGGATCAACGACTCCGCCCGGCGGCGACCAATCAGTCGATCCATTCCGGCGACGGTTGTTGACAAGCAGCACGCGGCCTTCGCCGTCGACCACGACGCCGCCGGCAACAGCCCAGTGACGGAGACCGTCTGGCCCCGGTTCTGGCACATGGGTGTCTGCGTGGCTCATGGGTCCCAGCTTGTCAGATGTTGTGCTCTGTGGACACCAGCCCCGTGGATACGATCAGCGTGTGGCCGAATCATCCGCAGCTTCCGCTGACGATCCGGAGGGCACGCCATCCCCGGGTCAAGAAATCGCATCGCGGGCAACGACATCGCCGATGCCCTTCGAAGATCTGCTGGCTCCGAAACCGATCGACGCGACACCACCCGAACCGGCACGTTGGCTTGCGTTCAGCGGCATCTTGCTCGGCGGCCTCCTTGGTGGGCTCATCGGCTTCGGGGTTGGCGATCTCATGGGTGGCACGTCGACGTGGTCAACCGGCGGCTTGCTCATCGGTGCGCTGATCGGTGCGGTCGGCGTGGGCATCGTTGCGCAACTCACTTTGCGAGCGATGAACGAGTGGAATGCCGTCGAACACCCAGAAAGCAAACGTGCGTCAAGGGTAGACTCGGCCAAGCAGAAGCTCGACAACGATGCGTGATCTGGCGACCGAGCTTCGAGACCTCGCAATGGGTCTCGCACGTGACGCTGGTGAACTCGCGGAGCGTCTGCGCGATGAAGTCGACTTGGTCGGAGACACGAAGTCATCTGCTACCGATGTCGTTACTGCGGCCGACAAGGCCTCCGAAAAGCTCATCATCGACGGAGTACTCGCTGCCCGGCCTGACGATGGCGTGCTCGGCGAGGAGGGTGGCGACGTTGACGGCACCTCTGGGGTCCGATGGCTCATCGATCCGATCGACGGCACGACCAACTACGTCTACAACGTCCCTGCGTACTGCGTCTCGATCGCTGCCGAACTCGACGGCGATGTCGTCGCCGGTGTCGTCTACGAGCCAAAGGCCGAGACGATGTTCGATGCGGTCCGCGGTGGCGGGGCCCGCCGAGACGGCGAGCCGATCAGCGTCTCACCACTCACCACACTCGAACTGGCGCTGGTGTCGACAGGTTTCGGCTACCGGGCCGAGCGGCGGGCAGCCCAGGGTGAGGTGCTCACGCAGTTGTTGCCAGAGATTCGCGACATTCGTCGGTTCGGGTCGGCGGCACTTGATCTCTGCAACGTGGCGCAGGGGTCGGCGGACGCCTACTACGAACGCGGTCTCAACCGATGGGACTTTGCGGCGGGGTGGTTGATCTGCTCTGAAGCCGGCGGCGTGGTCGGTGACCTCCATGGCGGACCGCCAAGCGAGACGTTCCTTCTCGCTGCAAACCCATCATTGTTTGGATTGCTCGGCGATCGGCTTCGCCAGCTCGGCGCAGACCAGACGCCATAACTGACGAGCCCACTCGCTGCCTCCAAAGAGGCGAATGTCCACCATGGGTGACACAACGACGAAGTTTCGGGCACCATGGTGGCCGTGGGAACACGAATCCTGACGGTTGAAGACGATGACCGCATTCGCCAAGCGGTCAAACTCGCCCTTGAAGACGAGGGCTGGGACGTCAACGAAGCGGCAACTGGGGAGACCGCGCTCGAGGAGTTCAAAGAACACGAGCCGGACGTCGTGTTGATCGACATCATGCTGCCCGGAATGAACGGCTTCGACGTCTGCCGTTCGATCCGCAAGAGCAGCGATGTTCCAATCATCATGGTCACGGCCCGCAACGACACCCACGACGTGGTCGCCGGGCTCGAAGCCGGCGCAGACGACTATCTCACCAAGCCCTTCGCCCCCAAAGAGCTCTCGGCCCGCATCCGGGCTCTTCTCCGTCGGGCCCGCACCTCAGATTCGGGCTCGATGGAACGCATCGTCGTCGGCGATCTCTCGATCTCGCCCGAAGAGGGGCTCGTCACCAAGAACGATGAAGAGCTCCACCTGACAAAGACCGAGTTCCGTCTGCTGGTCGAGCTGGCCTCCCAGCCGGGCAAGGTCTTCAGCCGTGAGGCACTGCTTGAACGAGTGTGGGGCTATGACTACTTCGCAGATGGTCGTCTCGTCGACGTCCACGTTCGGCGGCTCCGGACCAAGGTCGAAACTGACCCGGCGAGTCCTCGTTACGTGGTGACGGCGAGAGGCTTGGGCTACAAGCTCCAACCGTGATCAATCGCCCCCGCCTGGGGCTCCTCGCTCGAGTCACAACCATTTACGCACTCGGCGCTCTGTTACTTTCCTCGACGGTTGCGGTCGCGACGTTTGCGCTCGTCCAGCGCCAGCTCATTTCTGATTTGGAAGAACAGGCGCAACTTCAAGCGTTTCGAAACACCCGGCGCCTCGGACCAAACTTGCAGCGCCTGCAAGAAAACCCAGACCCGCCCGAGCCTCTCGAAGAAGGGGCCGAAGTCATCGATCGCTTTGTCTCACTGATCCTCGATACGAGCGTGATCTTTCGCCCGAACGGTGCCCTCGTGCTCATCATCCCAAGCGATGGGCAGGCGCGATCACTCTCGGGCCTCGAGGCCCGAGACATTCCAGCGGATCTCCAACGCTTCGTTGTCGATGACCAGGTGGCCGAGAAGCGTTTCAACGATGGTGACGGCAATCCGCTGTACGGCATCGGCTTGCGCTTCCCGGACCTCGACATCGAATACTACGAGATCGTGCCGATGACCGCCGTCGCAAACACGCTGTCGTCGCTGCGCGTCATCCTCATCGGTGTCTCACTCGGCGCCAGCTTGCTTGGCGCGCTCCTCGGCTATTACTCAGCCCGGCGAGCTCTCCAGCCGCTCTCACAGGTCGGTCTTGCTGCAGGCGCCATCGCCGGTGGCGACTTCTCTGCTCGACTCGAACCAACGGTCGATCCGAGCCTCCGTCAGATCACCGAGACGTTCAACGAGATGGTCGATGCACTGCAACGGCGGATCCAGCGCGACGAGCGATTCACCTCTGATGTCAGCCACGAGCTCCGATCGCCGCTCATGACACTGTCGGCCTCTGTTGAAGTGATCGACCGGCGGAGAGCTGAGCTACCAGAGCCGGCCCAACAGGCGGTCGACCTGCTCAAGAAGGACCTCGAGCGGTTTCAGCGGCTTGTCGAAGATCTACTCGAGATTTCACGCATGGACGTCGGTGCCGTCGAACTCGACCTGAGTCCAATCCTGCTGGAGGAGTTTCTGTCGTTTGTTGTGGCCCAAAGCCAAACACCAAGCGTGTCGATCATCGCTCAACAGGGAGCTGAAGACCTCGTGATCATGGCCGACAAGCGCCGCCTGGCGCAGGCCATCACCAATCTCATTGACAACGCTGCGAAATACGCCGGCGGCGCTACCTGCATCGGGTTCGAGACGAGCAACGGCAAGGCTCAGATCTTGGTCGAAGACCGAGGACCGGGGGTCGCTGTCGAAGACCGAGAGCGCATCTTCGACCGCTTCACCAGGGCCGGAGCAGACGCCGGCCGGCGCGACATCGCCCGCGGTGTTGGCCTCGGTTTGTCTCTTGTTGCTGAACACGTTCGGTTGCACAATGGCGAGGTGTGGGTCACCGGTCGGCGGGACGGCGATCCCGGGGCGCGGTTCGTTGTTGAGCTCCCCATCGGCGACGTCGTCGAGAGCGATGAGGAACTCGCCATATGAGACCGATGCACCGATTTGCGGCTTTGCTCGCCGGGTTCGCCTCGATTCTTGGTGCCTGCGCGGTGATCCCTATTGAGGAGTCAGCGTCGCCTGTCGAGTCCGTTCCCGATGACATCTTCACGACAACGGTGCCGTCAACGACCACCACTGAAGCGGAGCCCGATGCGATCGTGTTCACGCTGACGCTCTACTGGCAGTTCCAGGACGCGGCCGGTGCACAGCGGCTGATCGGAGTCGAACGGGTTCAGGAAGAGTCACCGACAGCCGAACAGGCGATCGCGGCCCTCATCGTTGGGCCCAGCGTCGACGAGAGCGAGCGGCTCGCCGAGATCGGTGTGTTCTTTCCTTTCACCTCCGACGTCCTTGCCCCAACCGTCGGCCAGCCGAACGAGAATCAGATTGTCGTTGTGACCGTTTCACCTGAGTTTGGCTTGCGAGAGAACGACGCGGCAAAGATTCCGCTGGCCCAGGAGATCGTTTGCACGCTGACGAGCCTGCCATCGGTCAGTGGTGTGGTGATCGAAGACGAGCAGGGTGAGATCGCCCTTCCCGACACCGACTCAGAGACAATCGTCGGCGCTGCCGCGTCCAACAACTACAACTGCGACCAGGCTCCCGAGATCGAGACCTTTCTCGCGCAGACCCAGCAGCCGCCGCTCGATGAAACCGACCCAGAAGGCGATCCAGACGCTGACCCCGAGGCCGAACTCGAGGCTGATCTCGGCGTCAACGGCGGCTGATCAATCCGGTGTGCTGCTCACGCTGGCCCCAGGCCCCGGTTCGGCTCGGATCCACCACTCGTCGATGTCGAGTTCGACTCCCGGTTCCGCAAATGCCACGAGGGAACCGCCAAAGCCACCCCCGGTGAGTCTGGCGCCGTAGATCCCGGGTGTCGCGCTGAGCTTGGCTGCTTGGGCGTCGACGATGGGGGTCGACACTTCGTAGTCGTCAGCCAGACTCCGATGCCCCTCACCGAGAATCTCCCCGGCAAGGGGCAAGTCACCGGCTGCGAGCGCATCAACCATGGCGTGCACGCGGGCGTTCTCGGAAATGACGTGGCGCCCTCGGCTGCGCAGTCGTTCATCGCTCACCTGTCCGAGATCATCAAGCGTCGCGTCTCGGAGCGGCCCGATCATGGTCTCGAGTGCTTCGCATGATGCCCGCCGTTCGTTGTATTCCGAGTCGGCGAGGATCCGGGGTTGTCCTGAGTGCACGACGAGCACATCAAGACCCTCTGGAAGCGGCGTGGGTGTGACATCGAGTGTCCGACAATCGATGAGCAACGCATGACCGTCGACCCCCGACACCGAACTGAGTTGGTCCATGATGCCACTGCGGACGCCAGTAGCTTCAGCCTCGATGTCGCGTGCCAGTTGAGCGAGCTCATGTCGATCTCGATCACCGCCCAAGGCCAGGAGAACGGCAACCGTCAGAGCGGAACTCGACGAGAGCCCCGTGCCGCCAGCTGGAAGCGTGCTGTCGATCGAGCCGTCGAAACCTTCGGTGAAGTCGAGACTCGATACAACGGCGGCCAGGTATCGACCCCATGGCGGATCGACTGCGGATGCAGAGCCGTCAATCGGGAGAACCAGATCAAGCACCTCTGATTGTTGCGATGAGCTGAGCGTGAGCCGGCCGCCACCGACTGAGCCAGACACCGTGATGCCCATCGTGAGCGCCATCGGCAACACGAGGCCGCCGGTGTAGTCGGTGTGTTCGCCGATCAGATTGACCCGGCCCGGTGCAAAAGAGGTGATCAAGCGAAGAACTCCTGTGCCGTTTCCCAGAGCTGCGGGTTGACGAATTTGAGCTCGCGAACGGCGTCGGCAATCGGCACGCGCACAACACGATCAGCGACGAGCGCAACCATCTGACCCCACGCTTCGTCATGAGCTGCATCGATGGCGGCAACGCCGTACCAAGACGACAGCACTCGATCGAGGGCAGTCGGCGTTCCGCCACGTTGCACGTGGCCAAGGATGGTCACTCGCGTCTCAAAACCGGTTCTGGTCTCGATCTCGCTTGCGACCTTGTTGGCAATGCCCCCGAGCACAATGTGGCCGTACTCGTCGTAGGAGTCGGCTGGCACCTCAAAGGTGCCTTCCTTGGGCTTGGCACCCTCGGCAACCACGACGATGGACGCGTAGCGGCCTTTCTCATGACGGCGGCTCAGCGAGGCGCAGACATCATCGATGTCGAACGGCTCTTCAGGAATGAGCGTGAAGGTGGCACCCCCGGCCAAACCAGCCCACGTGGCGATGTGACCCACGTGGCGGCCCATGACCTCGACAACCATCACCCGGTTGTGGCTTTCTGCGGTGCTGTGGAGTCGGTCGATCGCCTCGGTTGCGATCGTGACGGCGGTATCGAAGCCGAACGTTCGCTCGGTGATACCGATGTCGTTGTCAATCGTCTTTGGAACACCGAGGATCGGAAGCCCAGCCTTGAACAGCTCGGCCGAACACGACAACGTGCCCTCGCCACCGATGGCGATGATGCAGTCAAGGTTGTTGGCGTCGATACAGCTCCGGACCTTGTCAACCCCATCGGGATACATGTACGGATTGATCCGACTTGTTCCTATGACGGTTCCGCCCCGAGGCAGCGTCCCGCGGAGTCCGTTGATATCGAGGGTGTCGAAGTCATTGTCCATGACGCCGCGCCACCCATCACGAAACCCGAGAATGTCGTCGCCGTAGTGTTTCGTTCCCTTGCGGACGATGGCGCGAATGACTGCGTTGAGTCCGGGGCAGTCGCCCCCGCCTGTGAGTACTCCGACGCGCATGGCACCTCTGTTTGGCTGACCCCTGGCGGGGCACTCGATAGAAAGCTCGACGACGTTGTCGGAAGACCCAAATATAGGGCCGTTTCACGTACAGTCGGAGCGAACAGGCCGAAACAACAGGAGACGCTATGTCGTACGTGATCGCCCTCGACGCCGGAACAACCGGGGTGCGAGCGTTGGCCATCTCAGAAGACAGCCAGATCAAGGGTTTGGCGTACCGAGAGTTCACCCAGTTCTTTCCCCAACCGGGCTGGGTCGAGCACGACGCAACCGAGATTTGGGAGTCGATCCAAGCCGTTCTTGCCGAGCTGATTCCGTCCCTCGATGGCCCGGTGTCCGCCGTCGGCATCACCGATCAACGAGAAACAGTTGTGGCCTGGGACCGGCGAACTGGCGAACCTCGACATCAGGCCATCGTCTGGCAGGATCGACGAACCGCCGATCGCTGCGAGGAGTTGACCGCAGCCGGTCATCTCGATCTCGTCCGCTCAACGACAGGCCTCGGCCTCGACCCGTACTTTTCTGGCACGAAGTTTGCTTGGCTTCTCGAGGAGGGCGGCGTCGAGCGAGACGAACACCTTGCGTTGGGCACGATCGACACGTGGTTGATCTGGAAGCTCACGAACGGCACGACGTTCGCGACCGAGCCGTCGAACGCATCCCGCACGCTTCTGTTCGACATCAGGTCTCTTGCGTGGTCTGAAGAGCTCTGTGATCTGCTGAGCGTGCCCATGGAAGCACTCCCCGAGGTCCGCCCGAGCAGCGGGCGCTTTGGTGTCACGGCCGACTCAACCGCCCTTGGCGCCGGCATCCCGATTTCGGGGGTTGCTGGAGATCAGCAGGCAGCTCTCTTCGGTCAGGCTTGCTTTGAGCCTGGCATGACGAAGAACACCTACGGGACCGGCTCCTTCCTTCTCATGAACGTGGGCACGACGTGTCCTGATCCGGTCGATGGCTTGCTCACGACCGTCGGTTGGACCCTCAACGAAAGTGATCCGGCAACCTATGCCTACGAAGGGTCGATCTTTGTGACGGGCGCTGCGATTCAGTGGCTGCGCGACGGGCTCGGGATCATCAACGAAGCGGCCGAGATCGGCCCGCTCGCGGCGAGCGTCGACGACAGCGGCGACGTCTTTCTCGTACCCGCCTTTGCCGGGCTCGGAAGCCCGTTCTGGGATCCGTATGCCCGCGGCACCATCGTTGGCATCACACGGGGAACCGGTCGAGCAGAACTGGCTCGAGCCACCGTTGAATCAATGGCGTACCAAGTTCGTGGGGTCGTCGATGCCATGACCCAAGGAGCTGGGCTCGAGCTCGCAGAACTCAGAGTCGACGGAGGAGCGTCCGTCATGGACCTGCTGCTACAGCTACAAGCCGACCAACTCGGCGTACCCGTGACCCGCCCAACAATGCAGGAAACCACAGCCCTTGGCGCCGCCTACCTCGCAGGTCTTGCCGAGGGCGTCTGGAGTTCGCTCGACGACATCACCAATGCGTGGAGTCGCGACGTATCGGTCGAACCTCAGGCCAAGCGAGCAGACGCAGACCAGCGGTATGCCCGCTGGAACCAGGCAGTCGAGCGTTCGCTCGGATGGGCCCGCCAGGACGGCGACGAAGCGAACGTCTGACCGCATCTTGACCGATCGGTCAAGAGCTTCCTACCCTCGGAGTGAATGTCGGCAGCGGACAGTGAGAACAACACAGAGCCGGAGAGCGGCAAGGGAGCAGGGTCGCAACCGCCGGCGCGCCAACTCACCGCTCGAGGACGAGACCGTCGACAGAAGCTGCTCGATTTTGCAACAGAGCGCTTTGCTCAGAACGGCTTTCACCCCACCTCAGTGTCTGACATCGTCGACGGCATCGGAGTCGGCAAGGGCGTCTTCTACTGGTACTTCCCTTCGAAGGACGATCTACTCCTCGAGATTCTCCGTGAAGCTCTCGTCGATGTCCGACGCTTTCAGCGGGCCCACATGGATCCGGGTGACGATCCGCTGCGACAGCTCGAAGACGGCATCCGCGCCTCGCTGACCTGGTCGGCAGACAACCCAAACGTGTGGCGTCTTGTCATGTTCGCGTGGACCGAGGAGAAGTTCGCCAAGTCACTTCGCCGGGGCCGGCGCATCACCATCCAAGACACCACCAAGCTCGTGTCGGCGGCGATGGAAGACGGGCTCATCAAGCCCGGTGACGCCACGATGCTCGCTACTGCGGTACGAGGCGTGACCGACGAGCTCGGCCGACAGTACGCCGTCGGCAACAAGCCGCTCAGCGAAGAGGTGCTCGACAATGCCGTGCGCTTCTGCCTCTACGGCCTCGCCGGATAACTCGCTGGCCGCTTAACTCAGTGGCGCACTGATCGTCAATCGCCAACAGTTGCGGCGTGGACCCGTTCAGTTTCTCCGGCATCGTGTTCGACTTCGACGGTCTCATCGTCGATACCGAAACTCCCCTCTACGAAGCCTGGGCTGCCACCTTCCGGCACTTCGGCCTCGAACCCATCGCCCTCGACGTCTGGGCCCACTCGCTGGGCCGCCACGACGATGACCCCGAGATGTTGGATCCCGTCGCCGAACTGCAGCGTCGTCTCGGCCCCGACATTGATGTCACGGAGGCTCAGAAGGTTCGCAGAGAGCGACGCGACGCGATGCTTGCCGTCGCCAACGTTCGGCCTGGCGTCCGTTCGTTGATTGCAGGCTGCAACACCCGAGGACTTCCCATCGCCATCGCTTCGAGTTCGCCCGCTGACTGGGTCGACCCGCTCCTCACACAGCACCGGCTCATTGACTCGTTCTCGATCAGATGTCACGCCGGTGGCGAGACGCCAGGTAAACCCGACCCTGCGGTCTACCTGCTGGCGTGTGAACGACTCGGTATCGACCCAGCACAGGCGCTGGCCCTCGAGGACTCCCCAAACGGCATCCGTGCTGCAAAGGCGGCTGGAATGACCGTTGTTGCCGCGCCGACGTTCGTCAGCCGTTCGCTTGACCTCTCCCTCGCTGACAGCATCGTCACCGATCTGACTGAACTGCTCCGCCAGAACTGATCCGACAGCAGCTACGAGAATCTCTCGTGCGCCATGAGCGCAGCGCC
This sequence comes from uncultured Acidimicrobiales bacterium, assembly GCA_937976305.1. Lineage (GTDB taxonomy): Bacteria > Actinomycetota > Acidimicrobiia > Acidimicrobiales > SZUA-35 > CALEWY01. The sequence continues at coordinate 60,215 of CALJSB010000007.1, forward strand.
GATCGAACCAGCTTCGACACCGAGCTGGGCAGGAACAATCAGTATGACCGGGCGATGACCCGCGCCGACGGTGTAGCTGTCGTAGCGATCCCGCACCTTGTCGATGAAGAAGTCGTTGATCTGGGTGAGGCCGCCGCCAAGCACGATGATGCTCGGATCAAGCAGGGCCACCAGGCTGGCCAGACCTCGAGCAACCCACGTTGCGAACTCATCGAACACGGCGGCGGCCTCGTTGTCGCCGAGAGCCATCGCTTCTGCGACATGTTCACCTCGAATATCGGCGACCACTCCCCCAGCAAGTTCGACGATGGCGGTCCCCCGACCCTTCTCGGCGCGACCTCGCGCAATGTTGGCCAAGCCAGCGCCAGACGACACGGCTTCCCAGCAACCAACTCGGCCGCATGCACAGAGGTGACCGTCTCCAGAACCGTTGGGAGCAGCAGCGATCAACATGTGGCCAGGCTCACCGGCGAAACCATGTGCTCCAGTCACCACGCTTCCGCCGACAACCAAGCCGCCGGCGATTCCCGTTCCCTGGGCGACGATGATCGCATTGTCGTGGCCGACCGCAGCACCAAGGCGATGTTCAGCAACCGCAGCTGCGGTGCCGTCGTTGAACGCCATGACGTCGAGCCCAAACCGCTGGTGGAGATCGCTGGTCATGTCGAGCCCGAGCACACCCTGCACGTTCGGCCCGTAGTGGAAGATGCCGTCGTGATCGACCAGCCCTGGCACGCCAACGCCCACAGCGGACGGCGAACCATGCGTTTGCATGAGTTCGTCAACGACATCGCCGATGGCGTCGGAGAGCAGCAGTGCGTCACCGACGGGCGTCGGTCGTTTGATCGTCGTGTTCACCGTCCAGTCAGACGGATCTACGACACTGCCAAGGATCTTTGTTCCCCCGACATCGATACCGATGACGTGGGCGCCTGTGTTGCTCGAACTCGACACGGGTCAACTGTACGCGGGTCGCTGCGCCCGACGTTGAGCCTTCGCTCCCGCGGCCTGGACGTGGGTCAGACGTTGGCCGGCACCATCGTGCCCTGGAGCGCTCGTCGAAGTCCGACTTGGCCAACCCATGCGTTCACGACGTCTCGCTCCGTGAGCAGAATCAGCTGCACTTCCTGAGCCATCGGCTCCAAGCTTTCGAGCAGGTTGACGATCTCTTCGTCACCCAGGCCGGTGAAGTCACCGTCGAGGAGGAGAGGCACAGCAGCACCGGCGTCAGCCCGTACTCGGTCGGCCATCCGCCGAACCTGAGCGCCCAGATCCTCTGTCGGCACACCAGCGTCCGCGTTCTCGGCTCGGGCAATGAGCGTCTCGAGGTCACGAACCCGGTCAGTCGACGCTGCCGCTTGAGCTTCACGTTGGTCGATGCGAGACATGGCACGAGCATGGCGTTGGAAGCGGACCTCGGCCTGGGCCAGGTCAGCCTGTAGCTGCTCGCGATCGGGCTCGTCGCCGATCATCATCTGGAGCTCGTTGCGAGCATTCTTCAGCCAGCTGTCCGCAAGATCCGGCAGTTCGACGGGGTCGACGGCTTCGATCGTCGCGCCATCGAGACCAACAGCAAGCAATTCGCCGACAAGATGCCGGGCCAGGTCGACCCATTCGGGGTTTTCCTTTTCCTCGACGAGTCCCTCGAGAGCGCCCCCCAAATCGTCGGGCAACATCATGCCCAGGTGGCCACGAGCTTCGTCCTTGATGCCGTCGAACTCGGCGTTGAGTCCGACGAACGTCGGGTCGATAGACAGCGCCGCTCGAGCCTCGTCAACTTCATTCCTGGCCGCTTCGACCTTTGCCGTTGCCAACTCGAGCGCCTGCACGTGCTCGGGTGCAGGTTCGGGCATCATCCGGTACATCACGTAGCCGGCGAACGTCCGCTGTCCAACCTTGGCCAACAACGCAGCTGCTTCGGACGTTTCATCGTCTGAGTTCTTGCGTCCACGCTTCTTCTTGTCGATCGACTCGGTGCTGAGTTCGGTCAGGCGAGCGTCTTCCTCAGGCGTCAACACAACGGGCACGGCGACGGACTTGGCGTGAGCCTCATCGTCGATGGCCTTGGTGAACGCTTCTTCAGCGTCGAGAATTCGCTGGTTCAGCTGATCGAGGTGGGACGAAGCTGCTTCGGTCGACGACTTGTAGGCATCCCAACGGGCGACCAGACCAGAGACCTCTTCGGGGGTCTCACGAATGACCGGGTTCACAGTTCGGATCTTTTCGACCGCTCTGGCCACCGACTCGATGTGAGCCTCGGCGCTCACCACTGCTGGGTCTCGTTCCTCGCGACCTTCGAGCTTGTCCTTCAATCGCTGCAGGTCCGCCAACGCAGAGGGCACGAGATCAGCCCGGGTCTCCTCGACGTAGATCGCATCGATCTGGGCTTGCTTGCGGGCTTGGTCGAGTTCGGCAATTCGACCTGGCAGGTCCAACTCGCCAACGACGCGGTCGTCGACAGCAAGAACAACGTCCTCGGTCGTGAACGGGCCGATGCCCGTGGTGGCCTCGCCCTGCAGTTCCGTCAGCTGGCCGTCGACCTCGACGAGGCCAAAGGGCAGGGTGCGCGAACCGGTGGTGATTGCCCGGACCGCTTGAATCAGCGCTTCGCGCTGAGCGGGCCGAAGGCTGTGGATCTGGGACATGAACGGGTGAAGATCAACCGTTCCAAGCTCTTGACCGAGGTCGAGACGAAGTAGTCGCATAACCGTTCTTCGGCCCGTTCTGGACGCAACTCAAGAAACAATCCTGGTTGATCTCGCCGATCGAACCACCAAGGGCGCTCAGACAGCAGAGTTCTGCACACGAGCGCAGAATTCAGCGAGCGCAGCCCGCACGATCTTCCCCTCAGCACGACGCTTCACGAAACCTGGAAGCGGCACGGAGAGATCGATGATGAGCTCGTAGGTTACGTCGGTCAGATCGGGGGAATCTGCAGACTGTTCGAACCGATACAAGCCATCGATTCGGCGCATCAAATCGCCCTCGACGAGGCGCCATGACAGCCCATGAGGCGCATTGTCGTAGTCGTAGGCCAGCGAGTACTGGGTTCGGCGTCCGAACGACTCGGCTTCAAACGCTGCCACGGTCGCCCGTCCGAGCTCATCTCGTTCAGTCACGTTGACGGCAGTGATGCCATTCACCCACTCGGGATAGGCCTCGAGATCGGTCGCGACAGCGAAACAGCGGTCGGCGGAGGCGGCAATCGTTGCGTGAACAATGCGCTCTTCGATGTGGGATGCCTGGGTCACCTACCCGATGGTAATCGGCAATCTGGGGGTTGGCGAAAGATGCTGCAGACTTGACACATCGGCAGCTTGCAGGTCACAACCTGGCGAATCAATCTGGCCGAGACAGGTAGGCGCCGAAGCGCGAACCGACGATTGCCATCATGGCCAGACCAGCCAGAGCGACGAGCACGCTGAACGCCACGGATGTGAAGGGCCGCAGCGACGAGCCAACAATGCCGACAACTGTCTGCAGGACCGCAGCGCCTGTGAAGAGCCGCCGGTCGGCAGAGACAACGGCTCCGTCGGCGAGGAAGAACGCACCGGCGACGCTCACGTACTCGATACGGCTGCGATTGGCTGCGGTGAGAAACGCAGAGATGAATGCGACGATTGCGATCAGAAAAACGACAAGGAACGCTCCGGCGATGACGGCACGGGTCGACCCCGGTACGAAGACAGCGATCGCCGTCAGAGCGGCGTGTGCGACAGTGAGGACGATCGCAAAGCGACGCAGACCTCCCGGAGCTGAACCCGGAACGAGAGGGTCGGGCGGCCCCTGCTCCCCTGGTCCCTCACCGGTCTCCGACGCTGAGCCGTGGCCGTCAGATTCGGCGTCCATCAGATTCTGGCCTCGTCGATCGCCGTCATCAGCCGTTCCGCCAAATGATCATAGGAAAACGACGATGCAGCTCTCTCTCGGGCCTTCTCACCCATCGAACGGCGAAGCTCGGGAGAGTCGAGGAGTCGGCTGAGCCCGGCCATCACCGCGGCGACTTGACGCGGCTCGTCGACGACGAGGCCCGTTTCGCCAGGCAGAACAGCTTCGGCGGCACCCCCCGATGCTCCGGCCAACTGTGGGATGCCACACGCCGCAGCCTCGAGAAACACAATTCCGAAGCCCTCTTGTTCGAGACCACGCCAACGCTCATGGCACAACATCGCCATGACGTCAGCGGCTTGGTAGAGCTTGACGACATCATCGTCTGACACTCGACCGAGGAAACTCACCGGCGCATCAAGCTTCGCCGTCAGCTCCTGAAGCCGCCCGAGTTCTCGCCCGGTTCCGCCGACGACGCAGCGGAGATCCGGACGGGCGAGCGCCAGACGCTGCACCGCCTCGATCAACACGTCTATGCCCTTGCGGGGCACGAGACGATTCACCGAGGCAATGACCAAGTCGCTTGGCTCGAGCCCGAATCTGGCTCGAGCGACTGCTCGTTCGTCGACTGTCGGAGGGACAAACCGTTTCGTATCAACGCCAGGTGGAATCACGGTCGATGGCAAGACGTGCGTGGCGCAGCGTTCTGCCTCGGCAAGTGGGTACTGGCCCGCAGCAATCACCAACGACGCACTGTCAAGCACTCGCCGCAACGCCAACTTGGAGCCGGGCACGCGTGCCGGGATCGTCACCTCAGCGCCGTGCAACACCACCCCATAGGGCAGTCCAACGAACGGTGCGATCGCACCAAGTGGAAGCGCAGGATCGAAGATGACGAACTCGGCTCCGACCTCTGCCGCCACACGACGAATACGCGACACCAGCCACGGATAGGGCACCAGCACCGGTTCGGGCGACCGAATGATCCGGATTGGCGAGGCGGCATCAAACGCCTCCATTCCAGCATGGGGCGTGGTCATCACTGTGGTGTCGGCAGGCGGCAGTCGCCGCCAGAGTTCCCACAGGTAGTTCTGGATACCGCCGACCTTGGGAGGGAAGTCATTGGTGACGAGCAGGTGGCGTCGCACGCCCTAGTTTGCCGCCGCAGGACGAGAAGCGACCAACCGGTCGAGTTCGGCCAAGATGATCGGATCTGTCTCGACCTGCGCCGCGCTGTCAACCATTTCGGTGTACCCAAGCCGGCGCGCAGCCCACAGCGCGTGCTGCCGCAACAACACGCTGTCAGACTCGACGAACCGCTGCACCAACCGTCGGACGTCCTGGTCGGCGGGGTCTGCAGTGTTGCCGATCACCACCAGGGCCGTTCGCCGCACGATGTCGAGATTGCGGTCAGCGATATACCAACGGCCAACGCGGTCGAGGAGCTCGTCGTCAGTTGCATGAAGCAACCACGCGAGTTCGACCCACGGGTCAGCATCCGCCTCTGCCGCGGGTGCAGGCCCGAGCCGACGGTTAGGCGGACAGACTTCTTGGCAGTCGTCGCATCCATACAACCGGTCGCCGAGCGGTTCTCGAAACTCAACCGGGATCTCACCCGGGGCCTGCACAAGCCAAGCAAGGCAGCGGCGAGCGTCGACCACGCCCGGAGCGACGATCGCATCGGTTGGGCAATCGTCGAGGCAACGACGACACGGGCCACAACCATCCGGCCTGGCACCAGATGACGGCTCGAGTGCTGCGTCGGTGATCACCGCGCCGAGAACAAACCAACTTCCCGCACCAGGTATCAGCAAGTTGGCGTTCTTGCCGTACCAGCCCAAACCGGCGCGATAGGCGACGTTGCGATCGACCAAGTTGTTGTCGTCGAGGTGCACGCGAGCGTTCCAACCCTCCTCAACAAGAACCGCGGCCACCGCTTCGAGAGCGGTGCGAAGCTCGCCGTAGTGGTCACGCCAGGCGTAGTGGGCGACTCGTCCGACAGCCTCAGCAGGACGATCGACCGGAGCCCGCCGATAGCTCATGGCGCCGGCGATGATCGACTGCGCTCCTGCCAAGGCCCGAGCCGGATCAGTGCTCCGAGCCGGGTTGCGATACGTGAAGTTCATCGACCCGGCCAGGCCCTGCTCCTTGCGGAGAGGTATCACCGTGGCCGCTGGTTCCAAGACGTCGGATCCGGTGATGCCGACCGCATCGAGTCCCGCTGCACGCCCGGCATTCAGAACTCGAGCCGTGAGCGCCTGCATCACGTGATTGTATGGGCTCGCCGCAGGAGCCCGCCGCTGGTGTAACGGCCTCAACATCTTGGCTGTCACAGCCCATCTCTACGGTGCATGACATGAGTTTCTCCATCGATTGCTCCAGCTGCGTACGCCAGCACACCTCGACGTGCGACGACTGTGTCGTCATGTTTCTCACCTCCAGAGAGCCCGATGAAGCGGTCGTCATCGATGTGGCCGAGTTTGCTGCCCTCAAGCGGCTGCAATCGGCCGGCATGGTGCCTGAGCTGCAGCACGAGGCCAAGAGCGGCTGACCGCTACCCTCGATGCCGTGAAGGCTCTGGAATTCAGTCGTCAAGAAGGCCGCTACGTCGCTGCCGCCATTAGCTCGCGGATCCGCCCCGGGAGTGGCGCAACGACCGGGCCTCTTGATCTCGTCGATACCGACGCCCCCGATCTGCCCGGGCCGGGGTGGCATCGAGTCACCACTCGGCTGTCCGGCATCTGCGGTTCTGACCTCTCGACGGTCGACGGCCAGTCTTCCCGCTATTTCGAGCCATGGATTTCCTTTCCCTTTATCCTCGGTCACGAAGTAGTGGGCGAACTCGAGGACGGCACTCGTGTCGTTGTCGAAACGGTGCTCGGCCATGCGGCGCGCGGCTTTGAGCCACCGTTTGAGGGTGCGGGTCCCAGCGACACCGACGACTACCGCCACCTCGTGGCCGGCGATCTCGACCCCGGCATTCAGATCGGCTACTGCGCATCCACCGGCGGCGGATGGGCCACCGAGTTCATCGCTCACGAGTCACAGATCCATCGTCTCGACGACTCGATCACCGACGAGCAGGCCGTCGTGATCGAACCAACTGCCGTTGGCATCCATGCCGCCTTGCGGGTGCCGGTTCCCGACGGAGCGATCGTGGCGATCCTCGGTGCTGGCACGATGGGCCTCACTGCACTCGCTGCGCTCAGAACCCACACGAACCCCAGCCGCATCATCGTCGGAGCCAAATACCCCGAACAGGTCGAGCTCGCTCGAAGCCTCGGTGCCGATGAGGTCGTGGCGCCCGACGAAGTCGCCCGCTCCGTACGCCGGGCGACAAACAGCTTCTTCATTGGCGACGACTTGTCGGGTGGAGCCGACGTCGTCATTGACGCCGTCGGCAGCGAAGCCTCGCTGGAAGAATCGATTGGGATCTGCCGACCCAAGGGAAGCGTCGTTCTTGTCGGCATGCCCGGACGCGCCACCATCGACTTCACGGCGCTGTGGCACCGAGAAGTGGCCCTTGTGGGCGCCTACACCTACGGAACCGAGACGCTGAGCGACGGCACCAAGCGAAGCGCGTTCGACCTCGCACAGGAGCTCGTTGTTTCGGCCGACCTCGGCCGTCTCGTTGGTGCCACCTACCGGCTCGATGAGTACGAAGATGCGCTCTTGCACGCTGCCAACAGTGGACGGCGCGGCACCATCAAAGTCTGTTTCGATCTTCGCTGATCGCTTCGGCTACGTTTTCCTGCATGGAACCGAGCGCACCCGTCGAGATCGAAGAACCCATTGCCGACACCACGGCCGATGACGCTGTCGTCGCCGCTGATGAGCTGATTGCCGACGAGCTGCTCGTCGAAGAGATCTCGATCGACGGGATGTGCGGGGTCTACTAGCCCCGGGCGGCCACGTGACAACCTCTGAGACGGCGTTGGCGAGCCAGTTCTCGCTCGACGACCATTGGGGCCTCCATCCCCGAGTCGCACTCCGCCCAGAACCATTCGGAGCGCTCGCCTACCACTACGACAATCGCCGCCTCAATTTCGTACGTTCCCCCGACCTCGTCGCCCTTCTCGAGACGCTGGGTGATCACCGCTCGGTGCGGGCCGCGTTCGAGGCAGCCCAACTCGACCACCAACGGTGGCCGGCATTCGAAAAGGCGCTGGCCGCACTTGCGGCCTCCGACTTCATCGAGCCGATCGAACCAGGACACTCATGACTGCACTCACTGACGAACTGAAGCTCGGCCTCGACGCTCCCATCTGTCTCACGTGGGAGTTGACGTATGCGTGCAACCTCGCCTGCGTGCATTGCCTCAGTTCCTCCGGACGGCGTGATCCTCGCGAACTGTCGACCGAAGAGGCCAAGGCGATCATCGATGAGATGCGAGCCTTGCAGGTGTTCTACGTGAACATCGGTGGCGGCGAGCCGATGATTCGTCCCGACTTCTTCGAGCTCTTGGAGTACGCAACCGGCAATGGCGTTGGGGTCAAGTTCTCCACCAACGGGTCGCGCATCGACGCCGAACGAGCTGAACAGCTTGCGGCAATGGAGTACCTCGACATTCAAATCTCAATCGACGGCGCAACCGCTGCGACCAACGATCGGGTTCGGGGCGAGGGCTCATTCGCAACAGCTCTCGAGGCCATGAACCATCTGCGCGATGCCAACTTTGGCCCGTTCAAGATCAGCGTGGTCATCACTCGCGAGAACGTGAGCCAACTCGATCAGTTCGAGGCGCTGGCCGAAGAGTTCGGCGCTGAACTACGACTCACCCGACTCCGACCAGCCGGACGCGGTGCCGATACCTGGCACGAGCTGCATCCACTGCAGGAGCAACAGGTCGAGCTCTACCACTGGCTGCTCGAGCGTCCTCACGTCCTCACCGGTGACTCGTTCTTTCACCTCAATGCGCTCGGCGACGAAAATCTGCCTGGGCTCAATCTCTGCGGCGCAGGCCGAGTCGTGTGTCTGATCGACCCGGTCGGCGACGTGTATGCCTGCCCGTTCGTCCTTCACGACGAGTTCAAGGCGGGCAACGTGCGCGACAGCGGCGGTTTCGCCAGAGTGTGGAAGTCCTCGGACCTCTTCACCGAACTGCGTGAGCCGCAATCAGCTGGGGCATGCGCCAGCTGCGGTCAGTTCGATGCCTGCCAGGGTGGATGCATGGCGGCCAAGTTCTTCACCGGCATGCCGCTCGACGGGCCAGACCCCGAGTGTGTTTCGGGGCACGGCGAGGCGGCGCTGGCGAACATCGGTGTTGAGATGCGGCCGGAGCTCACGATCGATCACTCAAAGCCGACGCCGGTCAAGCTCGGCGCTACGCGGGTCTAGATCGCTCGCCTCTGCGACTAGGGCGTCCAGGCATCACTGACAATCGCGAGCAATACCGGTGCATCACCGCCGAGGTCGAAGACAAAGCGGACTGACTCCCAGTCGAGTCCGCCGTAGTACGAGGTTCCTCCGTGGTGGTACTCGACCGTAGATGACCCCGGGAAGAACTGGTCGATGTTGTTGATCGTGCTTCCTTGCCCGACCACCGCGTCATAACTCGTGACTTCGGTGCTCGTGAGCGCCGTTGAGCCCCGGAGCCATTCGAAGTAATCGTCGACTGTCATCTCGATGCTGGCACCTGATCCGGCTTCGACTCCCCAAATCCGGCTCGGCCCCGACATTGCGATGTCGTCGGCCGACAGCACGACATCGTCGTTACTGACGAACCCATCTGGCGACAGGAGCAGACCATTCGGTCCGACGTACTCGGCAAGCGCAGCTCGATCACCCAACGCTCCTTGCATCGTTTGCATGGTTCCTGGCAACAACGCCGACGGCGGTTCATTGATCTGCTCGACGGTTGAGGGCTCTGGCCGCAGGAACCGCAGAGCAACCCACCCGGTGCGGCCATCCGACTCGACAACGCCCCATGCAGTATCACCGTTCACCACCTCTTCTGAGTAGCGAGTGATGCCACGAGCGTCGTGGGCCAGCTCAGCCAACACCGCACTCTCGGCGTCGGGCTCTGCCCGAACGTTGAGGACGTCATCAGGCTCGACGTTCCATACAAACCACAATGCTTCCCGCTTCTCCCATGCGGGATCGACGTCGAGACCTGAGTCGTGGTCTGCCTCTGCATCGCCAGGTTCACTCGACTCAGGCGGTTCCGTGGTCGAGGCCGGCTCATCTGTGTCTTCGAGCTCGGGAGTCGTCTCAGCTGTCTCGGTGGTTTCTGGATCACCACCATCGGCGGCTTCTTCGGAACCGTTGGACTGAGCAACCGTGGTCGATGATCTCGACTCGTTCTCGCTGTCTCCGCATGCTGCTGCAGCAAAACAAAGAGCACAGATGCACGTCAACCACCGTTTCAGACCGGTTCGACACTTCTCCGTTTTGGTGGCCTGAGACATGTACCGACTCTAGAGCAACCCGCCTCACCGCTCCGTTCGATCCCGTCTCGCTCGAAAGCGACGCACCGCGGTAGGTTCCAACCTGTTCGTTTCTCTAACGAGGTCTGACAACAACCGTCAGACCAACTGATCGGGAGTTCCCTCATGAGCATGATCGGCACCAGCGTCGTCCGAAAAGAAGACCCAGCACTGCTGACGATCGGCGGCAAGTATGTGGATGACCTCGCCCCGGAAGGCGCCCTGCACGCCACATTCGTGCGCTCGATCATGGCTCACGCCGAGATCAGCTCGATCGATACCGCAGACGCAGCTGCCATGGACGGCGTTGTTGCGGTTTTTACTGCTGACGATCTTGGACTCACCGGAGCGGCCCCAAACCCGATGCTCAACCAAGACATGCTGCGCTTCTCGCTGGCAACGGGACGCACGCGGTTTGTCGGTGAGCCGATTGCGGTCGTGATTTCGACCTCTCGAGAGGTCGGCGTCGACGCTGCTGAACTCGTCGCGATCGGCTACGAGCCTTTGCCGGCAGTGATGACCTTTGAGGACGCACTGGCCGGAGAAACACTGCTGTTCCCAGACGCGGGCACAAACGTTGCCTTCGCGGTCCCAGCCGGTGAGGAAGATGTGATGGAGGGCTGCGAGGCCACCGTCTCACTGAAGTTCCGCAACCACCGCCTCGCCCCATGCCCACTCGAGCCGAGAGCAACGGTCTCGATGTGGTCTGAGGCAGATGGCAAACCGTTCCTCACCCAATATGCGACAACCCAGGGGGCCCACGGAACTCGCGATGCGCTCGCCGGCGCCCTCGACATCGAGGCCGATCAGGTTCGCGTGATTACACCGGACGTCGGCGGTGGGTTCGGGGCCAAAAACGGCGGTTACCCCGAAGATCTCGTCGTCGCTGAGGTCGCACGCAAACTCGATACGCCCATCCGATGGGCCGAAACCCGGTCCGAAAGCATGCTCGGCCTCGTGCACGGTCGAGCCGTCGAGTTCGACGTCACAGTTGGCGGCGACCGCTCCGGTCGGGTCAAGGCCCTGAAGGTCGCCATGCTGCAAGACGGGGGCGCTTATCCCGCAGTCGGCTCGATACTTCCATTCATCACGAGGATCATGGCCTCCGGTGTGTACGACATCGAGCGCGTTGACTTTGGGGCCACGTCGCTGATGACCAATACGGTTCCTGTTGGTGCCTACCGAGGCGCTGGCCGGCCCGAAGCGGCCCACATCATGGAGCGCATGATCGACGTCTGGGCCACAGAGCTCAACCTCGACCCCGCCGACGTGCGGCGCATGAACTACCACCAGCCAGAGGCCTTCCCGCTCACCACACCCACGGGCGCAGCGATGGACTCCGGCGAGTACGAAAAGGCGCTCGATGCTGCACTTGCGGCTGCCGACTACGCCAGCCTGCGCAGCGAGCAGCAGCGTCGCCGCGATGCCGGCGACTCTCGCCTGCTTGGCATCGGCATCTCGTCCTACGTCGAAATCGCCAACCCGATGGCAAACCCCGAATTCGGGAGCTGCGAGATCCGGCCCGACGGCTCAGCGCTCCTGCTGACCGGCTCGTCCTCACACGGACAGGGCCATCACACCGCCTTCGCTCAGCTGGCAGCTGATCTCACGGGCATTCCGTTCGACAAGATCGAGGTGCGCCATGGCGACACCGCCGAAGTGAAGCGGGGCGGTGGCACGGGCGGCTCAAAGTCCCTGCAGGTCGGCGGCTCAGCGGTCTACATCGCAACCGAAGACGTGGTGGCGCAGGCGAAGGACATCGCAGCCGAACTGCTCGAAGCCAACCCAGCCGACATCGTGCTCGACACGACCTCTGGCGATTTCTCAGTCACGGGCACGCCGGCCGTGTCGAAGAGCTGGGCCGAGATCGGAGCAGCTGCTGCGGCAAACGATGGCGCAAACCTCATTGGTGAAGCCGACTTCGAACCTGGCGGAGCGACGTTCCCGTTCGGGTCCCACATCTCCGTCGTCGAAGTCGACGCCGACACCGGCGAGGTCACGCTCCTCAACCACGTCGCCTGCGACGATGCTGGCAACATGGTCAACCCGCTGATCGTGGAGGGTCAGGTGCATGGTGGCGTCGTCAGCGGGATGGCCCAGGCTCTGATGGAAGAGTTCGTCTACGACGCAGACGGCAACCCGCTCACTGCGAACTTCATGGACTACGGCCTCGTGTCGGCAGCCGAGATGCCGAACCTTGTGCGGATCCCCCAAGAGACTCCGACGGACCGTAACCCACTCGGGGCAAAGGGAATCGGCGAATCGGGCACGATCGGGGCAACCCCAGCGGTACAGAACGCAGTGATCGATGCGTTGGCCCATCTCGGTGTGCGCCACGTCGACATCCCGGTGACGGCCGAACGCGTCTGGCGTGCCATCAACGGCTGATCTGCCGAGGAGCGGGCGCTTACATCTCAACGACGCTCGACCACACAGAGAGAAAAAGACTCAACGTCACGTTTGGCGAGTCTGGTGGGCGTCGAGATGCAAGCGCCTCACTTGCGCGCCCCGAATCGCACGGAATGGAAGCCAATCTCTCACTATTTCTCGCTGCTTCTGCAAGGAACGTGCTGCGACGGGCTGAATCACGCTTCTTTCACCTGAATTGGGGCTCATCAACAAAACACCACTCACGCAAAGTGATGTCCTACGTTCACCTCGCTATCGATCGAGCGGGCAGTTCGGTCGTTCGCCCAGGGTGACCAAGGAGTTGTGGAATGAAGGCCTTTGCATCGCGTTCGCGACGCGTTCGAGTGGGAAGAATCAGTGCCTGTGCGCTGGCAATCGGACTCGGCGCAGTCGGACTCGCATCGGTACCAACCAGTGCAGCACCGGCGTCGATATCGGGCACCGTGTTCCGCGACCTTGACCACAACGGGAGCACCGACCCCGGTGAGGAAGGGTGGGCCGACGTCACTGTGACCGCCACGGCTTCAGATGGCACGGTCGCCACCACAACCTCAGCTTCTGACGGCACCTACGAGATCTCAGGCCTCGACGACACCCTGACGTATCGCGTGACCTTCGAGTGGGCTGAGCCGTGGCTGACGTCCGGCCCAATCGGGCCAGACAACGGCTCGAGCGAGCAGTTCGTTCCCGGTGGTGGAATCGCCAACTTTGCCGTCGTCAACGCCCAGGACTTCTGCGGCGTGGCCGACGACGAGCTCGACTTCGCGACAACGTGCTTCATCAACGGCGACCCACTCGCTCCCGGAACCGACTACAGCGGCCAAGAGGCAATCGTGAGTATCCACGGTGAGGCTCAAGGCCGAGCCGGTGCAGCAACAGCCCAGCCCCAGTACCCGACGATCGAAGCGACCAACTCGGTGATTGGGTCGACCTATGGCCTCGCATGGCAGCCCTCACAGGAGCGACTTTTCTCGGCAGCGTTTCTCAAGCGACACGTCGGCCTTGGCGAAGGAGGCATCGATGCGATCTATGAGATCTCACAGGGCTCGGAGTCAGTCTGGTACGAGGCAATTGACGCTGGCACCGTGCCGTCGAACAGCGCACGAGATCTGTCGATCAGCAACGACGATCCGCCAAGCCTCGACCCCGACACGTTTGGGCTGATCTACAAGACGGGCTGGGGCGACATCGACCTCTCGGCCGACGAGTCGACGCTGTTCGCAACGAACCTGTTCGATCGGTCGATCTACGCCATCGACGTCGTTGCGGCCGACGCAGGGTCAACCAGCGCCCACGTATCGCTCGGCCGCCCCAGCCACAGCTGCCCCGGAGGTGCTGCCCGCCCCTTCGCCATCGAGGTCCACGACGGCACCCTGTGGGCGTCAGTTACCTGCACGGCCGAGACATCTGATGACCGTGCCGACCTGAGCGCTGCCATCTACGGGTTCGACCTTGCGGCCGGCACGTGGAGCGCCACGCCGGCCTTGTCATTCCCCCTCGACTACACCAAGGGCTGCGGCCAGCACAGCAACAGCTGCGGCTTTGAGCCGTGGACTGACGTGTACACCGACGCTGCCTTTGGCATCAACCCAAACCCGTCGGCGTTCGAGGGCCCACGGCGACCACAACCCATCGTGTCTGACCTCGAGATCGACCAAGACGGCTCACTCATCATCGCGGTTCGCGACCGAGTCGCAGACCAGTTTGGTCACCGCAACCTGTCACCGGCCGACGATGGAAACCTTGTTACGGGTTACAGCAGCGGCGACATTCTGCGGGCTGCCCCTCAAGGACCTGGTTGGGTCCTCGAGTCGAACGGCTCAGTCGGTGGACTCACCTCCGCCGGTAGCGGTGTCGACCAGACCGGCCCCGGCGGCCCGAACACCAACCAGGGACCAGGCGGCGGCGAGTTCTATGCCGACGACTACGTCCTCAATGGCTCGACTGAGTTCCACTCCGAGACTGCGATGGGTTCGCTGGCCCTCGCGCCAGGTCGCTCCGATGTGGCAACCACGATCTATGACCCACTCAACAATCGACTCGATGCCGCAGGCATTGCCTGGTTCTCGAACACCGACGGAGCAACAACACACGAATACGAGCTCTATCGCGATGCTGGGAACCCTCAACCGTCGACGTTTGGCAAGGCGAACGGCCTCGGTGACCTCGAGGCGATGTGCCCAGGAGCACCGGTGCAGATCGGCGATCGCGTGTGGTTCGACCGCAACAACGACGGCATCCAGGACCCTGACGAGCCTGGTATTCCCGGCGTGAAGGTCATGGTCGATGGCGTCACGCTCATCACGGATGCCAACGGTCAGTGGAGCTACACCGTCGAGCCAAACACTTCGTACCAGGTGATGATCGACCCCTCGATGGCCGATGTGTCGTTGATCCCCGAGGTCGACGATGTCAGCGAGCTGCTGCCAACGGTTGCTGACTCCCAAGAAGACGAAAGACTCGACTCCGACATGGACCCCGCCACGTTGAAGATCGAGGTGCTCTCGGGTGCTCCGGGCGACAACGACCACAGCTTTGACGCTGGTTTCTACGTAGAGCCCGGATCGCTCGAGCTCGGCAACCTCGTGTGGCTCGACAGCAACAACAACGGCGTCGCTGAGATGGGCGAGGATGGAATCGCCGACGTCGCCGTCGAACTGTGGACCGACGCAGACGACGACGGCGAGAAGGACACCCGCATTGCACAGACCGTCACCAATGCCGATGGGTACTACCTCTTCGATGGCTTGGCGAAGGACGTGTACTTCGTTGTCATTCCCGCTCAGAACGGCCCCGGGGAACCCTTGGCCGGGTTGAGTTCATCGACTCCGACAACCAACGATCCGGATGACGACACCGACAACGACGACAACGGCATGCCGATTCCGATTGACGATGGTGTGATGTCTGGTCCGGTGTCGCTGATGGAAGCCACCGAACCGACAGATGAAGTCAGTCGAGACGGCAAGGACGACCGGGATCTCTCCCCGACTGGCCTACCGGACGACAGTTCGAACCTCTCGGTTGACTTCGGCTTCTTCCCGACTGCCAAGTTGGGTGACTTCGTCTGGATCGATGCGAACAACGATGGCGTTCAGGGCCAGGACGAGGCACCAGTCGAGGGTGTCACCGTTCACCTATGCGACGCCGACATGAACCCGTTGGAAACAACCGTCACCGATGCCAACGGCATGTACATGTTCAGTGGCTTGGCCCCTGGCGGCTACATGACCTGTCTCGACCTCGACACGGTTCCTGCTGGGTTGGTGCTGACCGCACACAACGCTGGTGACGACGACACCCTCGACTCTGATGGCGACCCAGCAACCGGCAAGACACAGATGGTCGAGATCGGTGCTGGTGAGTTCTACCAGCATCTCGATTTCGGCCTCGTTGCGACGGAGGATTCACCGGTGACGACCACCGAACCACCCGTCGAAGAAACGTCGACCAGCGAGCCACCAGCCTCAACCACTGAACCACCGGTTGAGGAAGCGCCGACAACAACGGAGCCACCGGCTTCAACGACCGAACCACCGGCTGAGGAACCAACCACTACCGAAGCACCGGCACCAACCACGGCGCCGCCAACGACGGAACCACCAGTCACCGAACCGCCAACAACGGCGGCCCCCACCACTGCTACGCCGACCACGGCTCCTCCGTCGACGGTTGATGCGGGCAACGTCGGCGCAAGTTCCAGTACCGCACGGCCCACCACACAGCCAGCAACAACACAACCGCCCACAACGCGACCACCGACGACACAGCCAACGACCGAACCGCCGGTGACCCAACTGGCCTCGACCGCTGCACCCGAAACTGCTGCGCCTTCAACGGCGGCAGCTGGTAATCAACAGGCGGCACAACCGGCAGACGAAGCGTTGCCTGTCACCGGTACGAGCACGAGCGCCCTAGCAGCGGCTCTCTCCATGCTGCTCATCGGCGTCGGCGCCGGCCTGCTCGCACTCCGCCGGCTCCGCCACTCGTAGGGGTCAGGTACTTTCTGTCACGGGGTTCGATCTAGAGTCGGCCCCGTGACTGTCACCACCGAACTCAAGCCGCTCACCGATGACGTTGCCGGCGCGCAAGCACTCGTCGCCACCATGGACGACGGCAAGGTCAATGCCCTGTCGTACGACATGTTGGGCGCCCTGAACGAAGCAATCGATGAGGCCGAGGCGAACGACGCAGTTCGAGCCATGGTGCTCACCGGTCGCGAGGGCAAGTTCTCGGCTGGTTTCGACCTATCAGTCATGAACGGCGGCGACATGGCGGCCATCATCAACTTGGTCGCCGACGGCGGCGATCTCGTGCGCCGCCTCTACGGCTGCGCGGTGCCCGTCGTCGCAGCATCGACCGGGCACGCCCTGGCTGCCGGAGCCCTCATGCTGATGGGCTGTGATGTGCGAGTTTCGGTTGACGGGCCGTTCAAGGTTGGCCTCAATGAGGTGGCCATCGGCATGACCCTCCCCGACTGGGCTCACACGATCGCAGAACAACGGCTTTCCAAGCGCCATATTCAGCGAGCCATCGCCAACGCCCGCCTCACCGACCCAGCAGCGGCCGTCGATGTGGGCTTTATCGACCGAGTGGTCGATACCGACGAGTTGATGGCGTCGGCCATGGCCGAAGCGGCCAAGATGGTTCCTCTCGACGCTGCTGCCTACCGGCGGACCATGGACGGATTTCGTAGGCCAACGCTCGATCAGATGGCAGCAGACATCGCCGCTGATCGAGCAGCGGCGTAGTCGCTACACCCGGCGAGCCAGAATCAAGCTGAAGTCAGCTTCGTCGGTTCCGCTCGGCCCATCAGCGGTCCAGAACTCGGCTACCTCGAACCCGGCGTCAGCCAACTCGGCGGTGATTCCTTCGCGCCGGAACTTGGTGGATACCTCGACGCGAAGCTCTTCGCCTTCGCCGAAGTTGATGTCGAGGTCGAGCGCATCGAAGCGAGCGACGCATGGCGTCGCGGCACGGAGACGAATATCGATCCGCTCCTCCGTCGGATCCCACAACGGCACGAAGTCGAAGTTGTCGATGGGGAGGTTCCCGTCGAACTCGCGGTTGAGCACCTCGAGCACATTGAGCGTGAAATCACGCGTGATGCCCGCATCGTCGTTGTAGGCCTTGACGATGCGATCGACGTCTTTGACGAGATCGGCGCCGAGCAGAAGCCACTCACCGGCTTCCAGTGTGTCCGCAAGTGCTCCGAGGAAAGCCCGTCGTTCCTCGACATGGAAGTTTCCGATGGTGCTGCCGAGGAACGCAATCATGCGCCGACCCTCTGCGGGCAGCTTCGGCAAGTGCTGGTTGAAGTCGCCAACAACCGCGTGGACATCAAGGCCGTTGTATCGCTCAGCGAGCATCGCCGCCGCCTCAATGAGCGTTGCCTCGCTCACGTCGAACGGCACGAACCGACGGAGCAAGCCACGATCCCAGAACGCGTCGAGGAGCGTCCGAGTCTTGTCGCTCGTACCTGACCCGAGCTCGACCAAGGTGTCGGCACCGGTGATCTCGGCGATGTCCTTTGCTCGTTCCGCCAGAATCGACCGCTCGGCTTCCGTCGGGTAGTACTCGGTGAGCTTGGTGATCTCGTCGAACAGTTCAGAACCGCGGTCGTCATAGAGCCACTTTGGCGTGAGCTTCTTGGGTGTCGAGGTGAGCGCCCTGACCATCTCGAGCTTGATGGCATCGACGTCAGCGCCGGGTTCGATGTGGGCATCGATGGTGAATGATGAATCGGTCATGGGCTCCTCGATCAGGCGTCGCTTGCCAGCCGAACACCAGACAGGTGCCAGCGGGTATGGGGGGCAAAGAAGTTTCGGTAGGTCGTGCGGGTATGTCCGGGCGGGGTGAAGGCACAACCTCCACGCAACACCATGGTGTTGATCATGAATTTCCCGTTGTACTCGCCGATCGCTCCCGGAGGGGGTCGGTACCCCGGAAATGGGCGATAGGCCGACTCGGTCCACTCCCAGCAGTCGCCGAACAACTGACGGATCTCGCCCGTTGGTGGACCAGCGGGAAGCGGGTGCAGTCCAACGGTTCCGGCAGGCCCAGGCTCGGTCATGAACTGGCCCCGCAGGGAGCCGCCGGCTTGTTCGCTCGCCGACGTCTGGCCGTTGGCAACGTGCTCCCACTCAAACTCGGTGGGCAGCCTCACGCCCTTCCATGTCGCAAACGCATCTGCTTCATAGAACGACACGTGGCACACGGGCGCTTCGGTATCGATGGGTCCAAGCCCGTGCAGGGTGTGCACCTTCCAGCCGTCACCGTCGTTCCGCCAGTAGAGCGGGGCATTCCAGCCCTCGCGGCGGCTGAGGTGCCAACCGTCGGACAGCCACAGCTCGTGGCGCTCATAGCCGCCGTCATCCATGAACTCGAGCCACTCCCCTGCGGTGATCAGCCGGTCCGCGATCTGGAATGGCTGCAGGAGCACGTCGTGTCGGGGCCCTTCGTTGTCGAAGGCGAACCCGGTGGCGTCGTGAGGTCGCCCGATCGTGGCCGTTGTGCCTTCGACGTCGACCCAGCCGAGCGGACCCGAGGTGGTGGGCCCTGATGTCGCAGCAGGCGCATACGTGGCGCCAAATGGGTTGCTCGACAGCACGTGCTTGATGTCCATGAGGATCAACTCTTGATGCTGTTCCTCATGGTTCGTTCCGAGCGCGACGAGTTCTGCGAGCACGGCAAGTTCATCCGGTGATGCGCCCTCGAGCAAGGCCCGTATGCGGGTATCGGTGTCGCGTCGGTAGGCCGCAATATCCTCGACACCGGGACGGCTCAGGAGGCCTCGGTCAGGACGAGGGAAACGCGCACCCACGGCCTCGTAGTAGCTGTTCCAGAGGTAGCCGTAGGTGTCATCGAACGGCCGGTAGCCAGCCTCGTGCTCGACAAGCAGAAAGGTGTCGAAGAACCAGGTGGTGTGGGCGCGATGCCACTTCGTTGGGCTCGTATCTGGCATCGACTGGACCGTTTGGTCTTCGGGTGTCAGCGGCCGGGCCAGGGCTTCAGTTCGTTCACGAACATCGCAGTAACGGGCTACGAGCGCGTCGGACGACAAATTGTCGGTTTGCGGGAGGCTCACGACTTCTTAGAACCGGGACCGCGGGTCATTTGTTCCGCGCTCGCAATATGGCGAATTCAGAGTTCTTGACCTGCCACGCCGAGCGAACTCAGCTCAGACGAGCTTCGATTCGGCGGATTTCGTCTTCCACCAACGCTGCTGCAATCCCAACTCGGTGCGCCGAGCCGATGCTGTCTGGACCGCTGTGGTCCCCTTCGAGGTAGTCGACGTGCAGGTCGGCGGCCAACGGTTCCCAGCGCTCGATGGTGAGCGAAACGTCGGTGTCGCTTGCGGCAAAGAACCGCACGCGGCCACGTAGGGCGTCTGGATGGAAGCCCGCCGTCATCTCATCTGTCGCAGCCACGAGCTGGTTCGACAGCACTTCCGGGCTGCGCTCGGTCGCAGGACCCGCCGGTGCGACACCGCCGTTGCGGCGCTTGGCGGCTTCGTAGGTTGCTCGACGTTGCAGCTGGCGACCGACCTGGCGCGCCGTTCCGAACACGCCCTCTTCTTCCAGAAGGTGGCGGTACCAATCGAGGCCAGTCGGTGGTGGGTTGTCTCGCCACGCTTGCGGATGCAGCGTGTCTTGCAGGAGCAAGCCATCGACCGGGGTACCTGCAGCCTCGAGCCGGGCTGCCATCTCCCAGGCGATGAGTCCGCCGCTCGATCCCCCGATCATGAGCAGGCGGCGGTTGGCGAGCTGATCCCAGTCAGCCAACATCGCCTTGGCGACTGCAGCCACCGAGCGCAGAATCTCACCCTTCCCGTCGCCACCAGGCAACGGGAACCCGAAAATGTCGATCTCAGGATCCAACACTTCGACGAGCGGCTGGTAGCCCATCAGATGCCCGGTGCCGGGAGCGATCAACACCACCGCGGGCCGGGAGTGATCCGTCCCCTGCCGCATCGGCAACAAAAGCTGTCCTGACGGCAATGCCGAGCTTGCTACACCCGCATCGATAGCCAGTTCAGAGTCGTTCTCAACGCCCAGTTCTTGCCCGACGGCTCGAGCCGTCGAGATATCGATCAGCTTCGTGACCGGAAAGTCACAGTTGAACTGACGCTCGATGCCCGCCGCAACGCTGAGGGCGGCAAGCGAATCGGCACCGGCGGCAAAGAAGTCGTCGTCTGGCCCGATTGGCTCGGGCAGCTCCGCGTTGAATATCTCGAGGACCGACGCCGCGATCGGACTGATCGGCGGCCCATCTTGCGGCGCACTGTCCCGGCCGTCGACAACCGATCGACGAGACGACGCCGGCACGCTCAGCCCCATCCCAACCGATCGATCGATCTTGCCGTGATCGGTGCGAGGAAGCTGCTCCTGCGCGACGAACTGAGCAGGGCGGCTTGTCGACGCAAGTGAGCGTCGCGCCGCATCGTGCAGCTCGACAACAAGCTCGGGCGTGAGTTCGACCCCACCGACGAGTTCGAGGTGAGCGATGAGGCTCTTCCGGCCGGCCGTCCGAGCTTGCAGCAGCGACCGTAGTTTGCGTGCCGGTTCGGCCGCAGAGGCAGCCTGACGCAATACGTCGCTCGCCTCAATCGGGTCGAGCTCGGTGAGTAGATCGTCAGTTGACCTGAGATCGACGGCCACAACGAGCGCAGCCTCCACCGCAGGGTGAGCCCCAAGCACTCGCTCGATTTCGGCCGGCTCTACCCGTGCGCCGCCGACGTTCATTTGATCGTCGATCCGACCCAGGAAGCGAATGGCACCCGAGTCGTCGGGCACCACAACGTCGCCGGTGAGGTAGACGGATCCTCGATCTGTCACGACGAACTTGTCGTCGGTGGCCTCTGGGTCGCCTACGTAGCCGTGTGTCACGCCAGGCCCCAAAATCGCGAGCTCACCAGGGACGCCCGCAGGCATCAGTCGGCCAGCAGAATCAACGACCAGGGCCGTTGTGCCAGCGATGGGCCGCCCTATCGGCACGACCGAAGTTGCCCCAACGGCAGCGTCCAACTCGTGAACGGTCGCCCACACGGTGGCCTCCGTGGGCCCGTACTCGTTGACGAGCGTTGTGCCTGGCCGAAGCTCGTGATGACGGGCAACCAAGGCCGGTGGACAGGCTTCGCCGGCGACGACAACGAGGTCGAGCCAGTTGGTGTGGCGAGCACCACGTTCGAGCAGGGCGCCGTACAACGTCGGGACCATCAGGGTGTGCGTGATCGAGCCGTTGATCAGAGCGAGGAGCGCATCCGGATCGTGAGCCTCAGCCTCTGTCGGCAGCACCAGTTCACCACCGGCGACAAGGGTCCAGAACAGACCGGCGATCGAACTGTCAAACCCGGCGCTGGACACCATCAAAAACGATCCGGGGTGCGAGTCGTACTCGACGAACCGGGCTGCGGTGCTCGAACTCAGCTGCTCGTGGGTCACTTCGACACCCCGAGGGCGTCCGGTTGAGCCTGACGTAAAGATCAGGTACGCCGCGGCATCACCAGCAACAGGCGTCGGTTCGATCACCTCGAGAGACGTCTCGAGCGAACCAAGGTCAACCATCGGCAATCCACGTTGCGACCACCGCATGGGATCGTCGGTCACGATGGCGACCGGCTCGGCTACCTCGAGCATTCGAGAGATGCGGTCATCCGGGTAGGTCGGGTCGACCGGAACGTAGGTGGCGCCGAAGGTGATGACGCCAACCATTGAGGCCACGAGATCTACCGATCGCTCCACTGCGACGACAACTCGCTGACCACGCTTGACGCCAAGCGATGCCAACGCGGCGTGCACGGAACCAGCTCGATCATCGAGGTCGCCCCACGTCAACCGCACATCTCCACATCGAACTGCCGGCCGGTCTCCGCCTGACTTCAGGTGGGCAGAGATCGCCGGAACAACCGAAGACGTTGGTTCGAGCGGAACGCCGACGACTTCTGAATCGGTTTCGCTCGGTAGACCAACGAAGTTCGGCAGACGCTCGCCGTCGCGCACCATCGCGACGAGCATCGCGTCAAGATCGAGCAGCACCTGTTCGGCCCGTGATCCGACCGCAGAGTTTCGATACTCCAGCCCGAGATCGATCTGATTTCCCCGCCGCTGCACAAAGAACGTTGCGTCGACGACTGCGGCATCGTTCGACAAGATCTCGTACGTGGCCGGGGACGCCGCGAGAGATGTGGGCGTGAGGTCTTCGTAGGCAAGCAAAACCGAGATGCCTGGAAGCGGTCGGCCATCGTTCTTAGCGTCGGTCAGCACCGTTGTGTACGGAACTGTCCGAT
Source organism: uncultured Acidimicrobiales bacterium (assembly GCA_937976305.1). Taxonomy (GTDB): domain Bacteria; phylum Actinomycetota; class Acidimicrobiia; order Acidimicrobiales; family SZUA-35; genus CALEWY01. The sequence continues at coordinate 83,165 of CALJSB010000007.1, forward strand.
GTGGAAACGCTTCCACCAAGCGTTTGCCGGCACGATGCCCGACATCGCCGAGCGTCGAGGTGGGACTCCAGTCGACGACGACCGGAATCGAGTTGATGAAATACCCGACCGACGACTCAACCGCAGCGTGATCGCGCACCGAGGCGGTAATACCGATGCCGACTCGCTTCGATTCTTCCGGGTCGCCTGCGACCGCCTGATACCGATCGAGCACAAGCGCAAGGGCGCCAAGAGCAGTGGCAATCGGCGTGGAGCCGGGTCCCCCGACGAGTTCGGTTGCCGACAGCTCAGAAGCGATCGACGCATAGCCGCCACCGTGCTGCGTCGAGGAGTCGTCGGTCCAGATCTCGAGCTCGGTTGCCGCAGGCTCGGTCCACCGTTCGGCCCAAAAGGCTCTCGAGGATTGCTGATCGCGTTCGGCTTGCCAGATGCCGTGACCGCCAGGGTCAACGGACGGCGCGGGGAGGTCGAGACCCTGATAGGCGGCATCGACCTCGGCCCAGATCAGCGCAAACGACTGGTCATCGGCTGAGAGATGGTGCGCAAGTACGGCCACAGATGTTCGACCGTCATCGAGAGCATCGACGCGGACTCGCAACAGAGGTCCGGCAGCAACATCGAACGACGTGTTGTGAAGGTCGGAGATGTTCGCTGTGACGTCGGAAAGCGGCGCCGCTGCGTTGGCTGCCACAAAGTCGAGCGCCGCAGCAGGACTCAGCTTTCGCCGTGGCTCGCTGAAGGTCCAGTGGAGTGATGGATGCCGACTCACGACGAGCTCAAACGCCGCTCGCAGCGCGTGGACGTCAACACTGCCATCAAGCAGGTAGTGACGGCCGACGTTGTACGCCGTTCGATCTTGGCGGTTCTGGAATTCGAACAACAGGCCTTGTTCAGAATTGCTGAGCGGCGGGGCGGTTCCTTCAGCAGTTCGAGTCGGGGTTCCCGCATCGTCTTCGTCGGCACCACGTGCGAGTGCTGCGGCAAGGGCTCGAGGTGTGGTGTGTGAAAAGGCCAGCTCTTCGCGCACCGTACGACCGATCGTGTCGCTCACAGCGATCACCATCTCAAGGGCAGCAAGCGAGTCGCCACCGAGATCAAAGAAGTCGTCGTCGACACCAACCGGCTCTACGCCGAGGATTCGCTCCCACACATCAACGATCGCGACCTCCGTCGCGGTTGTTGGCGACACATGCAGTGCGGGGCCCGAACGGTGCACCCGATCAGGCGTTGGAAGAGCTTCGACGTCGAGTTTGCCGTTGGCGGTCTGAGGAAGCTCATCCACCACCATGAAGGCTGCCGGTATCTGGTGTGAGGCGAGCGAACCAGCAAGGAATGACCGAAGCTCGTCCGGACTCGGCGCCCCCGCGTCAGCAACCAGTTCAAACCACGCCGACAACACCTCGCGGCGACGAGGGGTGTAGTTGATCTCGTCGAGCATCTCGCCGACCTCATCGAGATCGAGCTGATCGTCGAGCTCATCCATGGCCTCTTGGCGATTTTTGTGTCCGAGGCGTACGTCCCACGCATAGGGCTCGGCGTAATTGTGGTAGCCCTGCTCGGTGAGATGGGTATGAATGCCAGCGGCGTTCACCAGGCAGTTGGTTGATCGACCGGTGTCGTCGGGCCGAACCCAAGGCGCATCCTCTTCGAGAAAGCGGTACATCTCGTTGAGTTCAACGTCGAGGTACCGGTAGAAGTCGATGTAACGAATGCGTTCAAACAACTCGTCGTCGGCAAACAGCTCGTTGTCGAGGAGTCGATTGAACGGATCATCGAGCCGGTGGTAGGCCTTGCGGGCCTGCACGACCGCACGATCGATGGCCTCCGGATCGAACCGGCCGGACTCGAACTGCTGTGGGACGAGACGAGTTTCGAAGAGCTGGCCGCGGCTCAAGCCGGTGACGATCAGCGGTGCTCCGAGCTCGTCTGCGTGATGCGTTGCCAGGGTGTAGAGCGCCTTGTAGCAACCGTGGCACACGTTTGAGAATCGATCGAGGCTGGCCCGGAAGATCTCGTTCATGTCGTCTGAGGTCATGAACGCGTGGCCGATGCCGAGCTGGGCAACCGACTCTCGGACGTTGTCCTTCGCCCCGTCGGAGATGAAGCCGTTGTCGAGCGTGAGGGCAAACACCTTGAAGCCGAGCTCGACCAGTTTGAACACCATGTAGGTGGAGTCTTTCCCACCGCTCAAGAGCGCAACCGCGTCGTAGTCGCCGGTGCGATGCTCTTGAGCCCATGCCAACTCGGCCCGCAGGTCGTCCTGATTCTTGAACCACGCTTCGGCCTGGTCTTTGATGCCGTCGTAGTCATGACACGACGAACACACGCCGTCGTCGTCAAAGTCGACGCCGGGCACGTTGTCGGGAAGCCCGCAGCGAACGCAGTGCGCCAGCTCAGGTCGCTCGCTCGGAGCCCACAACCGAACGGCAGCCCGCTCGATAGCAGGATGACGCGCCAGCGCCTGCTCCACCTCGACCGGCTCCAGTCGAATACCCCCGACTTTGATCTGTTCGTCGAGACGGCCGTGGTACACCGCCGTGTTGTCGTCGAGCAGACGAACGAGGTCGCCCGACAGATATGCCCGTTGACCGTCGATCTCGACGAACGGATTGCGCTCGCCTTCTGGGGCAACGAGGTAGCCAGCGGTGAGCCCGGGCGAACTGATGGCCAGCTCGCCTGCGATGCCGACCGGCACCGGTTGACCCAACCGGTCGACAATGCGCAGCGACACATTGGGCGCTGGCCTGCCGATCGGCACGTCGACCTCATCAGAGTCAAGGTCAGCTTGGGTGACCTCATGAATCATGCAACCGACAACGGCCTCTGTCGGGCCGTATTCGTTGAACATCCGCACGCCGGGAAAGGTGCGAGCGAGCCTTCGGGCCAGCCGCAGCGTGAAGGCCTCCCCGCCAACGACGAGGTTGCGCAGGCCGTGGGTTTCCGGGGCCAGTCGAGCCAGCACCTCGAGGTGAGACGGTGTGGCCTTGAGCCAGCTGATATCCGTGAGGTTGGCAACTGCTTGCAGTCCGCGAGTTCCAGATGGCCGGATCACGACGAGTCGACCGCCGGTGAGGAAGGCCGAGAACAGGCTCGTCACCGTCAGGTCGAAGGTGAGCGGACTCATCAGCCCGATCACCGGCGGCGGCCCATCGTCGAAGTAGCTCGCCACGGCAAAATCGAGGTATCCACTCAGGCCGTCATGGGTGATGGGCACGCCCTTGGGCATCCCCGTCGACCCTGAGGTGAACAACAGGTAGGCCTCGACCTCGCCAGGTGGGTCGTCGAGTTCATCCACGCTCGCCGCGTCGCCGTTCATCGAAGGCGGTGTGAGCATCGTGTCGACCGGAAGGGCACTGATGATCTTGGAACAACCAGCGGTCTCAACCAGCCAGGTTCGTCGATCTTGTGGCTGATCGGGGTCGAGCGGCACGTAGCTAACGCCCATGCGCAGGCAGGCGATCATCGTCGCCACAGCGTCGGCACTCCGACCCATTTCGATGGCCACACGGTCGCCCTGTTGCACACCCTCGTGGCTCAGCCACTGCGCGACGGAACTCGTCCACGCCCAGAGATCTTGGCCCGTCCACGTTTGGGTGCCCGTGCGATCGAGGTCCTCGAGCACCGTCTCGGCCTTTCCGGCCAGCCCATCACGTAGACGCCCGACGACGCCTCGGGGTTGCTGTGCGGCCGGGAAGCCAGTCCCCCACCGTCGCAGAACCTCGGCCTCCTCCTCGGTCAGGAGCGGCGTGACATCGATCGCACGATCCGGGTCTTCGACGAGCGCTTCGAGAATCGCCTCGAAGTGCTTGGGAGCGCGCTGGCGATGGTCGGCAGAAGCCCCCGCCTCGTTCACATCGATGTGGATGCTGAGTCCTTCGTCGGTGAAGGACGTGAGCTGCACTCGAAGTAGGTGCTGCGGGTCAGACGCAGAGGCATGAATCCACTGACTCTCGATCGGCCGGCCAGCGAAGTCGGCGTGTGCTCCTCGCGGGATCACATTGACGATCGCCTGGCTGTCGCCCGGCTGATTGACGTCCGGTCGAGCATGCTTCAGCGTCTCGAGAAGAGCTCGACTCGCCCGCCGGTGCAGGCTGGCATGCGTGTCATCGTCCTCGATCGCGACCTCGACGGGGTAGACCTCCATGATCGGTCCGATCATGTCTTGTGTTACGGCGTCTCGGTTGTGAACCGGCACGCCAATCGAAACCGACGGAGCCCCCGAGAGACGATGCATCAGCAGCGACGTCGCGGTGATCAGCAGTGATGTCCACGCGAGATCAGGTGTGAGCATGCGGTAGTCGGCACCGAGGCGTTCATCGAGCCGCTGCCGAAGTCGTTCGTCGAGAGGTACGGCGACCCGCTCGCTGCGAGGCGATGGCCTGCGGACCGGCTGGTACAGACCGGAGAGCGGTGCGGCTGGCTCACGGTCGGCCCAGTACGTCTTCGCCTTGGTTGTGCGGGTGTCGGGGAGCGAACCACGAGCAACCCATTCAACAAATGACGTAGAGGTGGGCTCGTTACCGTTGTAGATCGAAGCAGTCTCGGCCACGATCATGGCCGTCGCCGTGGCATCGGTGATGAGGTGGTGGAGGTTGAGGTACCACGAGACGGTGCCGTCGCCGTGGCGCAAAACCACCGAGTCATACACCTGAACGGACAGATCGAAGGCGTCTTTGATTCGGTTCTGAGCCCAGTCGAGCGCATCACTCGCCGGAAGGTCGATGACTTCGGTCGGCCGCACCGCTTCGACGAGCGACATCGATGCTCGGCCGTGTGTCTCGACGAAGCGGGTCCGCAGCGCGTCGTTGGCTTCAACAACAGCGTCGTAGGCCGCTGTCAGGCGGCCGACATCAACCGATTCGCCCGCCGCGCTCAGGCCGATATGGCACAGCTGGGCCATGTTCTGGAGCGGAGACTCTGGGTGTCGGCGCTGCGAGACCCACAAGCCGCGCTGGGCCGACGAGAGTTCCCGAGGTCGCTCGTTCGACCCCGTCAAAGAAACGGAGACTGCTGTCACGAAGTTGCCGACTGAAGACGTTCAGCAAAGTCCGAGATCGCTGCCGGCGTTTCGAAGTTCTCGAACACGACATCGACTGGATCGATGTGGAGCTCCAGTTGCTCTTCGAGCCACGACACGATCTGAACCACTCCAAGCGAATCGACAAGGCCGCTCACGAGGAGCTCAGTGTCGACATCGATCAAGACAGCCGGGTCGAGCGCAACTTCAGTAGCAATCCACTTCGTCAGTTTCGCTAGCAAGTCGCTCATGTTGCTTCCTCTCTGCCTCTGCATATCGGCCGGAGCCGATCAGCTCAAAGCAAATCGGTCTTGGCGGCTTCAACAACGTACTTTGGGTCTCCCCTCGGGGCCGATGGGCCTCAAGGCTTCCTCCCCGGGGTACTTCGCCCCAATCAGGCACCTCGGATGCGACACTGATCCAATTCGCCCGTCCGGTAGTCCATCCGGCCCTTCATCCTTGGCACTCGATGTTTCGTACCCCATCATGGCGTCAGCAGAACCGCCCCAACCGACCGCCCTGGAACGAGCAGCGTGAACCAGCCAGCTGACAACCAGTCGATTGACACCGATGCCCAGCCGACCGGTACAGCCACGATCAGCGCGGCCGCCTTCGAGCTCGGCGGTGAGCCCGTGTCAGGCCTCGATGCCATGCTCGACGAGCAGCATCCTCGGAAACGTGCGGCCAGGGACTGGGCGGCTGAACATCTTGGAGCTGCACCGGACTCGTTCGACCGAGTCCGGTGGCGACGTGCTGCTGAGGCCGGGTTCCTCTCTCTCACTGTCCCGCAGCACTTGGGCGGCCTCGGCCGAACGCTCGTTGACGCGATGCTCAGCTTCGAAGGCCTCGGCGCCGGCACCTCCGACTCTGGTCTGGTCTTTGCACTGGCCTCTCACAGCTTTGCGTTCCAACAAGCGTTCGTGAGCCACGGAACCTGCCAGCAGCACGACCGCTGGCTCTCCAAGCTCATGGCTGGAAGCGCGATTGGCGCGTTTGCCATGAGCGAGCCCGACGCCGGCTCAGACATCGCAACAATCACCACGACAGCCGAACCCGGGCAGGACGATCCTCCGACCTGGCATCTCACCGGCACGAAGAGCTGGGTGACCCTAGGCCCCGTCGCAGACGTAGCGATCGTCTTTGCCTCGACGGACCCGTCGAGGGGCCGGTGGGGCATCACTGCATTCGTCGTGGAGACCGACCGGGCTGGGGTGACGATCGGACCTGCGGTTGACCGCATGGGGCTGAGCGGGGCCCCGTTCGGCACCATCACCTTCGATCAGGTCATGGTCACGACCGATGATCTTCTCGGCGTTGTTGGTGCTGGCGGGAGCATCTTCGCCACAGCGGTGGAAGCAGAGCGAGCCCTGCTGTACGCACCACAACTTGGCGCCACCGAACGGCTGCTCGACCAAGCAATCGAGCGTTCTTGCAACCACCAATCGGCTGGACAACCGATCGGCAACTTCCAGGCCGTCAGCCACCGACTTGCCGATCTCAAGGTCGAGCTCGAAGCGAGCCGGTTGCTCGCCTACAAAGCGGCTGTGCTTGCCGATCTCGGCCAGCCAGTAACGCTCGCAGCAGCGATTGCCAAAATCAAGACATCAGACATGGCGATCAACGGAGCACTCGATGCCATGCGAGTCTTCGGAGCCGAGGGTTACACCATCGGAGCCGGCATTGAAGCGGAGCTACGCCACGCACTGGCGGGCCTCAATTTTGCCGGCACCTCCGATGTTCAGCGAAACGTCGTCGCCAGCCTCCTCGGTGTCGGCCGCCTCCGACCCACCTGAATCTCGACGATCGACGCCTCGATCAGACGAAGACGAATCCACGTACTACTGAATCCAAAATCGAAACTCGAACGAACTACCAACCAGTCGTTTGTCGCAAAGACGGAAGAATCCATGAATCAGAAACCCTCATCCATCGCGCAACTCTCAGCCCGACGGCTCCTCGCCGCCGTGAGCGCCGCCGTGCTCATGCTGTTGACCCTGGCAAACCCGGCATCGGCACATTCGATCGACGAGTCGATCATCTACCTCGATGTCACCGACCGAGCGATGGCCGGACGCGTGGAATTGTCCATCGATTCTGTTCGTGAGGTCTTTGGCTACGAGCTCGAGACCGCCGGCGAGGAACTGCTGGCCGAACTCGAGCCGAACCTCGACGAGCTACAGGGCTACGCCGCTGAGCACCTCTCGATCGCTGTCGACGGCCAAGAACTCGACATCGAGTTCGACACGCTCGACATTCTCTCCGAGCGGGCCGGCTCTGAAGACATCAACTTCGTCCAGTTGGGCTTCGACGTCATCGGCTACGACGGATCTCGCTCATTCGACGTGAACTTCGATCCGTTCTTCGACGAGATCGATGGCCGCACCGGCGTGCTCGTGATCGAGAACGACCTCGGTGCAGGCATCTACGACAACGGCGAGACCGTGCTCGTCACCTTCGATTCGGACACTCGCACCCGAAGCATCGACCTCGACGACACCAGCAGCTGGGCCAACTTCACCGCATCAGTCGGACTGGGTGTCGACCACATCAAGACCGGACCAGACCACGTCTTGTTCGTCCTCGTGCTGCTGTTGCCCTCCGTGCTCATGTTCTCCGGCCGTTGGTTCCCTCAGGCTTCGTTCGGCGCTGCGCTCTGGCGGGTGCTGAAGATCGCAACGATGTTTACCGTCGCCCACTCCGTGACCTTCACCCTCGCCGGCCTCGGTTGGCTCCCGTTGCCTCCGTCAAAGCTCGTCGAGGCCATTATCGCCATCTCGATCGCCCTCGCCGCGATTCACAACATCAAGCCGATCTTTCCCAACAAAGAAACGTGGCTGGCCTTTGGTTTCGGCCTCTTTCACGGCATGGGTTTTGCCTCGCTGGTTGAAGGTCTCGATGTCAGCCGGAGCACCCAGCTGATCTCGCTGCTCGGCCGCAACGTTGGCATCGAGATCGGCCAGGCCGCAGTCATCCTGGCCGGATTCACGGCCTTGTTCGTCCTGCGCCGCACTCGGTTCTATCTGAGCATCCTCAACGGCGCTTCTATCGTCATGGCCGTCGTCGCCATCGGCTGGATGATCGAGCGTTTGGCTGAGATCGAGCTCGGCATCAACGATGTCGTCGAACCAGCGCTGGCGTTGCCCCGAGCATTCTGGATCGTCGGCATCGCAACCGCTGCCGCTGCCGCTGTCTACTTTGTCGAACAGAAGGCTGACCGCCTCCTGCCGATCGGCCCGGACACCGATGATGAGACTGAGCGGGAGCTGGTCAACGCCTGACGAGCGGGGATGCCACACTCGTGGCATGACCGGTTCCGATTCCACTCATCGGCTCGACGACTTGACCTCTCCGGAGGTTGCGTCGCGGGGTGCTGCATTGCTGTTCGTACCGCTCGGATCGACCGAGCAACACGGCCCTCACCTGCCGTTGTCTACCGACACCGACATCGCCGTTGCGTGGTGTGAGGCATTGGCAGCCGGCCGTTCCGATGCCGTCATCGCTCCCCCGTTGCCCTACGGATCGTCTGGCGAACACGCAGGCTTTGCAGGCACGATCTCGATCGGCCAGGAGGCTCTGCAGGCGGTCCTCATCGAACTTGCCCGCTCTGCGAGCGACAGCTTCGACACGATTGTGTTCGTATCCGGCCACGGCGGTAACACCGTGCCACTCCGCAAGGCGGTGACGACGTTGCGCGAGGAGGGGCGACGAGTTGCTGCTCTGATGCCCCGGCTCGAAGGTGCCGACGCCCACGCTGGCCATACCGAGACGTCGATCATGCTCCACCTCCATCCGGAACGGGTCCGGATGGACCAAGCCGAAGTCGGCGAAACCGCACCCTTGCCTGCGCTCATGGACGAATTGCGAGAAGGCGGACTGCTCGCCGTCACACCAAACGGCGTGCTCGGTGATCCGCGCACCGCCAACGCCGAAGACGGCGCCGCCCTGCTCGAAGCGCTCACGCGGCTCGAACCGAGCTGACCCCCGCTGCTACTGTCGCCGCCGTGTCCAGTACTCAGAGCTATGGCCCCGACACTCTCCAAGCACTGCGGACTTCCGTCGTCGGGCGCGGCCGAGAGCTCGAGTTGATTACTGCTGCGCTCATGGGCAGACGACACCTTGTTCTCGAAGGCCCGCCGGGGACAGGCAAGTCAACGCTTCTGAGGGCGGTTGCTGACGCATCGAACCAACCGTTCGACTTCGTCGAAGGCAATGCCGAACTCACCCCAGCACGGCTGGTTGGCCACTTTGACCCTGCCCAAGTTCTTGAATCTGGCTACAGCGAACAGGTGTGGGTCGATGGACCGCTGGCTCGGGCCCTTCGCGAGGGTGGCCTGCTCTACCTCGAAGAGATCAACCGCATCCCCGAAGAGACGTTGAACGTCCTCGTCACCGTCATGTCAGAGGGCGATCTCACCGTGCCCCGGTTGGGCCGGATCGATGCTCATCCGGAGTTTCGTCTCGTTGCGGCCATGAACCCGTTCGACGCCGTCGGAACCGCGCGCATCTCCGGCGCGATCTACGACCGGATCTGTCGGGTCTCGATGGAGTATCAGTCTGCGACTGACGAACTCGACATCGCCGCACGTCATGTCGCTGAACTCGATGCAGGGTTCGCTTCCAAGATCGTCGACCTCGTGCGAGCCACCCGGACGCACCGAGACGTGCGAGTGGGGTCATCGGTTCGCGGTGCCATCGACACGCTCATCCTGTGCCGTGACCTCGCCTCGCTCCGGTCGATGCCGAGCGACTCTCGGGCCGTTGCCCTCGATGCTGCGATCACGGCGCTGTCGGGCCGCATTCAAGTGCACGACTCAGCGACATTGAGTCCCGAACAGATCATCACCGAGCTCTACGACGCCATCGTTGATGCCCCCGACGAGGCAGATGGCGATGGCGACAATGGCGACACGCCCGGGGCCGATCCGGGAAAAGCCCGAGCTTCCCAACCGGCAACGACTCCGACGACGAACGGATCCTGACCGGCGAGGAAGCCGAAGAAGCGCTGGTCGAAGACAGACGACGAACGGTCAGTCGCCGCGACCTCGACCGTATCAACGGCTTCTCTGACGTCTCACCTGACTTGGGTGAACTCGACCCTGACGCCTTCGAGGAGTTTTTCGACGACGACAACGACGCCGGACTCGAGATGCTGGCGCAAATGACGAGGGCCATGGACCGCGATCTGGCTGATCTTGCAAAGCGGCTCGCTGGTCGACTGATTCTCGACCTGTCCCGCACCGGGGAAGCTCGACAGACAGGTGTGGGACGCCTCACCGTTGGCCCAGCTGACGAGTCATCTGGCGACATCGACATCGACGCGAGCCTCGACGGACTGGTCGCGGCCCGAGCCGAACGACGCCCAGCGGATGTGGAGGACCTCGCCGCTCAGCGATGGCGGAAGCCGGATACCGCCATCTGCTTGCTCGTCGACCGGTCTGGTTCAATGAGCGGCGATCGCTTAGCGAGCGCCGCCCTGGCAGCGGCGGTGTGTGCCTGGCGAGCCCCCGCCCAGTTTGCTGTTCTCGCCTTTGGCGACCGGGTGCTCGAAATCAAGGCGTTGGATGGTGCGAAGCAACCGGAATCGGTCGTCTCAGATGTCTTGGGTCTCCGCGGTCATGGCACAACCGATGTGTCTCTCGCGTTGCGGGCCGCTCAGAAGCAGTTCGCAACATCAAACGCCCGCCGCCGCATCACGATCCTGCTGTCCGACGCCGAAGTCACCACCGGTGGCGATCCAGTGCCAGCAGCGAAGTCGCTCGACGAACTCGTCGTGATCGCTCCGTCCGATGATCCCCAGTTCGCTCGGGATCTCGTCCAGGCTGCCGGAGGCAGGCTCGCCGAGGTTGAGGGCCCGACGTCGGTGCTCGACGCGCTCCGGACCGTCGTGCAGTGAGCAGGAACGCCCGGCTGCGGCCGACAAGGCGCCTGCGACAAGCGAACAACAGCGAGTTCCTCATCGGTGGTTCCCCACCGACGCTGATGCGTCTGACGAAGGCCGGAACGCAGCGAGTGACTCGTTGGTTCGATGGAGCAGAGGTCGAGCAAAGCGATCTACATCTCGCTCGCCGGCTCGCGATGAACGGCATGGCTCACGTCGGGCTGATGACCAACGTGACCGAGAACGCTCCCTATGTCGTGATCGTTCCGGTCTACAACGACCACGCTGGCTTGCGGGCGACGCTGGACGGGCTTGCCGAGCCATTCGGCTTGGTATCGCCGCGGGTCATTGTCGTTGATGACGGGTCCGACGAGCCGGTTGACGTCGCTGAGCGTGGACGAGAGATTGAGGTGTTACGGATCGACGGTCCAACCGGGCCAGCGAGTGCTCGTAACGCCGGCCTCCGCCATATCCACGACTCCCATGACGGGCCGGTGGCGTTCGTCGATGCAGGGGTGCGGATCTCGGCCTCGACGCTCGACGTCCTGGTCCGCCAGCTCCAAGAGCCAGTTGTGGCCCCCGTTCTCGCCGTTGCCCCGAGAGTTCGCTCGACACCCGGCCCCGGACTCATTGCCAGCTACGACTGCAATCACTCGCCCCTCGATCTCGGCCCGGTCGGCGGCTACGTGGGACCGGGGCGGCCGCTGTCGTACGTCCCAACGGCGTGCCTCGTCATGTCTGCTGCCGGCATCGCAGCGAGCCAACGCAACGATGCGGACACCTTCGACCCCCAATTGCGCTTCGGTGAAGACGTCGACCTGATCTGGCGCATCGCAAAACACGGAGCGATTCGCTACATCCCCGGGTTAGAAGCTCACCATCCGCCGCGGACCACGATCGGCGCCTTTGTGAAGCAGCGAATCAACTATGGCTCGGCGGCCGCACCATTGGGAAAGCGCCACGGCTCGTACATCACCCCGTTCCGAACCTCGTGGTGGGGCCTCGGGGTTACCTTGAGCCTCTTCGGCGGCCATCCGTTCATTGCTGCGGTTGTCGGCATCGTGTCGGCGGTGTCGGTACGCCGTCAACTGCCAGACGATCTCGAGGACCGATCACAACACGCCCTCCGATTGGTCGGCGAAGGTCACGTGCACTCGCTGACTGCGTTCGCGGCCGCAGCCGTCCGACCGTGGTGGCCCCTCACGATTGCCCTTGGGCTACGGCAGCCGCATGCCGCGCTCCGACTTCTCGGAGTCGCGGCACTGCGGCGGCTCGTCGGCTCCCGCCACGAAAGCGCGCTTGCTCCGCGGCCAACACATGTCGGCCTCGGACTTGTGGACGATGTTGCTTACGGCGTTGGCGTGTTGAAGGGGTGCGTGGAGAGTTCAACCCTCCGCCCACTGCTTCCGACGGTCACGTCGTAGCGAAAATTCGTCAGGGGGCGATGAACAGGTCGAGCAACTGTGCGTTGTCCAAAATCACAGCTCCGCGACCCTTGGCGTCAGCAGCCAGCAGCGGGTTATCGGTCACCATGGCAACCGGCCACTCTCGCGGGTAGGTGTCGACCAGCTCAGACAGCGCAGCTGCGGGCTCGACGCCCTTGGCTGTGAGGCGAACCCGAACGGCTCGCGACACTGGCAACGACTCATCTTCGCCGACCGCACCATCAAAGATCGTGTCCGGGGCGGCGCCCGTGTCAGCGGCAAGATCACCGAGGTAACTCACGAGTGCATCGCGACGCTCAGCAGTTGAGAGGCTTGGCCATCCCATACCGGCGACGGCATCACCGTCGACCAAGAGCACCACGTCTTCGACCTGCACAACGTGGCGGGCCGAGGCAACCGGGTCAGATGCGAGCTCGAGCGGGATGGCGATCGGACGTCGACCGAGAGTTGAACCATCGTGGGCTGCCTTCGGCTCATCGACCAAGACGTTGTCAGCACCATCAACGATCCCAGCAGGGGTTTCGTCAACGGGGGCTGTGCCCTCGGCCAGGTCCTCAGCACCAAGTCCATACGACGCCAGCATGGTGTCGAGTTGCGTATCACCGTCGTTGTCATCGGCCGCGGCGGCCGTCTCTTCCTCAGCGGCAGCGTCTTCTGCCGGATCTTCTTCGACAACGGATTCGGCCGGAACCAGACCTTCGGCCTCGCTGTCGTCCGCGACGACCTCGTCCTCGAGATCTTCAGCAGAAATCGAATCATCAACCGGCATCTCTTCGACCGGCATCTCATCAACCGTCAACTCGTCGGTGGCCGAATCGGCCTCGACGCCCATGTCGTCTGCGACGGGTTCGACGTCCTCGAACCCGGCAAGGGCCTCATCAACGGTCAACTCGGCCTCATCAAGTGGCAAGTCAGCAACAGGCGAGTCGCCAACTGGCGTTTCGTCACCGGCCGCAATTTCTGAGTCGCTGAGGAACGACGCCGGAGCGACATCGGTCTCAAACGAGCTGTCGACCGTCACACTGGCCGCAGCCTCGGTCTCCTCCTGGACCATTGCCGTATCTCGCTCTGCGACATCGCGCAGATCGTCAACACCATCGTTGACATTGCCCAGAGACGTCGTCAGGGCGGTGGTCGTGGCGGTTGCATCGTTGAGGTTGGTTTCGGCGTTGCCAATGCTGGCTTCGATCGAGGCCGTTGCCTCGGTGACTGCATCGCGAGTGCCACTCAGGCTGGTTCGGACACGATCGAGCTGTTCGCTCAGCAGATCGCGCTCTGATTCCATACGTCCGAGCTGCGTCGCAAGGTCGTCGAAGAGGGCTTGCCGGCCAGCAAGCGAGGTCTGACGCTCACGAACCAGAGCGTCAAGCTCCGATTCGATTGCGGCTCGCTGCTCAGACAGACCGTTGAGTTCGACCTGGAGGTCCTGCCACTGCGACGAGAGCTGACCCAACTGGGCTTCGAGATCAACTCGGGCCTGCTCAGCCACCTCGAGACGACGGTTGAGATCATCGCGCTCTGACACAACCGCATCACGCTCTGATTCGAGCGATGCAATCGAGCCACTGGTTACTTCGAGGTTCGTGGTGACCGTGCTCAGCTCGCCAGCCAGCTGATCTTTGTCAGTGACGAGTTGATCACGCTCAACAGCGAGGCTGTCACGCTCAGAACGCACATCGGTGAGCTCAGCCGTGAGGCCGTCTCGCTCGCCGATGATTCCTTCGCGCTCAGTCTTCACGCTGTTGAGCTCGACCTCGAGCTCTGACGAACGAGCTTCTGCTGACTCGGCCCGGGTGATGACGGCCGCTGAAGCGGTCGATGCCTCAGAGCGGGCAGCAGCGAGCTCGTTGTCGCGCTCGGCCAGCGAGGCTGACACCGAGGCAAGTTCGTTGCTCACCTCTTCGAGGTTGACGGTTGCTTCCCGAAGAGCTTCTTCGGCAACACCAAGACGCTGTTCGGCGTCGGCGAGGCGAGCCTCGGCATCTTGGGCTGCGTGGCGGGCCTGATCGCGCTCGGCTTCGATGCCGGCCACACGGTCGGTGACCGCAGCGAGATCGGTTTCGAGCTCAGCGACACGTGTGTGAGCTGACTGGCCTTCACTGGCGATGCGATCGCGCTCTTCGGTACGAACGGCAAGTTCGGCCTTCGCCGCAGCGAGCTCGTTTGCAAGCGATGTTGCTTCTGCTCGACGGGCGGCGACTTCGGTCTCGAGGTCTCCAACCGACGACGAAACGACCTCGCGCTCGTCGGCAAGCTTGTCGACCAGCGAACGGAGGCTCGTCAGCTCGTTCTCAATTGCGGCACGCTCGGGACCACCAGCTCTGGTCGGCGTTGCCGCCGCAGGCGCTGACGTCGACGGAGCGACCGGTGCAGGGGTCGGAGCTGCCGTGGGGGCAGCGGGGGCTGGCGGCCGACTCGAGGATGCGGGGGACGGAATTGGCGCAGCAGGACGCGGCGGCACCGATGCTGGTGGTGCAGCTACTGGCGGAACGGCACTGGTGGCGAAGCGCGTGTCGACGTTTGCGTCATCCCAGCCTGCGGGACGCGTCAGCCACATCAGGCCAGCGTGTCCAACGCTGGCTTCTGTTGCCTGCGAGGCAACTCGTTGCCGGAATGCTGGATCCTCATCGATTGCTCGCTCGGCCACCGTGATGGCGCGCCGAGGCAGATGCGCGACGTAGAGAAAGCTCCGCATGGCGGCAGGCGGGTCAATTGGCGGGTTGGCTTCGAGGCCTTCGCGCGCAACCTGGAACGCCAGCTCACACGCTGGAATCTTTGCGTCGTCTTTCATCGGACATTCTCCTTGAGGTCTATGCGAGACACTGCGGGTCCGTGTCCACACAACCGACAAAGAACTTGATCGGACGAAGTTCGAAGAAATCCAGCACCTACAGACGATCGTTTCTGAGAGTCACGTTCTGTGAACACTCGCCACTCACCAGTCCTTCGGTGCGGGGGTGCCTTCGCGCCGCCGCCAAAGTCTTTCGCAGAGTCTCATCGCCCCTGCGTTGCCGCAGGAGAAACGCTACAGCCAGTGACGAAACAACGTCCGACATTCCCATGGATTGACGAACTCGTCGACCGGCAGCGGGGCCACATCATGCGGCAGTCCGGCCTCGAAGTGAGTTCGGGATTTCCGGTCATGTTTGGAAATCTAGACGACGAGTGAAAGGACCTCACGGTGAGTGTCCGGACTGCCACGGAAAGCCTTGACAGCGAACACATGTTCGTCTTGCATGGCATCGATGAAGGCGACGACACCCGCACGATCAACCGACCGCCATAACACAGATACCGATGTACCCAGGGTCACAGCACCAGTGTCAGCGGCGACGCATCAACGTTCCTTTGACGAACTCGGTACGCCGCTCCATGACGCAACCTTCTGCGTGATCGACTTCGAAACAACCGGTGGCAGCGCAACCGAGTGCTCGATCACCGAAGTCGGCGCGGTCAAGGTGCGAGGCGGTGAAGTGATTGGCACGTTCCAGACACTTGTCAATCCGGGTTCGGCCATACCACCCAACATCACGATGATCACGGGCATCACCGACCAGCTCGTGATGCGAGCCCCGGAAATGGCAACCGTGCTTCCGTCCCTGCTCGAGTTCATTGGTGGGAGCGTGATCGTGGCCCACAACATCCGGTTCGACATGGCGTTTCTCAAGAACGCCGTGCATCGTCACGGCGGACCAATGATTGGCAACTCGCAACTCGACACGCTTGCCCTTTCTCGCCGCCTGCTCGCCGGTGAAGTCCCCAACCACAAACTCGGCGACCTCGCTCGCCGACTCCGCCTCCCGCATCAACCGACCCACCGCGCACTCGACGACGCATGGGCCACCGTCGACCTCTTGCACTATCTGATCGAACGGGCGAGCGCCTGGGGCGTGACGGGGCTCGACGACCTGCTGGCCCTCCCAACCATCGCTGGCCACCCCCAGTGGCGAAAGCTCAAGCTCACGACCAGCCTTCCCCGCTCCCCTGGCATCTACCAGTTTCATGACCGTGATGGGCGAGTGCTGTATGTCGGCAAGGCCACCGATCTTCGGGCCCGGGTGCGGAGCTACTTTTCGAGTGATCAACGGCGCAAGGTGGCCCAGCTCTTGCGCGAGACCGATCGAATCAGCCACCAGGTCTGCAGCAACACGTTGGTTGCGGAGGTGCTCGAACTGCGCCTGATCCACGAGCACCAACCTCGTTTCAACAAGCGCGGGAAACGCCCAATCCGACCTTGCTACGTCCGGTTGACCTCAAATGAGCGGTTTCCACGGCTCACGATCAGCAACAAGTCGACCGGTTCGGGCATCACGCTCGGCCCGCTCCCCAACCGGCGAGAGGCAGCGGCGGTCATTGAGGCGCTACAGACGGCCACGCCAATTCGTCGTTGCAACACCCGAATCGGGCGCAACTATGTGCCCAAGGAGGCGCTGTGCACGGCAGCGCAGCTCGGTGTTGCGATGTGTCCGTGCTCGGGGGCGATTTCTGAGGACGAATATGCCGAAGCGGTCGGGGTCGTGGCCAAGGCGCTGAGCGGCGAACCCGAACTGGTGCTGGAACGACTCGAGCGGCGCATGTTCGAGCTCGCAGCCGACGAGCGATTCGAAGAGGCAGCGAGTGTGCGCAATGAAGCCGCCAACTTTGCCCGGGCCGTTGGCCGGCAACGCCGGCTGACAATGCTCGACAACCTGCATGGTCTGGTGCTCGAAACCAAGACAGGGGCCCGAGTCGAACTCGGCCCGGGTGGGCGCCTCCCCGGCGAGTTGGCGACCTCTCTCGATGAGGCGTTGTGCGTCGCCTCATGGCTCGAACGTCATGCCGGAACCGTCCGGCTCGTCGCCATCGATGGTCGACTCGCAAGTGCCTTCCCTGGCGTTCCTGACTTCCAGGCCCGGGAACGGGCTGCGGCCTAGTCCTCCCCTCCGAACAAAGTTCTGACGCCTTGGAATGCACCGCTGGAGTGGTGGGTTTCACCCCCGATGAGCAAACCCACTTTTGCGCGCCACCGGATGGCCGCGACCCTTCTCGGCTTCGGCCTCCTGGCGACTGCGTGCGCCAGCGGTGGCAGCACGCCTGACAATCCGGCCGCAGCAGCAGCGAGCGAAGCAGCTGCCGCGAACATCAACAACCTCCAACAGAGCTCCAACGTCCTCGACATCGAACTGCTCGACGTGACGGATGGATCAGTCGCAACGCTGCGCGAAGCCGTCGATGGCGACCGTCCGGTGCTGATCTGGTTCTGGTCTCCGCATTGACCCACCTGTCGCGCTGAGCGCGACGAGATTCGGCAGTTTGCCGAAACGTACGCAGATGACATCCAGGTTGTTGCCATGGGCACCCAAGACGACTTCGCCTTTGCCCAGGAATTCATCAACTCGGGCAACTTGGTCGACTCCGAGGCAACGTTCCTTTGGGAGCCTGGCTTTGCCACATGGCAGGCATTCGGAGTGCGAGTGAACTCGAGCATGGCAATCCTGTCCGCAGACCTGTCGGGGATCAGCCCCGTGTTCTTCGGATTCGGCGAAACCGAGCAACAACAGGTGCTCGACTCGCTCTCGGAGTTCCAGTAACTCGTTGCGGACTTTGTCAGGCGACGTAGCGCCCGACAAAGTCCTTCACCGTTCCATCAGCCAGCGCCTCGTTGGCCTTGACGACGCCTTGCTCGAGCGTGTCGGTCACACCTGCCACGACGAGCCCGGCTCCAGCGTTGAGGCACACGATGTCTGATCTGGCGTCGACGGTGCCGCCGATCATTGAGTGAAAGATCGCAACGTTTGCATCAGCATCGCCGCCCGCCAGCTCGTCGAGAGAGGGAGCGGCGATGCCGATAACGGTGGCGTCGATCTCGAAACGATCGACGCCATCAGGCGTCACATCAAAGACCACAGACGGGCCGTGGGTCGACAGCTCATCGAGCCCGCTTGCGCCGGCAACGACCCAGGACCGTTCTGAGCCGAGATCTCGAAGCACGTTCGCCATCTGTTCGGCTCGAGCCTCCGTCGCCGTGCCGACAACCTGACGCGTGAGCCCGGCCGGGTGTGCCAGTGGGCCGAGCAAATTGAACACGGTTGGTACGCCCAACTCGGCTCGGACTGGGCCGGCGTGACGCATTGCCGGGTGAAAGGTTCGAGCCAGGGCGAACCCAAGCCGATGTTCAGCCATGGTCGCTTCGAGTTGTTCGGCCGTCACGTCGACGTCGACGCCCAAGGTGGCAAGAAAGTCGAACGATCCTGAGGTCGATGACGCCTTGAAGTTGCCGTGCTTGCACACCGTCGCTCCCGCTGCTGTGGCCACGAACGACGCCATCGTCGAGACATTCAGAGCGTGCGTTCTCCGATGGGCCGAACCACCGGTACCGACGATGTCGATCGCGCCATCAGGCGCCGTGAGTGGCGTACTGGCCTCTTGCATGGCCCGAATCATCCCGACCATCTCGGGGACCGTTTCGCCCTTGGAACGAAGGGCGATGAGCAAGCCAGCGATCTGCGCTGGCGTCGCGAGCCCGCCGAGCATGTCGGTCATGGCGGCCTGCGCTTGCTCTGCGCTCAGATCGGTGCCGTCACTCGCTGCGCCGATCAGCGCCTTCCAGCCACCATGGACAGTTACCGCTTCGGACGTCGATGCATCAGCCACACGCTGAGGTTAAGCCCCAGATGTTGAACCCGTCGAACGTTTCGCCGCGGCGACCGCCTAGCGTTGTCTGCATGTCAGATCGGCCTCTTCCGAACATCAGTTGGTCGGCAGTTCTCAACGGCGCGGCTGGCGGTTTGATGATCGTTGCCCCGGTGGCATTGCTGTCAGCGTTGTTCATCGATGCCAACACGTTCTGGGCCTTTGTCTTTTTTCTGGTGACGCTTGTCGGGTTCAGCATTTCTGGCTTCGGAGCGGGCCGTATTCGTCGTGACACGCCGATGATGCACGGCTCGCTCGCCGGCATCGCCACCTACGTCATCATCCAGCTTTTCGGCACGCTCAGTCGCCTTGTTCGCGGGGCCGACATCAACCTCGCCTCCTATCCGGTGCTGGCCATCCTCGCCGGCACCTGCGGCGTCGGCGGCGGCTTGCTGGCCGACTGGTACCAACGCAAGAGCTTCCGAGCCGACGAGGTCTAACCCCCTCTCTCTCCCCGCTCCTCCGAATTGGCAGGAATGTGCACGGACGTCGTGCAGAAATCTGCCAATTCACGCTGGCGGCCAGCCCAACCCCGCAATGGCTGTGGGGGCGGTAGCGTTTCGATCGGGTGAGTTGGCCGGGTGATCGCGGCTCGTGTTGCAAGATGCGGGTCGAGGAAAGTCGGGGCTCCGTAGAACACTGTGCTGGCTAACGGCCAGTCGGGGTGACTCGCAGGAAAGTGCCACAGAGAACAAACCGCCGATGGAGTGGGCAACCGGTCACAGGCAAGGGTGAAACGGTGCGGTAAGAGCGCACCAGCGTCCGGGGCAACTCGGGCGGCTAGGTAAACCCCACAGGGAGCAAGATCAAGCGTGAGAGACGGGCGGTTCGTCCACGTTCCCTCGGGAACGTCTCTCCAGGTAGGTCGCTCAGATGGATGATCACTGAACGGATGCTGGCAACAGCACCGGGAACAGAACCCCGCTTACAGGCCAACTCACCCCTCGAATGTCCGGCCAGTCGCAAGCTGCGAGGCAGCAAACACAGCCCGGAGATGTGAACCGCCGATGACGGCGTGGCACGATCGTGCATGGCACAGCTTCAGACGTTCACGCCAGACGCTTCACCAGACGAGGTTCTCTCGGCCTTTGCCTCTGACGGAGCGGCCATCATCAGCGACCTACTCAGCCCAGACGATCGGGCGGCCATCTCGTCGCAACTCGCTCCGTGGCTCGAGGCAACACCGACAGGGCTCGACGACTTCACCGGCCGCCAAACTCAGCGCACGGGTGCGCTCGTCGCGCGGAGTGAGGCGTGTCGAGATCTTGTGATGCACCCGCTCATCGTCGACTTAGCGAATCAGTTCCTTCGTCCGTTTTGTGAGCGCATCCAGCTCCATCTCACGCAGATCATCAATATCGGACCAACGCAGGGCACTCAGCCGCTGCATCGCGACCGGCTTGCGTGGGGTGGGTTCATCCCACGAGAGATCGAGCCGCAGTTCAACACGATTTGGGCGCTCACCGACTTCACCGAGGAGAACGGCGCTACCCGAGTCGTGCCCGGCAGCGTCGCTTGGGAGGACGGCCAGCGGGCGTCAGAATCCGACACCACGCAGGCCGTGATGACCGCCGGGTCGGTCCTGTTGTATTCGGGATCCGTCATCCATGGCGGTGGGGAGAACCGAACTGGCCAGGACCGCACCGGCATCAACATCACGTACTGCCTCGGATGGCTCCGCACTGAGGAGAATCAGTACCTGTCGTGTCCCCCGGAGATCGCTAAAGATCTCGAACCCGATCTTCAGGACATGCTCGGCTATACGCAGGGAAGCTATGCCCTGGGCTATTTCAGCGATCCTCTTGCCGTCGGTGAACGCGCCGACATTCAGCCGCCCGAGCGACGCCTCGGCAGAATGCCGAAGACTCAGAAGCTGTTGGGCGGTTGAGGCTCACACCGAGCCTCGGCGAGCATCAATCCATGGGGAGCCGGGCGAACAACTCGACCTTGGCGTCTTCAAAATCTTCCTCGGTGATCAGACCAGCTTCACGCTTCTTGTGAATGTCCTCGATCATCTGGAGCAGTTCTGGAGCGGTCAGTTCGCCCTTGCCCTCAAACATCTCGGCCACCGAGGCTGACATCTCTTCACCCTCGACCTCTTCGACGGTGTCGACGTCAGACGACTCAAGCGGGCCGAACGGGTCGACACCCTTGTTGTGCTTCTGCGCCTGCTTTGCAGCCTTCTTGGCTGCCTTGGCGCGGTCTCGCTGCAGCTTGGCAAAACTCGATCGTTGCTTACCCATGGCTCGCTCCTGACATGTCGCAGCTGGCCTTCCGGTGAGGGGACCCGTGCGCGCACGCTGCCATTCGGCAGGGCACAGCACTTGCTGGCTTCCTCCCTGGGGGAAAGAGAGGATCAATCCAATGCGTCATGATAGACGACCAATACCCGCTCACCTCGCCATCCGGGGATGGTTCCCTACCTGTTCAGTTCTGACGAACTACGAAAAGCACGGCCCTACTGCAGGTGTGACTGGCTATTGAAGCTATGGAGCGATGGGCCGTGGCCGGAAACAGCGATGGAGCTGATCGATGCTTGAGCGACAAATGACCGCCAGGAAATCTCGATGCCGACGCCGAGCGCCCATGCGATCGATGCCTTGATCGGCGAAACGTGTGTCACAACGACCACGTCGGTGTCGACCGCCTCTTCGGAGATCTCGTCGAGCAAGCTGCCCACCCGAGTGGCCAACTCTCTGAACGTCTCGCCATTCGGAGGCCGGAAGTCAGCATCGGCCCGCCACGCAGCCCATGTGTCAGCCGGAATGTCACGAACGGGCTTGAGATCAAAGTCGCCGTAGTCGAGTTCGAGCAATCGGTCATCGGTCGTGACATCGGGACGAATCGCCTCGGCGGTTTGCCTGGTCCGCAACAGCGGACTCGAGATCACCCGAGCATTCTCAGGGATGACCGTTGCGATCTGAGCGGCTTGCTGTCGACCAACCTCATCAAGTTCGGGGTTGGCTCGGCCGAGCAAGAGCCCACTGGCGTTGGCCTCGGTTCGTCCGTGTCGCACTACCCAAATCACATCGACCTCACGTTGTCAGAACCGCCCGGCTGAGCTGTCCGCTCCTCACGAGGAGCTGCCGATTGTTGGCGTCGCCCAGCTCGTAGCGACGCCACGCCCACCATCCCACAGCCAGTGCGATGAGCTCGAGAATCAAACTGACCACGAGCGGCCGGGCCACAAGCGGAGGCGTCACGCCGTCGTTCGCCACGCCGAGAAACGGCCAGAGGAACAACTCATCCACTGTCCACACAAAGTTGAGCATGAGGTGCAGGAACAAGCCGATTGGCAGACCGAGCCAACGGCGACGAACGAGCCGGCGACCTTGAGTGAAGGCCATCACGAGGGCCAACACCACGATGGCCCCGACAAGCGAATGCAGCGGCTTCCACCACACAAGAAGCTCGGCAACGGGCAACAGAGCACCGAAGGCGACCACGCGGTAGTCGATCATGGGGCTGCGGAACACCTCGGCCACAAGGACCGGTGCCACGATCACGAACCAGAGAAACACGATTCAGCGAATGAGGATGCGACCGCATTGATCGCAATGGACGACCGCATCGTCGGGTTCCTTCTTGGCTCGGTCGTACGCAACGGCAGAGAGCTCCATGTGGCAACCGTCGCAGGTCTTACCCTTGAGGCGGGCAACGGCAACACCACCGAGATTCACGCGCAGCTCGTCGTAGGCAGCCAGCAGGTCAACGGGGATGGGCTCGACTGCCGCTTCTCGCTTCGCCACCGTGTCTGCCAGCTGGGACTCCACATCAGCGAGTTCGCGTTCGAGATCAGCATTGCGTTCTTCGAGCGTGTTGAGAAGCTTCGCCTTGGCATCAATGTTGGTGTTCAGCTCGGCGAGAACTGGCTCAAGCAGCTCCATCACCTCGATCTCGACATCTTCGACACCTCGTTGGCGGTCCAGAAGCATCGCTGCCTCTTCTTGGAGCGCCAGCAGGTCCTTCGTTGCGCTGACTGAACCGTCGTACAGCTTGGCGTCGATCTCCGAGCGACGTTTCTCAATCGCTGCGACCTCATCGTCGAGCACTTTCTGACGAGCATCGAGCTCTCTTTGCTGGTCGACGACCTTTGCCGTCGCCGCGTCGTTGACCGCGATCTGCGACTCGACCTCTGCAACAGCGTCGCGAGCGGGGTTGTGGGCGTAGCGATGCTCGAGCTGGGTGATGTGAACGTCGAGGTCTTGAATACCCAGTAGTTGATCGTAGGCCTCGGTTGCCATCAGCTTGACGGGGGTGCCGTCGGCGGTGCCGTCGTGGCCGGCGGAGCCGTGGTAGCTGGCGGAGCCGTGGTAGCTGGTGGTGCGGTCGTGGCTGGTGGTGCGGTCGTGGCTGGCGGGTTGCCTGCTGGGGCTGCTGTGGTCGGCGGCGCCACCGTCGTGATGGGGTTGCCATCGGCGTCGAGCGGAACCGGGTTGCCGTCGGCATCGAGCAGCACTGTCGTTGGCGGCGCCGTCGTGACCGTTCGGAAACAATCTGCTTCGCCATCATTGTCAGAATCGACGAGCTGGGTGTTACGAGTCGAGCTGCCTCGATCGCCGGCGTTACAGAAGTCGATCTCGCCTGGCACCTTGAGGTAGCGGCCGCCTCCGTAGCTCTCAGGTTCGGGGAAGTCGCGGGGTTCGAGATCGGCGTGATAGGCGAGATTGAAGTGACCAAACACCGCCGCTGGAACCTTGCCACCGAACATGTTGCCCCACCCCGGCACGTTTCGCATCGAGATCTTCTCATCGGGGTGGCCCATCCACACAGCGGTAGCGAGGTGATCGGTGTAACCGACAAACCATGCATCTTCGAAGTTCTGTGTGGTGCCCGTCTTACCGCCGGCCTCGTGGCCGATCGAGGCAAGGCTGGCGCTACGACCGGTGCCGGCGCGCACGTTGCTGGCGAGGGTCTCAGAGATCATCCGAGCGCTCTGGGTCGAGATGGCACGACGCCCGTTGGGCCGATGCTCATAAATCGTTTCGCCATTGCGATCAACGATCTTCTCGATGTAGTACGCCTCGTTGAAGATGCCGTCGTTACCCATTGCTGCGTAGGCAACTGCCATCTCGAGCGGGTGGACTTCCTTGGCACCGAGCGGCAAGGACAACACGGCGTCCGTCGGACCAGCGAAGGTCGAGAGGCCGAGCCGTTCCGACACGTTGATGACTTCCTCGTTGCCGATGACCTGGCCCAGACGAACGAAGGCGCAGTTATTCGAAGAGCGGGTGACCGACGCGACGGACTGCACGCCACCACCGCCGCCCTTGACCTCATAGGGGTTCGGGAAGCCGCCGGGGTTGTCGAATGAGCAGGGGCTGTCGCCGCGGATGGTGTCTCTCGGCGTGTAGCCCGCTTCGAAGAGTGCAGCGAGCACGAAGGTCTTCATTGACGAACCAGGCTGACGCAGGCCGTCGGTCGTGAGGTTGAACTGCTCACGAGCAAACTCCGGGCCACCCACCATTGCCCTGACGGCCGACGTGTGGGTGTCGACCGCGGCAATGGCGATCGTGAATCCGCGTTCATCAACCGGCAGGATTTCTTCGCGAGCAGCAAGCGCCATTTCTTGGGCCGCCGGATCGAACGTGGTCGTAATCTCGAGACCACCGAAGTAGACGTTGCGGAATCGATCCGGACCGATGTCGCCGATCGGAATGTTCGGATTTGTCAGAAGCTCGTTGAGCGCTTCTTCGACGAAGTAGTCGGTCGGCCGTGTATCGAAGGGCTCTTGGCGCTCGGCCGGCAGCGGAGCTCGCTTGATCTCTTCACCCTCTTCTTCGGTGATGTGACCTCCAGCCACGAGCACATCAGCGACCGTCGCTCGCCGGTTGCGGGCTTCATCAGCGTTGATGGTTGGGTCGTACCGTGACGGCAGCCGGATGAGCCCGGCAAGCAAGGCTGCTTCATCCCAGCTCATCTCGCTGACATCTTCGTAACCGAAGTAGGTCTCCGCCGCAGCCTGGACGCCGTAGGCGCCAGCACCGAAGTAGACGGTGTTCATGTAGCGCTCAAGGATTTCATCCTTGGTGAGCTGACGTTCGAGGCGCAGCGCGTAGAACGCCTCGGTGCTCTTGCGGTCGAGGTTCTGTGACGAATCGGCCAGAACTGCGTTCTTGACCAGCTGCTGCGTGATCGTCGAACCGCCCTGCTCGATGCCTCCAGCGTTGATGTTCTCGACGAGCGCCCGGAAGACCGCTCGGAAGTTCACGCCGTTGTGGGCGTAGAACTCGTCATCCTCGACGGCGAGAACAGCGTCGATCACTTCCTGAGGGATCTCGTCGAGCGTGACGAGCTCACGGTTTTGCTCCTCGACGAGGAACGTCAAGAACTTGCCGTCGCTGGCGAACATTGATGACCGCTGGCCCAACTCGATCAGTGCCAGATCATCGGCCTCGCCCTCATTGGCGGTAATTGCGTCTGCGACCTGGGGAATGGTGGTGATTGCGGCAACCGCAGCGACTGATGCCACGGCGACGAGCACGAGCCCGAGGGACGCGAGACGTTTGACCAAACGGAGAAGAATCACAGCCCCAGATGCTACTCACATCACCGACCGAACACGGGTCACCACGTAGCGGAGTTCCTCGATGTCATCCCGTTGGCGCGATCAGCGGTCGATTGGAAGCGATCCCTGGTGGGCCGAAGCGCCTGAGAAGGGGTCAACACCGATGACTCGAGCGGCGGAAAACACTGCGATTGCTGGGCCGTTCGTCGCGCCCTCTTCCGTGACCGCAAGCCCGAAGAGTGGGCCGCCGTCGTGACGACGTACAACAACGATCGTGACGCTGAACCCGTCGACCTTTGTGGCTCCGGCGAATTCGACGATCAACTGTTCGTCGCAGAGTTCCGATGCCGCTCGGGCAACAGCCAACTCAGAAGTTTCGGCGACCGACGCTGCATCGCGCCGATCACCAGCACGGGTCAGCCGAATATCGGCCAAAACACCGTCTCGAGATTCCTGGGTGAGAACTCGGACCGACTCCTCAGCCGGGAGTACCGCATCGCCACTCAGAGCGGACCCTACCGAGCGAACCAAATCGGCGACTGTCTGGCTCTCGTTGTGGTCGAAGGCCTGTGACCGAACGACTGCCGCAGCGATGCTCCCCTCGGAGGTGGCGTCGTGACAGAGCAGCACAGAGTTCTCGCCGAGTTCGATCTGCTCGTAGCCGTGAGCGTCGTCATCGAGCTTGTGCCAGAGACGTCCGGCCACCTCAAACGAGATCGTGTCGAAGCCGTCCCACGAAGATGGGAGTTGTGAGGTGACCGCGGCCAGTTCACCCTCGCCATCGCGACGGACCAAGACGACGCCATCAGCGTCGAAACCGTCGGCGATCGACCGCAGCGCAAGCTGCGTCACCATCTCGCGGACGAGCGGTGAGTTGCGGGCCTTTTCTCCACCGAGCAGTTCGTTGACGCCGTAGCCTGGACGAGCCGAAAAGGCGTCTCCCAGAATCCCGGCAAGGCCGCGCCCAAGGCCTCTGTTCTCTGAAGATGTCATCGAGTCGACTCCGCCTTTGGCCGACGATGATGTGTGGGGCGACGACCCCAGGTTGCGTTCCAAACTCTGAGCCCTCCCAGGCTTTCGAATTTCGCTTCTGAAACCAGAAGCACCCCGCCTACACGATTGACCATAGTTGTATAACGGCCCAGTCCGGCCGCCCTTGAGATGAGAACTTCTGCCCGGCTGAAAGCGACAAATAGTCGCTTCTGGAGTGGGTTCTACCCACAATCCGCTCGTACAGCCGATCCGCTTCCCGACACCCACGTCGACAGGCTCTCGACCGGAATCGCGATGGTGAGATCGAGAGTCGGCGAAAACCCTTGAAGCATGCCAACCACGCGTCCTTCTTCGTCGAGCACCGGTCCTCCACTGAACCCACCCGTCGTTGCAACGTCGAGGAGCATGACCTCCCCGCCGTACCCCCACGGGCTTCCCGTGTCGAACAGATGAACGCTGCCCGCGACGACGAGGGTCTCGCCTCCGCCGGCGTGGCCAGCCACGTAGATGAGGTCGCCAACCTCGGGGTTCTCGTCGGCCGCAACCAGAATCTCGGCTCCGACTGGTGCAGCACTGACGAGATCGAGTTCTGAAGCCCGGCGATGGATCGCGGTGAGCGTCGCTGGAATCGGCCCCGAAGGGGCTGATGGGTTGTCGACCTTGAACTCGGTTGCACCTTCCACCAAGTGCCGATTGGTGAGCATCAGACCTTGCAAAACGAAGCCGCTGCCCAGCATCTGGCCAGCGCAGGTACGGCCCGAGACTCGTAGCGTTCCTTCCCGGGCCAGCGCGGCGATCTCGTTCACCGTTGTTGGACGATCTGCAGCGTCATCAACAAGGTGCGAATCTGCATCAAGACCCGCGACACCAGCCAACATGGCAAAGGCCGACTCACCGGCCCCGACGACCAGCATGGCCACGGCGGCCCACATCGCCGCAACGCCAACCACCGCACGCAACATCGAACCCGCCAGCTCCCACGCCTATCGCCTCTACACAGGCAAACGTAGGTTGGCGCCAGACCGCGTATCGACAGCAATCAGACCCAAGGAGAAGAGCTCTTCGGTTCCGGTCGCAGCGACTGAGTGCTGGTCAGCGAGTCTCAGAGTGGCTTTGTTTGACCTTCTTGACGACCTTGTTGATCAGCTCGCCAAGCTCGCTACTGAGACTGAAATACGAGACCCCGTAGTGGCCGATGCCATCAACCTCGCGCACGTTGCGGATTTCGATCGCACCGCGGAGACCATTCAGCTCCCACGTGATGCGCGAACCAACCTGAAGATGCTTGCTCAGCGGAGCTTCGACAAGCGCACCGGCGACGGAGACGTCGAGCAGACGAACCTTCGTTGCTGACGTGCGACCAAACGACTTCGGAATGAACCACGTGGCAAGGAGACCATCGATTTCGTAGCGCTCACCCATGCGCGGCACTTCGGCCGGACGCCGAGAGTCAGCCTGATCGATGAGTTCAGCCATGTGTTTGATATCGGCCGTAGTGAGGACCAACGTTATGAGCCGATCGACCCACGTCGCTGTCGGCACAGACGTCGATCAGCACAACATCGTCAATCAGAGAGCCGCGTGCGCGTCTTTGCTACTTCCCTCTGCAACCTGGGGCTCAACTTGCCGAAACGCTCCGACTCCTTGGCCTCACGCTTAAAAACCTTGCGTTCCTTCGAGGCGGTTCGCTTCGACTTCGCCGTCCGGGCTGGCCAAAGGAATCCCCGAACGACAGACCCAACACCGTTCACGACAGACCTGATCAACTTCATCGCAGGTGATCCTATTCGGGCTCGGCTCGCCCCAGGTCAATTGACCTCGAGGATCGGCTCACAAGACCGCAAGGCCGATCAAGATCAGTGCCGGGGAACGTCGATGCCTTGCTCTGCCGCGAGGCCGGACACCGTTGAGAAAACAAACTCCGACTTGGCTTTGCTGTACCCGGGACGATCTCGACGAAACGCTACGGCGAGGCGTGTCTTGAGAGTTCCGTACTCAGCTCGCAACTGCTCATTGGTTCGCAATTCGTCGCGAAACATCAAGTAGCACGGCCACTGGAAGTTGTTCCGGCTGACAACATGAATATGTGCATCCGAAGAGCCGGCAACCGGCTCGCGCGTGTAGAAGCGGCCGCCGTAGTCGCCGAGATCGTCTTGGAACACAAACGACACCTCGAGAAGCGCGTTCGAGAGTTCCGTCGTCTCGACCGGGCTGCCGAGTCCGACGGCAATGTCGAGCACCGGCTTGGCCCGCAAGTGCGGCACGGCTGTCGAACCAACATGGGCGATTTCGGCGTCGACCTCGAGTGGCGTCAGCGCAGCGGCGAGCTGTGCCTTGGTTTCGTCAAAGCGAGCGGCCCAGCGAGCATCGTGTTCGACGACGACGACTCTGCTCTTGTCGAGACCGAGTTCATCGCCCGGTGCGTCGGCTGGTTGACCGGCCATGTGCCGACCTTAGAGGGGCGGCATTGTCCTGTTTGCCAGAAACTGACACATAGACGGGTTGATTCCTTCAGCTCCGCAAAGCCGGAGGCTCAGGAAACAGCCGCAGGCTCAGGAAACAGCCGCAGGCTCAGGAGCCCGCCGCGTCAACCAGCGTCGATGGCTGAACGAAGAACTCATACCGCTGACGGCGCACCGACTCGACCCAGAATCGCTGCAACTGCTGCAACTTCTTGAGCCGAGGGAATGCCTTCACGTCTTCGGCCAGACTGGCCCGGGCCTCCATCTCGTTCAGCGGCTCCGCCGGAGCGAGCACCCTGTTGAACGTCGACAACGCCGGTGGCACCCATGCCTCGAGGTCGACCCTGATCAGATTCGCAACCACGTCAGCGGCCACGCCCCTTGGCTCTTTCCACCGTTCAGCCAGACTGAGAATGTCCTTTCTCGCGAGGCTTCGGACGGGAGCCGGCACAGAGGCAAAGATCGGCCCGGAATCGAAGAGCATCTCGCCGTTTTCATCCCACATGAACGGGGTTCCCAAGTCGAGCATCGTCGCAACTTGCCCGTCCCACGACCAGTTCGTGACCTGCGCATCAACACTGACCCTGCTGTTCGTACGGGCAATGATCGCAGCAAGCTCAATCAGGAAGGGATGCTCGGCATCGGGTTCATCCCTCGCAAGCACCTGGTCGCCAAGCGTCTCTTTGGGCAGAAGAGGCTGGACTTGATAACCGACGTTGTAGCTGCCTCGATCGATGACCATCAGCGACGTGTCGACCCCTTTGGCCCCGAGGCCGTCGAGGGCGTCGATGTAGTCAGCGAGAAGGCGGCCAAACGCATCGAGCTCCGCCTGGGTTGACGGCGCTGTTGGCTTGCACACAAAGAGTGGATCTCGCAGCGGGAAGCCCAGCGCGACCGATATCTCGCCAAACCCAATCACATTCAGGCCGCTGTTATCGCGACGCTCGAGCGCGAGCTGAACGGCGCCATCGAGCTCGCTCAGTTGGGTGGCGGTCAGCACAACGCTTTGTCTACCACGGCAGCGCTGGCCTAGAGCACGTCCCCATCGATGGCCTCTCGAATGAGATCGGCGTGGCCGCAGTGCCGGGCGTACTCCTCGATCATGTGAACGAGAATCCACCTCAAGTTCCAGTGGGCGCCAGATTGATCGGTTCGAACGCTGAGATCGTCGAGCTCGGCTGCCGCAGCTCGCTGCCGAGACTCCGCGACCGCCTGATCGAAAACGGAGAACAGGTGCTCTCGGTCCCAGGACTCGGCCAGAGTCATCTCGGCATCCCGGTCGCTCTTCCAGTCGAGTTCGGCCACATAGGACAAAGGGTCGTCTCCCCCGAAACGCTCGACAAACCAATACTGCTCGACCCAAGCCATGTGCCCGACAAGTCGTGCGAGGCTCAAAGATGTCGGGAGCGGAGTCGCTCGCAGCTGATCCTCGGTGAGCCCAAAGCAGCGATCGACAAGTGCGGCCCGATAGAAGTCGAGGAACTCTCGGAGGGCCGTGCCTTCGTCAGGGGCGAGCGCGATGGAGGGGGCCGGGGGTCGTTCCATTCCCTGAACAGTACGCATCATCGGCGTGATCCGTCGTCCGATTTCGTCTGTGTTGGATACTGGGGCTGTGAAAGCCGATGACGCCTTGCCGCACGATTCCGGATTGACCACCGTGGTGCTTGATCTCGATGGCGTCATGAGGCACTTCGACCCCAATCACCGATCAGCTGTCGAGGCCCACTACGGGCTCCGCGACGGAATCCTGCACGAGGTCGCGTTCAGTCCCGAGCTCATGACCCCGCTCGTCACGGGCGAGATCACGAGAGCCGTTTGGACAAAGCAGATTGGCACTGCCGTCGGCTCGCCTGAGGCTGCTGCCGCGTGGATCTCTGACCGAGGCAAGGTCGATGTGCCGATGATCGCTGAGGTTGACCGTTTGCGTGCCGCAGGACGAGTTGTCGCCCTTCTCACGAACGGGTCAGACACCATCCCTACAGAGCTGTTGGCGCTGGGCTTGGTCGATCACTTTGACCACATCTTCAACTCAGCCGAGATCGGATACGCGAAGCCAGAGCGACGCATCTTTCAGTACGTTTGCGGACACCTCGGAGTTGAACCCAGCGAGGTGTTCTTCACCGATGATTCGCCGTCGAATCTCTCAGGCGCCATCGAGCTAGGCATGACTGCTCGCACATTCATGGGGATCGAGTTGTTCCGCACCCACCTCGTGGAATTCGGCATCATGTCGGAGTGATCGGGGAATGATCCACCCGCACCTGTCGTTCTGACACGCATGGAATTCGACCAGCGTCGACAATTGCAGCTGTTGGCTGCTGCGCTGGTCTTCTCGATGTCGACGTGGTTCTCGACCGCCGCCGTCCTCGGTCAGTTGCGGACCGTCTGGGAACTTTCGAGCGCGCAGGCCAGTTGGCTGACGATTCTCGTGCAGATCGGATTCGTTGCTGGCGCGTTGACTACCTCCGCAACCAACATCGCCGACCGGATCCCGCCGCTGCGTCTCATCTTCTACGGGTCACTCGGGGCGGCAGTAGCCAACGGATTGATCGTGGTTTTCGACAACTACTGGTCGGCCGCCATTCTGCGATTCCTCACCGGAGCATTTCTCGCTGCCGTCTATCCGCCAGCACTGAAGGCGATGTCAGCCTGGTTCATCAAGGGACGCGGGCTTGCGTTGGGCGTCATGATCGGCGCACTGACCGTTGGCTCTGCCCTCCCCCACTTCTTGAACGGCTTGGGTGGCGTCGACTGGCAGCTCACGATGCTCGGCACCTCGTTCTTAACGCTTCTCGGAGGCACCGTGGCTGTCGTCTTTGGACAGCCAGGGCCTCACGGCATTGCCTCGGCGCCGTTCGACCCCAGTCAGATTCGAACGATCATGCAAGATCGAAAGTTCCGGCTGGCCAGCATCGGATACTTCGGCCACATGTGGGAGCTGTTTGCCATGTGGGCGTGGATCGCTGCGTTCTACAGCGACGTGCTCGGAAACGACCGCCAGGCGAGCTTCGTCACGTTCGTCGTCATGGGAGCCGGTGCCGGTGGGTCGGTCTATGCCGGTTTGGTGAGCGACCGGCGATCCCGGTCCGATGCCGCGGCTCAGGCCATGAAGGCATCGGGCCTCCTTGCCCTCGTGACCGGCTTCCTCGTTGATGCACCGGCACCAGTCGTCATTGGGGCTGGGCTCATCTGGGGCTTTTGGGTCGTTGCCGACTCGGCCCAGTTCTCTGCCATCGTCACCGAGACTTGCCCGAAGGCCTACGTCGGTACAGCACTCACCGTTCAGCTTGCCGCAGGTTTCGTACTGACGGTTTTCACGATCTTCCTCGTGCCCGTCATTCGCGACGCTGCAGGGTGGGGCTGGGCCTTCGCACTGCTCGCCCCGGGCCCAGCTATCGGGACACTGGCCATGCGTGCGCTCGGCAGAGACGAACGCGAAGCGGCACTCGCCGTTGGATGAAACCTGAACGGCTTCGGTAGAAAGAGGTCGTGCCCACGGCGATCGTGTCAACGGCTCTGTGTGTCATTGATCGCGAACAGGGCGGAGCCGAGGCCTTTGCCGAGATCGATCTGGCGATGGTCTCGCTTTTCACACGGAGCGAACTCGAGACGGCAGATAGCGCCGACACTCAGCTCTGACCGACGAGCCAGTCCCGGTTGCGGCCGGCCGCCCGAACGAGCCAAAGCGCAACCACGACTCCGACGGCGAAGTACACAACCAAAACCATGTCGGTGCGCAACGCCTCGAGGAACAAGATCGTGGTCGACACCTCCAACACTGCCATCGCACCAACGAAGGTGATCAGCGTTCGAGGTGAGACCACACTGGCCACCCATGCCCCGAAAGGGGCGCCCCAGACCACAATCGGGGCGGCGGACAACCAGATCCCGAACAGGTCGAACTGCGTCCCGGGCTGGGGCTCGGCAAACGTCGTGTCACCGGCCCTAATCACGTCGCCGGCGGCATCGATGTCAATCGACAGCTGGCCGTCGATGAGACCGAGGATGACGAGTCCCATTGTCGACACAAAGGCCATCGAGATGATGCTCGATGGAACACCGACCCGAGGATGCACACCGGCAATCAGCACAACGAAGACGAAGAGGAAGACGTCGACGCCGGAGCCGGCGAGGGACGTGAACAAGCCGCCCATCAGCGCCAGCACGAGGAACAGAGTGGTTCCGCGGGGTGTCCACTGCCCGACGCCGTCGCTTCCATGGCTCCCTTCTCGAAAGCACAGGAACACGATCATCGCCAGAGACGCAATGGCAACCGTGAAGGTGACCTTCACGTAAGGGTCAGCGACCCGTGAGTTCCAGAAGGGCGTGGCCCGGTCAATGAGCAGTGTGAGGCCGACGAGGAATCCGACGCCGCCGCCGAGGATGCCGAGACCAACCGCCTTCTTGTCGATACGGCGGCCGGCAATCAAGATCGAGAGCGAGGCCACCACCATCCCTGTCGCCTGGATCGACAGCGAGAACGACCGAGCCACAGCCGCTGGGATCTCGAGCACCTTGGTGAAGACAGGGAAAGCGACAGCACCGCCTCCCTGCGGAGTCGAGCCGGCAACAAAACTGCCGAACACCATCGTCACCGCCGTTCGCCAGTGGTCGGTCACCCGACCGAAATGACCGTTCATCAACACGAACACAACCCAACCGGTGGTGAACAACACGGCAGGCGCCCAGGCAAGCTTTGTCCGATGCCGACGCCAGCCGATGGGTTCCGGGTCGGAGAACGGCTCGGGACGGGTAATCGGCTCGCGTTCGACCGGTTCTTCAAGCTCGACCAGGCGGCCGACCGTCGGACGCAATCCACCCGTCATGGCAGATCGAACCGGCCCGTGCGGTTGATCATTCCTGCGCACCGAGCACGCCAAGCGCGCTGACAATCACTCCCAGCGAAGATTGAGGGATTCTCCCGGTGCTGCCGAACCGGCCAGATGACGATCATCACAGGCATGATCGGACGTACCGCCACATGGTTGAAGCAGAACCCCATCGCCGGGCTTCGAGCACCAGCCCGTCCGGTTCCGCTGCACGTTGTTGTTTTGACGAGCGTCTACGGGCTGGTGGCCGTTGGCATTGGGCTTTCGACGGGGCTCTTGCACCCCGCCTGGCCCGCACTCTGGCAGGTCGTCGTTCTTCCGTTGCTGCTGATCGTGTACCCGTCGTTGCTCGAGGAGCTCTTCTTCCGCGGCGTGCTCATGCCGCGCTCGTTGCTCGACGCTCCTCGCTGGAAGCAGGGTGCTGCCCTCGCGGCCTCGACCGCGATCTTTGTGGCCTACCACCCGATCAATGCCGCAACGCTGAGTCTGAGCGACACGTCGATGTTCAGCGACCCTGCATTTCTCGGCATCGTGACGATGCTCGGTCTTGTGTGCGGTTATGCGTATCTTCGCACCGGCTCCCTTCGGATACCGGTGGCCATCCACTGGGCGACGGTGCTGGTCTGGAACTTGGCGCTGGGACGGCCCTGGTAACGGCGGGCGGCCCTCGCAACGGTGCAGACCTATGATCTGCTTCATGAGCCAGGTGTTCCATCGACCAGACCGGTCCGTCGATCGTTTCGTTGCGGATCCAACCCGCTCGTACACCCTGCCGGCGAACTACTACGTCGAACCGGAGATTCTCGAGCGAGAAAAGCGCACCGTCTTTGCGGAGTCGTGGGTATGGGTTGGCCACCGGTCGGAGGTGGCGACGTCAGGTCAGTACCTGACGGCCGAGATTGCTGATCAGCGGGTTTTCGTCATCCGATCTGCCGACGGTGACCTGCGAGCCTTCTTCAACGTGTGCATGCATCGGGGCCACTCACTGTTGGAAGGCAGCGGGACGATCTCGTCGCTCATCACCTGCCCGTATCACGCTTGGGCATACGACTCGACGGGAGCGTTGAAGGGCGCCCGGATGTCAGATCGAATGGACGAGTTCGACTACGACGATTTCCAGCTTCCAGCAGTTGCCGTCGAAGAGTTTTGCGGTTTCGTCTTCGTCAATTTGTCGACCGAGCCTGCGCCGATGGCCGAGACGTACCCGGGGCTCGAGGCTGCGTTGCGAGAACGCTGGGATGATCTCGAGGTGCTCGAGAAGGTTGGCGAGGTCGCATTCACGATCGCTGCCAATTGGAAGAACGTGGGCGACAACCTGCTCGAGTGCTACCACTGCCACCCGGCTCATCCGGCGTTTGTCGATCTGATCGACATGGACACCTACGTCAACGAGACGAACGAGAACTGGTCGATCCAGGCGGGAGCTTCTCGCCCTGAAAACTCTGCATATGCCGTGGCCTCTGGCGCCCAAGATTTCGCATCGATCTTCGCCTGGCCAAACGTGTCGCTCGGGCGACTGCCGGGCACCGCTGGCCTCTTCGTGTTCAAGTTCACGCCCACCGGCCCAGAAGAGACGCTCCAGACCTTCACGCTGTACGCCAAGCCCGGTGAGGGCACCGACGAGACAACTGCGGCGGCCATGACGTACTTCGAAGAGGTGTTAGGTCCAGAGGACGTGGCGCTGGTCGAGAACGTACAGAAGGGATTGCGCTCGATGGGGTACCACCAGGGCCGCTTCATCTGTATCCCCGACCGCCCCGAAATCTCCGAGCACGCCGTGCATCACTTCCACGCGCTGGTCCTCAACGCCCTCGCCCCCTCCTCGGGGTCAGGTCTCAAACGTTAACGACAGCGTTGTTAACGTTTGAGACCTGACCCCAAAGAGCTGTTGCGATTGGGAGGCGTGCTACAGCGTTTCGAGGAAACCTTCGAGTGCGGCGTTTGTCTCAGCGGGTGCTTCTTGTTGCACCCAGTGACCGGCGCCCGGGACGATCGTGGTGCCCCGGAAGTCGTCGCATGCAGCCGGCGCGAAATCAAATATGTCGACGCCTTCCATGAACGAACGCACGGGGTCGACCTCACCGCCGATGAACGATGCTGGCTGGCGCAGGTTGCCGTCGGGCATCTGCCCGAGACCTGAAGCATCGAGAGGCTGGGCTCGGTAGCGGTTGAGCGGCCCGTGCCACCCACCCTGATCAATCCCGTCGGCGACGACCTGAATGTCGTCCTGGCTGGCCCAGGCCGGGAACGGATCTGGGTCGACAAGGCCGTCGAGCATCTTGGCGTCGGCCGGCTTGTCCGAAACGAGGCGGGCTTCTGACCCATCGCCCGAGGCGCTGTAGTAGATCATCCGCAAGCTCTTCGCCGTGTCGGCGCCGAGCTCGGCTTCGGCTCCGCCTCGGTTGTCGTCGAAATAGACCTGGTAGAAGAACTTGTTCTGCTCGGTGTAGACCGATCGCCACATGTCGAGTGAGTTGTCTGGCCCGACCGGCAGGTAAGGCACGCTCATGCCGCAGACGGCCGAGACCTTGTCCGGGTGCAGTCGCGCTGTATTCCAAGCGATCGGTGCTCCCCAGTCGTGCCCGATCACGATTGCCGAGCCGTCGCCCAACTCATCGATCACGGCGGCAGCATCACTGGCGAGCTCGATCAGGGTGTACGCCGCGATGTCGGCGGGGTTCGACGACCCGCCATAACCCCGCACGTTCAACGCCGCGACGGTGTAACGGTCGCTGAAGTGATCCATCTGATGACGCCACGACGACCACAGCTCGGGCCATCCGTGGATGCACAAGATGAGCGGGCCGCTCCCCTGCGTCACCACCTCGACGGTGTATTCGCCGTTGCTGACGTTGTGGATCTGCCGTTCGCTCATCAATCACTCCTCGGGGCTTGGTCGCACGTTAGGCGTCGAGCGCAAAGAGTCTGCAACGCGATCTAGGGTGCCGGTCCATGACTCAGTTCTCCGGAATCTCTGCCGTCCTCCTCAACTGCTCGCTCGTGCACGACTCGAAGGATTCGCACACTCGCAAGCTGCTGAACCGAGTGCGGGGAATCATGACGACTGAGGGTGTCGACGTCGAGCTCATCCACATGCTCGATCACCAGATCGGCTTCGGGATGGTGCCCGACACGACAGCGCTGGGTGACGACACCGACGACTGGCCCGGCATCCAGGCCAAGATCATGGCGGCCGACATCCTCGTGATCGGCACTCCCATCTGGCTCGGAGTGAAGTCGTCGTTGGCCACGCTGGCCATCGAGCGCATGTACGCGAACAGCGGCGACAGGAACGAACACGGCCAGTACCTCTACTACGGCAAGACTGGCGGCTGCGTTGTGACCGGCAACGAGGACGGCGTGAAGGCCTGCTCGATGGAGGTGCTCTACGCCATGTCACACATCGGCTACGTCGTTCCGCCCCAGGCTGACTGCGGCTGGCTTGGCGAGGTTGGCCCGGGCCCCAGCTACGGCGACGTCGTCGAGGGCGAAGACGTGCCCGCTGGCTACGACAGCGACTTCACCAACAAGAACACCACCATCATGAGCTGGAACCTCATGCACACCGCCAAGATGCTGCGTGACGGGGGCGGCTTCCCCGTCGGTGGCAACGTGGCCGACTCGTGGCGCGACTACACCAACGCCGAGCAGCAGGATCCCGACGCCGACTAAGCCCTCTTCGAC